>BAXC01000024.1 GCA_001310375.1 Bacillus sp. JCM 19041 | reverse complement strand
GAATGCGGAGATTCTTACACTTCTTCTTTCTAATCTGAGTCGGCATCAACTTTGCGGCAACCTCAAAAGGCTGGGACGAAATAAACAAAAAGAGAAGGACTCATCTGGATCGATGAGTCCTTCTTGTTCAATGAAGTTTTTCGATAAATTGTACGATAAAAGGATCACTTCTGATAAAATCAGAGTTCTTCACTTTCTTTACATATTAATCGAATGATCGTCTCGATCTTTTTTTATTTTTGATTTGTTTCTCCATGCTGGAATAACGAGTGCTGCAACTGTAACAACAAACAGCGACATTGCCAGCGGACTTTGCAAGAAGATACCTAGCGACCCATCAGAAATAGTTAACGATTGACGTAGCATCTGCTCCATCATTCCTCCAAGGATAAAGGCAAGTATGAATGGCGCAGCCGGAAAAGCAAAAATACGCATTAAGTAACCAAGAATTCCAAACAATACAAGTAAGTATAAATCAAATGTACTAAAGCTTACTGCATATACCCCTACAAGACTAAAAATCACAACCAACGAAATTAAAAGCGGTCTTGGTACAGCAAGAATTTTTACAAAGTAAGGAATAAGAGGCAAGTTTAAAATAAGTAAAAAGACATTCCCTAAGTACATACTTGCAATAACTCCCCAAAATACCGTTGGGTTTTCCGTAACTAACAACGGCCCAGGTTGAACGCCAAGAACAAGAAACGCGCCGAGCATCACTGCTGTTGTACCTGAACCTGGAATCCCAAGACTCAAAAGCGGCACAAATGCACCACTTGTTGCTGCGTTGTTTGCCGTTTCAGGTCCAGCAAGGCCTTTAATCGATCCTTTTCCAAACTCTTCAGGCTTTTTAGCTAATTTCTTTTCTGAAATATACGCAATGAATGAGGAAATTGTTGCACCTGCTCCTGGTAGAATACCAAGCAAAAAGCCTAAAAAAGATTGGCGGGTCATCGGTCCTTTCATCTCGTTTATATCTGACTTGCTTAATTTTAAGCTACCAATGTTTTTAAAACCACTCATTGAGTCTTTACGGTTTAAAATGAGAAAACATACTTCAGCTAACGCAAAGATACCAAGTGCGATGATAAGAAAATCAATTCCATCAAGCAAATTAACACTACCAAACGTAAAACGAGTTGTCCCCGTCTGTGAGTCAATCCCAATCGTCACGACTATAAATCCAAGCACGGCTGAAGTCAGCGCTTTTAAGGTTGATCCATCACTTAAACTAGCGATTGCGGTTAACCCCAGTAACATGAGAGCAAAATATTCAGGTGGTCCAAAGTAGATTGCCACGCTTGCAAGCATCGGCGCAAAAAGCATAAGCAAGATCACACTTATTGTACCGCCAACAAATGAAGCAATTGCTGAAATGGCTAGAGCTTTACCAGCCTTGCCTTGCTTGGCCATTGGATACCCATCAAAAGCCGCCGCTACAGTCCCCGCAACGCCTGGAGCATTTAATAATATCGACGAGGTTGAGCCCCCATACATTGAGCCATAATAAACACCTGCCATCATCACAAGCGCAATCGTTGGGTTCATTCCGTACGTAATCGGAATCATAATCGCAATTGCACTAATCGGTCCCAACCCTGGAATCATGCCGATAATTGTTCCAAGAAGCACCCCGATAAAAACAAACAGAATACCTTCCCAACTAAATGCAACTTGAAATCCTTGTAAAAGTCCATCAAACGAGCCCATCAAATTCCCCCTCTTCCTTTAAAACGGCAGGATGCCAGCCGGAAGGCGGATGGACAAGCCGTAATTGAATAAACTATAAACGCCAACTGAAAAGATAATAGCAGTACTTGCATTCACAATCCATTTCTTATACCCAAGTAATCTTGTTGATATAAGAATGAACAAAGCCGTCATAATAATAAACCCAACAACTTCTAAAACCGTTATATAGGCCAGAATTAATCCCATCATTGATAGCAACATAAATGCTTCTTTTTTGGGGATCGTTCGCTTTGCCTTTTGTTCTTCCGTGTCGACATCTTTTGCAAAAAAGAAACAGACTCCTAAAATAAGAAGACAGATTCCAAGCATCTTCGGTATTAAATCAGAGTCAACAGGTACAAATGCATACTCTGGCAACTGAAATGCCATAATTAAATAAACAAGAGCAATAGTAATTAACACAAGCGATATTCCACGATTAACCGTAATCCTCACCTAATCACTCCTTATTCGCGACGAAAGCCAAGTTCATCTAGTATTTTCTCCAAATCTTCGGATTGTTCATCTAAGAAACTGGTAAATTCTTCTGATCCCATATACAATTCATCCCATCCGTACGCTTCACGAACTTCTGCAAACGAATCTGAATCTGAAGCTTCTTTAAAAATAGATTCATAATAAGCTAGTTGTTCATCCGTCATATCTGGCGGTCCAAAAATCCCTCTCCATACAACAAATTCTGCATCAATGCCTTGTTCAATACCTGTTGGCAGTGTGGATAAATATTCTCCTTCGAGACGTTCTGGAGCTGTAATTCCTAAAATCTTCATTTTACCGGCTCGCCCCTGTTCAGCCGCTTCCGCCACTCCAGTAGACACAACATCAACACTTCCGTTTAATACAGAAGTCATCGCCCCTCCATCTTGGTCAGAAACATACCGAATTTTCGAAATATCAACTCCAGCTGCTTCCGCAAATAAAACAAATTGCATATGATCCATACTACCTGGTGAAGAAACACCTATTGTTGTCACTTGCGTTGGATCTTCACGCATATCCGCAAACAGTTCTTCTAACGTATCCCATTTCGCGTCAGCTCGAACAGCAAACGCTCCATAATCGGCAATTAAATTAGCGATTGGTGTAAAGTCCTGATAACCAAATGGAGACTGCCCAGCCAAAGCGACAAAGTGAAGCGGTGGAGAACCAATAAAGATATTATGAGGGTCGTTGCGCTTATGGATATAGGCCCAAGCAACTGCACCTCCTCCCCCTGGTTTGTTCACAACACCAAAACTCCGATCAGAAATGCCTTCCTCATCAATTGATTTAGCAAGCATCCGCGCTGTCGTATCCCAACCACCACCAGCAGCCGCCGGTGCAATAAATTCGATCGACCGATCAGGCTCCCAATTGCCGTCCGCATCCAAAGTTCCTTTTTGGACCGGCATCGAACATCCCGCCAGGACGATAAAGAGACCAAGAGCGAGAATCCACGTTTTTTTCACAAATATACACTCCCTTCACATCATTCTTCTTATCTTACTTTGCAAATCCAACAAATGTAACCGTTTACAACTTAACGTTCATTTTGACTTATTTGTTTATTCTGTTCATAAAGTTCACAAGATAATGGCTTTGCAAAACAAAAAGAGCCTAGTACTTGGCTCTCCATTTCTAGCTTTATCGTTTGCGGGTTTGATTAATAAATAGGTTGTTAAACAACCCAATATTTTCGTTCTGTCTACCGACAATGCCATATTCAAGTTCCGCTTTTGCTTCGCCAACCGAGATTAAATACTCCAAGTATCTTCTAGAAGTCGTCCGTGAGGCTCCAAACATACGCCCTAATGCCTCAGCCGTTATACCTTCTGCTTGTTCATTAAGCAAAGTCCGTACTTTTTGAAGCGTCAGCTGGTCGATTCCTTTAGGAAGATTTATATCCTGAATGAAACGTTTATTCGTTTTCTGAAAGAATTGGTCAGCGACAGACTGATCAATTGGATCCTTTTCTTTTAACCATACATTTAGTTCCTCAGCCTTGCTAACCGCAGCCTGCAAACGTTCGAACGCAATTGGCTTAACGAGAAAATCAGCAACCCCATGTTGTAAAGCGCTTCTAAAAATCTCTTTTTCTGTTGCCGCGGTAATTAAGATTACTTGCATTGTAGGACAACTTTGTTGGAGCTCGATCAATGTGTCCGTTCCTAACTGTCTGGCAAATAAACGTCAAGTAACAAAAGATCTGGTTGATGCTTTTTTGCTAGATCAACCGTTTCCTTTGCACTTTGCGCCTTAGCGACGACTTGAATGTCATTCATCTTTTTCAAGAATTGTTCATGGATTTCTGCCACGCGGTAATCATCTTCAGCAATCATTACGTTCATTTCATTATGCCTCCTGGTTCTTCGGGATATATAAACTAACAATCGTGCCTTGTGGTGTGTTTGCTTCGATTTCGAGCGAACCATTTAATTCTTTTAACGCAGCCATCGTAAGTGCAAGACCAAAACCTCGTTTCCCATCGGCTTTAGTGGAAAATCCTTGTTCAAAAATACGATCGGCAATACTATCATCAATTCCTTCTCCGTTGTCTGCTACTTCTATAATGAGCTCATCACCCATATCAGTCATAAATAGATAGACCTTAGGGTTCGAAACAGAAAGAACTGCTTCAAATGCATTATCGATCACATTACCAATCACTGTAACAAGAGGAGCTGTCGCTGTTTTCGACCATACTGTTACAGCACTACTTTCGGGATCGACATTAAAGTCTATCTTTTTTTCCGAAGCTTTGGAACGCTTTCCTATTATCACCGCTTGAATCGTTGGGTCTTTGATTTGCTCAAAAAGCACTTTGCTGTCTCGATCCTGTACCCCAGTTTCCTGATGAATAAATTCAATTGCTCTTTGCGTGTACCCTAGCTGAAGCCAACCAGAAATGGCATACAATTTATTTGTATACTCATGCGTTTGTGCTCGCAAATCTTGTGAGTACTGCTGCATTTCTGATAGTGCATTAATCAGTTCATTTAATTCGGACCGATTTTGAAAACTAGCAACCTTCCCACCATACACACCATTTTCTTCAATTGTTTGATAATGAATAATTAGACGTTTGTCCTGAAAAATAGCCTCGTGCGGTCCTGTACGACCTTGTTTTTTTAACACTTCAGCCATTTCAGATTTTGACAGAACCGTTTCGATTGGCTTTCCGACAATTCCTTCGCCTAGTTGCAACATGTCTTTAGCGGATTGATTCACGAGTGTCACAGTCCCATTTTGATCAGTAGCAATCAACCCTTCTTTTATCGACTCAAGGACAGCCTGTCTTTCCTTATATAGCCTAGCAATCTGGTAAGGCTCTAAGCCAAATGTATCGTTTCGAATGCTTCTTGCCAATGCTCTGCTTCCCGCCAATCCTAAAAGAAAAATCAACGAAAGCCATATGACAAACGCAATAAATCCTTGCTGAAAAATAGAATTAATATATTCAATCATAAATCCAACAGACACAACCCCAATGATTTGGCCTTCTTCATTAATTACCGGCGTCTTCCCTCTTACAGATGTACCTAAAGAACCCTCTGCTAATGAGATATAGCTATCTCCATAGACTAGAGCACCCTCATTATCACCACCAACCATTGGATGCCCAATTTCTGTTGGATCAGGATGCGTAATACGGACACCAGAAACATCTCCGATAACAATATATTCAGCCCCAGAACTCTCTCGAATTCGTTCAACAATTTCCCGAACATCATCAACATTACTACCATTTGCCAAAGCTGTTTTCACGTCGGATATTTCGGAAACAGCCAGCGCAGTTGTTAATGCTTGTTCACCAATTAATTGCCGAGCTTGTTCTCGTTCCAAATAAACATAAACCACCGTGACTAAGAGCATGATCAAGGTGATCAAACCAGTTATGTAGATCATAAATTTCTTTTCTAAAGAACGCTTTTTCCCCATTTCCTTCACCTATCCTGATGGTTGAATGCTGCCTTAATGCTCATGTTGAGATTTCTTATCCAATCAGTAAAGGAATACCTCAACACTAAGTTTGTTTTTGCTTATTTCTCCATACTATATCATGGGAGAAAAGGGAGGTGAGAGAGCGCTTTATATTTATTAAAAACAAAATTTTCTAATAAATATCCAGAGAATAAAGAAGAGACAGCGTTTAAAGCTGCCTCTTTCTCACCTGGGATCCATTCAAATTTTTCTTTTTCTAATTCTGCACTAAATACTTATTAGCTTCGCCACGGACCTCATTTGGCTCGTGGGCACTTTTTTACCCGACCTGACCTTGCTGCGTATAATACATATGTGCATACGTACCGCCCGCGGCAAGCAATTCTTCATGATTGCCTTTTTCTAAAATCGAGCCACGGTCGAGCACAATGATTTGGTCTGCATCTTTAATCGTTGATAAACGGTGGGCGATAATAAAGGTTGTTCGGTCTTGCTTTAACGTATTCATTCCTTGTTGGATTAAGAGCTCTGTCTCTGTATCAATGCTTGAAGTCGCTTCATCTAACACAAGAATAGCCGGGTTTGCGACCAGAGCTCGAGCGAAACTAATGAGCTGACGTTGACCGCTTGAAAGCGTGCTTCCTCTTTCTGTCACTTCCTCATCCAGCCCATGCTTAAATTTCCGAAACACTTCTTCACCCCCAACAAGTCGGATCGCTTCTTCAACTTCAGCTCGTGTCGCATCAGGACGACCGTAAGCAATGTTCGAAGCGATTGTTCCAGAAAACAAGTAGGGTTCTTGCAAAACAATGCCCATATGAGCACGCAAGGCTTGAGGAGAAATCGTTTTCGTATCAGTCCCATCAATGCGAATTTCTCCTTCTTGAGGGTCATAGAAACGGAATAACAGATTCATAATCGAACTTTTTCCTGATCCAGTATGACCAACTAAAGCAATGGTTTCCCCAGGTTTTGCGTGGAATGATAAGTCATTCAGCACATTTTCGCCATCCTTATACGAAAAGCTTACTTGATTAAACTGAACTTCACCAAATGGACGAGGTGTTGTACCATCATCAACATCACTACCAGCTTCATCCATTAACTCAAACACTCGCGTTCCTGCAGCTCGCGCTTGTTCTAAATTAGCAAGCTGATTAATAATTTGATTGACTGGTTCAAATAATCGGTTGACGTAATCAACAAATGCGTAAAGAACACCAAGTGTAATCAGTCCAGCGGTTCCACCACTAATCCACCAAATTAGCGCCACAAAAATCACATTTTTTAATACGAACGTTAAATTATGGGATGTAAGTGAATTTAACCGTAGCAACCGCGCTTGGTACTGGTAATGTTCATCATTTAACTTTTCAAACGCCTCTTGGTTTGTTTCTTCTTGCCTAAATGCTTGAATGATGCTCATTCCTTGGACATTCTCGTTCATAGAAGCATTAATCTCTGCATTTTTCGCCCTTATCATCCGGTTATAACCAGCTGCAAATTTCCGGTAGAGCTTAAACCAGATAAATAAAATTGGCAAGAGGACAAGCGTAATAACAGCAAGCCTGACATCAAGTAAAAATAACGCAATATAAATACCAATAATGTAGATACCGCTTGAGAAAAAGCTTGCGAGCACTGTCATGTAGAGCTCACGGACTGCTTCTGTATCATTCGTAATTCGGGCAACAATCTTACCCGCTGGTTGATGATCAAAGAACCGCACTGGGACACGTGAAAGTTGATTAAATACATCCACACGCATCCGCTGAATAATACGGTGAGCTGCTTTTTTCAAGTAAAACCCTTGACCATAGCGGAAGAAAGAAGCCACGATTACAATTCCTACATAAAGCAAAAGCCAATTTAAAATTGGACGAATCTCTGGTGTATAAAAAGCAAGCACTTCACTAGCCGAAAGAGGCTCTGCTTCTGCTTGAACGACGTCTTTGTTTAATTCAATTGAAAGCACTCCATTTTCATACGTACGTGTGCCTTCAAGTGGCAGAGGCTCTTCCAGAAAATAAAACGACGTCCCAATTTGCATAATTTGTACTTGCTCACCTGTTACTGCACTTTCTGGCAGATTGGCTTCACGCGTATACAACTGACCATTGTATTCAACTGAATCCTTGTAGGCTTCCGTTTCATACCACGGCTGTTCGATTCCAGATATGTGACGATCAATCACCGTTTTAGCGATAAATGGACCCGTTAGTTCAGCCGCTACGGCAACAGTCAGCATCAGTAACGCAATTAAAATCGTCCCTTTACTTGTAAGAGCGTAACGTGCAAGGCGTTTTTCCGTGCTCATGACGTCACCCCTTTCCCTTCAAGCGATTGGTTTCTTACTTGTTGTGCATACCAACCGTTTTGTTCAATTAATTCAGCATGCGTTCCTCGTTCAGCCACTTCTCCATCACGTAAAACGAGAATTTGATCAGCGTGTTCAACGGCAGACATTCGGTGGCTTGTAATAAACGTTGTTTTTCCCGCTCGTTCTGTTTGTATATTGCTGACAATCTTTGCTTCTGTTTTTGCATCTACTGCTGAAAGAGAGTCATCCAAGATAAGCACTTCCGGATCTAATACGAGCGCTCGTGCAATTGAGATCCGTTGCTTCTGACCACCGGATAAGGAGACACCATTTTCACCAACAAGTGTCTCTAGCCCTTCTGGCAAAAAGCTTAAGTCTTGTTCAAATGCCGAAGCTCTAATCGCCTGTTTTAATTGGTCCTCCGTTGCACTTTTTGTGGCAAAGAGGATGTTTTCACGTACAGACTTTGAGAATAAAACATGGTCTTGAGGAACGTAACCGACTAATTCCCTCATCTCTGTTTGTGTTAATTGATTAGCAGAAACATCACCATAGAGTATATCTCCCGTACCAGCAGGATAGTATTTTAATAATTGCTTGACGAGCGTTGATTTTCCACTTCCTGTTTTACCGACAATACCAACCGTTTGACCTGCTTCGACCTCAAGAGATAGATCCTTAAGTTGGTCACCAGTCGCGCCTGGGTAAGAGAAAGTTAACCCTCTAATACGAATAGGCAATTGTGCAGCACCATTACCTGCTTCTTTAGACACTGGTACCGCTTTTTCAACAGATAACGTCTCATGCACGCGGTCATAAGAAGCCCCGCCACGCTGCATAATATTCACTAACTCCCCAATTGCAAACATCGGCCATATGAGCATTCCTAAATACAAGTTAAAGGTCACAATCTGACCGAGTGTCAATTGTTGATTAAAAACAAGATACGCGCCATAACCAAGCCCAATGACATAACTTAAGCCAACAACAATATTTACAACAGGATCAAAAAACGATTCAACACGTGCAACTTGAATGTAGCGCTTATAAACGTCATAGCTTTTTTCTTCGAATAAAGCCTCATCACGACGCTCACTCCGAAACGCCCTGATCACTCGCATACCCGCAACCGATTCAAGGACTCGGTTGTTTAAATCACCAAAAGCTTCCTGAGCCTTTGAAAATCGGGTATGAATCATTTTTCCAAGGATCGTCACGACAAGTGCAATGATTGGAAGTGGCGCAACTGCGGCCAGTGTTAGTTTCCAATCGATTAACCATGTCATCGCCACTAATATAATCGCCATAAACACAACGGAATCAATTAATGTTAAAATTCCAAAACCTGCGGTCATAGAGATTGCTTTCATGTCATTTGTTCCACGCGCCAGCAAATCCCCAGTTTTGCGCTTTTCAAAAAAAGGCGGATCCATTTGAAACAAATGCTTCATAAACGTCGATCTCAATTTTCGTTCAAGCACAAAGGCGCCGCCAAATAACTGGCGCATCCAGATATAGCTAATAAAATAGCTTGCTGTAATGACAACAATCATCAAACCAATAAGCGTTCCTGCTACTGACGCGGAAAGTGCGCCTCGTTGAAACGCATCAACCGCTCTCCCAATAATGAGAGCAGGCATTAAATCAATTACACTCACTACAATTAATAAGGAAACGGCTACAAGATACCTTTTTTTCTGTTCTTTAAAAAACCAACTTAATTGTTTTAATACCCGAAACATCCGTGGTCACTTCTCTCTATTGGTTAAGTCCGACACTAAGCTACCCACCTTCTAGCTCTCCTAAGTCAAGCATCAGTGGGATAAATACATTTGAGTGGGTATTCACATCTTCTTCCTCCTTTTTATTTGTGCTTTTACTCTTGCACATAAAAAAGACGTCGCAGCAATGCCGCAACGTCTAACTATACGTATGTGCAGAGGGCGCTTGAATCTCCAAGCCCCATAGAAAATTTTAAACAGCCAACAATTGGTCCGTTTGCAGATGAGACTCGTTATATATACAGTTATGTTTTAGCCCTACGGCTGCCATCATGACGTGTTTCATTTGTCTCATCTCCTTCTCCGAAAGTAAAAAGCTGTACTTATCTTACCTGAATTTTCTTTATAAAAGCAAGAAGTTTTTTATTTACTCTTAAAAAAGAAAATTCTACATTTCTCGATTTATTAGAAAGAAGACAAATCACGGCATGATTTTCCTCAAAAGAGGCGGATCATGACAAAACTTAACTAATATAAACAAATAGCTTATTGGGAAAATCGAATTTTCCGAAATATTTGTTGATTATTGAAACTTTGTCCATTACGATAAGAATAGAAAGCAAATAAATGGAAAAGGAGGGATAGACATTCAACTTGGAATAGAGGCATCGACTGCCATTCTGAACCGTGTCTTAAAAAAAGAAGAAATTACAGACGAGTTTATGATTAAACTTGCCCGTAATCATCCTGATCTTTCATTTGAACAAGTACTTACAGCTATTAAGAAAGCACTTCCCAATGACTACGTTCCTTTTATGAATACGTATGCCGTTAACGTTAAAAAACTCCGTCATGTACAAGATGCGTTTGAGTATGCTCATCTTTTTAGTCAAACAGATACACTCAATGAACTATTGCATACTCATAAGCAGGATGATCTTTTAAAAGAATGGACAAAAGTATATGAAATCTTTCTCTCTTCACTGGAAACGAATTTACACCTAGAAAACTGTATTATGAATTTAAGAAGATTAAATAACATAGTTGACAACGAACAACTTCGTATGAAAATTGATATTTCACAGCTAAACTATTTTGACAAAATTGGTGGTATTAAAAATATTACTCCACTAATAGATCAATTTAGACTTCAATTTTCAAAGATGGAAAGTGGTTTTTTCAAGAGTGCACTTGCTTCACGAGTTACACTGCTAGGAGGAAATGCTAGCCTTTTTGGTGCCGGAGATTATGAGAGTGCAGAGAGTTATTACTTAGCGGCGAGTGTTATAGAATCAATACCAGATGCTCTTTTAGCTACAACATATCATGGGCTAGGTCATATTTATATTGTTCAAGACAAAAAAAGAAGTTTGGAAGCACATGAAAAAGCTATCTTCCATGCTCAAAAAGCCAATCACAATGATTATGTATACAAACTTAAGTCTGATTATTTTCCTTTTGCTAAGAACATGTTAGGTGAAACATTTGATTTAGAAGGTGTAGTGGATCATGAACAAGCACATCAATATATTGTACGTGGACAAAATCAGAAAGCATTGGATGTTATAAGGAACATTGAAGCATCTGGAAAATTATCAGCACACGCACAATTTTACAAGGCAAAAGCATTAAGTAACATTCCTTTGTTATTTGATACAATAAGACAATTTACTGCTCAAGGATATACAAATATGATCATGTTTGTTGAAAAAGAAATTAAAAAATTAATCTAAAGGGGACATTTATTATGAAAATTAAAAGGAAGTTAACAGTAATTGCTACAGCCATTATAATAGCTTTCAGTCTCCCATCTTTTGAAAATCTAACAGATAACGAAATCATAAAAAATAATAAACCGGAGCAGACATAATTTCAAAAGGTGTAATTAGTAGTAGACATTGAATATGATTCCACCCAATATGCTTTGAAAGATTCAGATGTTTGCTCAAAACACCGTCACCAAATGGGTAAGATCTGCAAAGCAGAATAACATTTTATCTCAAACCTTTTTTTATCCTGGTACCGAATGTTTAAAAGCAGATGTCAGTGTGTGATTCATCCTTATATATGGTTGTGAGTTCATGTATTCTGTGGAAACATTTGATGTGTTCTGCTTGCCCTATTTTGCAATTGATCTATAAGAAAGGGAGAAAAGCATCGTTATTGCTTTCCTCCCTTTTTATCTTACACAAACCAAAATCGCTTCTTCCCTTTAAATCGTTCTCTATAATCTTCTGTCTCTCCATACAGTGCTTCTTCTTCAGCTCGAATCCGAACAACGAGCATCCATGCATTTAACACGCTAAACACAAGTGCTGTCCAATATGCTTGGAACAACAACGGGATAAACGCAATTTCTGTAATAACAACCATGTAATTTGGGTGACGCAAGAAGCGATATGGACCTTTCTCCACAACTGGTGCTTCAGGGAGTACAATAATTTTTGTATTCCAATACCGACCAAGTGATAAAAGCGCCCAGATACGTACAATTTGAGCTACTAATACAAAGAGAAGTGGAATAAAGCTGTATACGGTAAACACCACACCTGTTAATGTCACTTCTACAAGCAGACTAATAAAAAAGGCTACATGCATTGCTACCATCCACGGATAATGGCTCGCTCCTATTTCAACGCCACCGTTCGCTTTCATCCAACGTTCGTTTCTCTTTGCTACAACAACTTCAATCAGTCGTTGTACGATAATCACGCAATGATGCCGTACACCCAGTTCAATGCACACCACCGGCCCATTCAACTAAAAGCATTTCCGAACAAAAACCAGGTCCGAGAGCTGCCACTAATCCTTTGTCTCCATGTTCATGAGGGTTTTCCATACATTTTTCCAAAACATACAACACGGTAGGTGAAGACATATTGCCATGTTCTTTTAACACTTGTCTCGATAAATCTGTTTTATCACTTGAAAAGCCTAGTGCTTTTTCATACGCCTCTAACACTTTCTTCCCACCGGATGGGCAATAAATTCATCAATCTCCGTAAGCTCAATTCCCTCATCAGCCATAAATTTATCAACATTTGGCTTTAGCCAATTGGCAACAATTGTTGGAATGCTTCTTGAGAAAACGACGTTAAGACCATTGTCTTTCACGTCCCAACCCATCACGTCTTCCGAATCATTCATCAATGTAGATAAAGTGGATCGAATCACAGGGCGATACGCATGTGCACTCGCCTCAATTAATGGGGAGTTTGCTCCTGAAACAAGGGCACATGCTACCCCGTCGGCAAATAAAGATGTTCCGATCAAATTGCTTTTTGACTGGTCTTGTTTTTGAAAGGTGAGACCACATAATTCTACACATACAACAAGCACAGATGATTTTGGATAAGCCAAACAGTAGTCGTATGCTCGACTCAACCCCGCCGCCCCTCCAGCACAACCAAGTCCCCATATAGGCACTCGTTTTGTTTCAGGTCTAAACGGAAGCTTGTTCATAATACGCGCATCAATAGACGGTGTCGCCATTCCTGTACTCGATACACAAATAATGGCATCCACTTCTGCTGGCTCTACCTCCCTCGTTAAAAACGATGAATTTGCTAAACATTTCTTGATTGCCTCTACAGAGTATGCCGTGGCACTCTCAATATATTGATCATTGCGTTCTCCGAGCGAATGATCATCTTTAAACCAGTCAAGAGGCACAGCAAAATTCCGCTTTTCAATGTCACCATTCGCAAATACTTTTAATAAGCGTTCAATGTCCTGATAGCTTTCAGAAAACAATTCTCGCGCAAACTCCATTGTTTGATCTTGAGGAAGCACATTAGGCGGATCATATGAAGCTACAGATAAAATAGATGGCATATTGTTCACCTCGTATGTATTGAATACAGGGTAGTTTGTCCAATCCCACATTTTTTATCAATTACTGGGTTGTATTTCCACCACCCTTGTAATACGATGTATATATACCTTGTAATACGATGTATTTTTGAAAGGACCTGATCTTAATGGACAAAGAAATGATGAAGGGTAGCATAGACTTTCTTCTACTATCCCTCATACAGGCTAATGATTTATACGGTTATGAAATGACAAAGAAACTAAAATCACTAAGTGAAGAAAGTTACTCAATAAGTGAAGGGACGCTCTATCCCGCACTTAAACGGATGGAAAAAAAAGAATGGATATCTTCGTATTGGAGCGACTCCACAGGTGCCCGTAGAAAGTATTACACCATTACAGAAAACGGCAAAACAGAGCTAGCACGTAAGAAAAACGATTGGGCTGCATTAAACAAACTGATTAAACGTACAGGAGAATCTTATGAGTTCTAAGATTGATGCGTACTTACAACGGATTATCAATCAAACCGACTGCACAAAACACGAACGAAAAGATATGTATGAAGAAATGCATGGTCATTTGACTATGCTACGCCAAGAATATATTGATGAAGGCTATACAAAAAAAGAAGCGGAGGAAATGGCAATGAAGGAATTTGGTCATGAGGCAGTGATTGGAGATGGTCTTCAACAAGCAATGTTTCCTTATCGAAGGGAGCTTTTGCTTGTTTTAGCACTGGGTTCTTATTTGTTTATTTGCGTTCAGTATTTCTATGTTCTCCTAACAGAAAATGTAGCAAATAATTGGATGTTCATTCCATCTATTGCTCATGTTCTCCTTCTCTTTTTTGCTTTAAATCAAACATATGTAGTCAACAGAAAACTGTGGCTAAATCTTTCGCTTGTATTGAATTTGATCTTAATGTTTTTATTTGCGTTTCCTGATTTTGCTTATAATCCAACATGGAGCATTGTATTCTATGTGTTGCTCGCATTAACCATTTTCTTAATTTACAGAACTGCCTTAACATACTCGAGTGGTGGAAATAATTTGGTTCATAAAAGAGTAATTCATGTCGTTAATATTACAATTGGTTTTTTAATAACAGTAGGTACTGGATTCTTTTCTTTTTGGCTTTCTCTTATTTGGTGGCCTACACTGGTTCTATTAAATTTTTTGATCCCTTATGTCATCTGGTCCTCATTTACGCTATACAAATCCGACTATCCCATAAAAACAAAAAATGGATCAAAACGAGTTATCTATTATGGATATACGTATTCATATACTTGGCAGCTTTCTTGATTTCGTTTTATTTACCTGCTGAATGATGGGAAGTGATTTTCACAATGTCTTCCACCGTATCTTATTTCCTATCCAACCATCTTTATAATGGAGGTCTCATTTTATGACCAATAAAAAAACACTTTTTATCTCTTTAGGAACGCTCGTTGGATCATGCCTACTATTTATCACAATTGGTTCTCTCGTTAACGCATCACAAGATAAAGGACCTGCTTTTACTGGTGCGTATGATGTCAGTGTTGCTGAAGAATTACTTGTCGTGACAAAAGAAGATGAAATGGAAACACTGTCTTTTCTTCCAAATAAAGAAAAGTCCATTCCTTTATTTGAATCAGAAGTGGGTACTTCCTTATTCAGTCCGGTTTTTACGGAAGGCAATACAGCTACCTTCATTCAAACAACCGGCTATGAATATGGAGATGATCCGGATGAAGTGAATTCCGAACTCGCTTATAGCACAATTTTTTCAATTGATTTATCAACAAATAAGGTAACGATACTTGCCAAGACACGTGGAATCTTACTCGACTTAGTTTATATCCCAACAACCAATCAGCTTTTGGTTGCTGGTGAGAACATTAATCAACAAGCAGAACCTCAAACAACAGATAGAAATGAAACAAAATTATATCATGTAAATGAGGGTGAACTAGAAGTGATCTATGAGGGGTCGTATGCTATGCCTGGATCAATGCAGCCTACAGCTGATGGTCAATTAATGATGATACTGCCTGACGATCAAGGCAATTGGAACGTTGACTCGATGTTTGAGTCAATTGAACGAATTTATATAGCTGATCCTTCAGAAAGTCCACTCAAACTAGAGCTCGTATCAAATCCGGATAAAACCGAACCAATTTCTCGTTTTGTTCAAGTTGACGATGGACTTATTTATCAAACCATTTTTAATTACCATGATTCTGATGATATGTTTGACTATGATCTAGTCCCCTATTCTTTAGACCATGAAGAAGAAGGAGATCGTCTTGGAATTAGTGGTCATGAAATTGAATCATTAAACGCTCCTAAAAACCAACTCCTTTATTATGTGAAACGTACTGCTACTTACCGAAATGGAAATGATTTCACCTTACATCGACATCATTTAGAAAGTGGGAACGATGTCGAGATTGAGCTTCATCCACAAACTGAAGAATAACCCTTTTTAGCTAAACTACTCTTAGTTTGGCTTTTCTCTATTCTCGTTTGAACTTGATTTACATCTGTAATGTAAGTAAAATGATTTCTTGACCTTCACGCCACGTTAACCCTTATTCTATTTTTGAGGAGGAATGATGATGGAATACACGGTAAAAAAATTAGCAGAGCTTGCTGGTGTTAGCAGCAGGACCCTTCGTTATTATGATGAAATAGGCTTATTAAAGCCTGAACGAATTAATTCATCGGGCTACCGCATTTATGGGCAAACACAAGTCAATTTGCTGCAACAAATTTTATTCTATCGCGAGCTTGATGTTGATCTCGAGACAATTATGAAACTCGTAACCGCTGGTTCCTTCCATTCTGAAAAGGCGCTTATTCAGCATCGTAACCTTCTCCTCAAAAAACGCGACCGTCTTAATCGAATCATTGCGACGGTAGAGCGGACAATTCAATCGGAAAAAGGAGTGGTTAACATGAGTGACCAGGAAAAGTTTGAAGCATTTAAAGAAAATCTAATTAAAGAGAATGAAGCGAACTATGGAAGTGAAATTCGAAAAGCCTATAGCGATAAAACAATTGATAAATCAAATGCGAAGTTACGTGGACTCTCACCAGAAGAGTACAAAGCGATGCAGGCGAAAGAGCAAGAAGTTCTTGCCCTATTGCCAAAAGCACTCGCCACAAATGACTACCAATCTGAGGCGACAAAGCAGTTAGTTCAGGCACACAAAGAATGGCTTATGTATAGTTGGAAATCATATTCGAAGGAAGCCCACCGAGGACTTGCAACCATGTACCAAGCAGATGAGCGCTTTGCTAACTATTACAACCAAATTGTTGATGGTGGCGCAGCATTTCTAAGCGATGCTATTTTAAAGACTCTTAACTAAGCCCCAAAAGCGTGCGCTTCGTTCATACGAAACGCACGCTTTTTCTATTTACACACCTACGGCTTTTTCCGCGGTATCTTTATACACTTTTCCGTCTTTCATCACGTAAACAATATTTTTACTATCCTCTAATACGTGAATGTTCTCAAGTGGATTGTCCTTTACCAAAATAAGGTCAGCTAATTTACCAGCTTCAATTGTACCAAGCTTTCCTTCCCACCCCATACACTCAGCTGCTGTTTTTGTAGACGCTACGATTGCTTCCATTGGCGTCATCCCAATTTCGCATAGGAGACCTAATTCGCGCAAATTGATTCCATGTGGAAAAACCCCTGCATCCGTACCCATTGCAATCTTCACACCAGCTTTATACGCTTTTTCAATGCTGCGCTTATGAATATCAATTACTTCTTTTGACTTTTCAATTGCATAAGGTGCCATCGTGTTTGATGTCTCACTCGCTTCAAGAACAGCAAGTGGGGCTAGTAATGTCGGAACAAGATAGGTTCCTTTCTCAAGCATGAGCTCGAGAGCCTCATCATCAATAAAAATGCCGTGTTCAATTGAATGAATGCCTGCTCTAACCGCATTTTTAATCCCTTCTGCGCCTTGAGCGTGGGCCATCACCTTAACACCTTTGCGGAATGTGGCTTCTTCAACCATTACTTCAAGCTCTTCCTGTGAGAACTGAGTGAACTCTGGATGGTCAGTTGGGCTCGAGACACCTCCTGTTGCATGAACTTTCACAACATCCGCTCCTGCCCGCAACATTTCTCGTACGGTTTTTCGAACTTCTTCCCGACCATCACAGATTCCATCAGGCATCCCCGGATAAATGGGAGCGGTTGTATTAATTCCAGAAATGTTCCAGCTATCCCCGTGACCGCCTGTAATCGTAAGTGGATTAATACTTACTTGCATCCTAGGTCCAGTGATTAGCCCATCCTCTACTGCTTTTTTAATACCAACATCCGCAAACCCAGCATCTCGTACAGACGTAATTCCTGTTTGCAGCGTTGTATGAAGCCTCTTTGCCGCTTCATAGAAACGATAGGAGAATGGTGTCAGCAGAGATTCTTGTACATTTTTAATCTCTAGCGCCATATGAACATGGGTATCAATCAACCCAGGCATTAGGTATTGTCCTGTCCCATCTACCACACATACATCAGCAGGAATCGTAATCGTTTGCGCGGAACCTACCGCCTTTATCTGGTTTCCTTCGATTAGTACGACTGCTTCCTCAACAAGCTCTTGTCCAGTGCCATCAATCATCGATACATTTGTTATTGCTGTTACCGCCATCGCTTTCATCCCCTTTTCTTTTGTTAAAGTGTAGAAATTAATATGCTTGCAATTGCGACGGAGCCAACCGTCACTGAAGTAAATCCACCAATAAGCATCGGTGCCAAAAGCTCGTCTTTTATCCGCTTTTGTTCCGCTTCTGTTTGTCCGACGCTCCTACTAATTTCTTCAACGATTAAATAATCTCCTGGGAATCCATATAATGCCGTTAACACAACAGGGATGGACTTGTTTAGATCCCATTTAAATACCTTTGCACCGATGATCGCTCCAATCATTAAACCGGCGATACCGACTACCATAATCACCATAACGGGTAGAAGTGATGCAACAATTTGGTCCCATGTCACACCAATTAATGAATTCATGACAACAAAAATGAGGGCAATCATTGTAATACCTGAACTATTCGCTTTATCCATTGATCGCTCTGGATAGATGCGTAATGCTGCTCCAGTCACACCAATAGCAAGAGCCCATAAACTGGCATTCACACCAGTTAAACCGTCTAGAAAAACAGCAATGGCTCCACCAGCAAATAACAAAAACAACAGGATGAAGTGGCTCTGCATAAATGCCTTGGGAAGTAAGAGTGGTTTCTGACTCGATTCAGATTTAACCTCTTTATTATTTGTTGTATCAGCTAAAGCGGCCGCTGTTTCATCTGCACAAATTTTCTTCGCGTATCGAGAAAGAAAAATCGATGTGAGCGGCATGCCAAAGAAGTTTTGAATCGTGAACACTGTTACCGGAACAGCTACAATCGCCGTTAACCCGGCTTCTCGTAGCCCTTCAGCCGTAATAATATAAGCAATAATCCCACCCGTAATTGGACCCGCACCGGCAACAGCTGTTTCGTAATTAAATAACAATGTGACAAGAACAATGACAGCTGTAACTGAAAAGGCAAGTCCTATTAATGTAATAATCACAGCTTGGTATTGTTGCATCATCGTCTTAAATGGAATCATCGTTCCTAGATGGACAATTAAAACTGGGACTAACACTCCACCTACAGCTACAAAAGTGGAAGCTGCAATATATGATTCTGGCAAAATTCCCGTTTGCAACAAGATAAATACCGTTGCGACAACGACAAGCAATGTTGGAATTCTTGCACGTGATCCGATCGAAATGACTTCCCCAACAGCAATAATGGCAATAAAAATAAGAGCAAGAAAAAATAGGTTCCAACTGGCTTCCCCCTTTGTCGACTGTTTGTATCGTTCATTAACAAACTAATCTGAACAAATACTTAGATAAGACTATAAATGAAATGAACAGACAATTCTATAGTTGTATTCGACAAGATTCTTGGGTTATTTTTGTCTATCGTCGCTAATTGAGTACCTTTCTAAATAATCTGCTATTTTGACAGCTAATTCAACTTCAAAAGCATGCGATACAGAAAATGAGGACACATCCAGAAGCTGATAGATTTTTTTCAGCCGATATTTCACGGTATTGACGTGAACGTATAGAGCTTGTGCAGATTCATTTAAATGCTGTCCCTGTTCCATATATACCTTCAATGTCTTTACTAATTCACCGCGACCTTGTTGATCATGTTTAATTAATACACCTATCGTGTCAATTACATATTGACGCAAATCGTTCTCTTCCATTTTCAAAAACAACCGATAAGGACCTAACTCTTCGTAATCGATTATTCGTTTTTGGACCGACATTCGTTGCAAGTAGGTAATTGCTTGAACTGCTTCTGCATGTGACTCTTGAATCTCGGATAATTGGTTCATCTTACTACCAATCCCAACGCATCCGCCAAGCTTCCATTTGGCATCCGCATAGCAAAGCAATTCGTGTAAAAATGTTTTTACTTGTTCAATTGATAAATCAGTTGATAAAGGGAACAGAAATGTTAAATCGAAGTGTCTCTCATACACAATGACTGCCCCAGAGAGTTTAGACATCTCATAGTAGACCTTTCTTAGCAACTGCTGCTTCATTCGATTTAAAGATGGGACTGGGAGAACGCAATGATCCATTTGCACTTTGGCGACTACATAGTTTTGATTAGCTCCAACAGGAACATGCATCATTAACTCTTGGCTTGGTACTTTCCTATTAGAAGAATGAATGACCATTTCAAGCAAACTACCGGCGTAAACAAAATCGTCGACATCTTTTTTCTCACGCTGGTTCAACTCCATTGCAAAAATAGGAAGAGCTTGCTCAATCGCGATTTGGTCAAGGGGGTCAAGCAGTGCCCCTTTTTCACCAGCAATGACTAACATGCCAATAGAGACCGACTCTATTTGAATCGGAAAACTGTATAATTCAGCACGTACATCTTTGCTATTCCATTTTTGAACACCTGGCTTCCCTATGGAAAAAATAGAATTCAATTCATCCGATAAGTGACAGGCCGATACGAGATGATGGGAATGATAAGTAAAGCTCGATAACTCTTCTGAAAATTCATTAACGACGAGCACATCTTTTGATATTAATCGAGCTAAAGCCGCTGTAATTTCGTCTAATCCACCATTCGAAAGCGATACGCGTGACAGTGCCTTGTGAATCTCTTGCGTTCTCTTGTTTTGCGAATAAAGTCTCGCATTTTCAATCGCAATGGACGCCTGCCTGGCAAACATCTCTAAGAGCTCTAAATCATTCTCTTCAAACTGACGATTCTGTTCATATATATCTACTGTTAACACACCAATACATGTTCCACTTGAAGCATGGAGCGGCACAGAAATCGCACTTTTGGGATAAATCCATTCAGTTAACGATTCTCCGTAATGTTTAGCTGAATGGTGACTTAAATTAGCCATTCCTTCCTTTGTATCAACAAGATTGGAATAAATACTTCCTTTTTTTAATTGAAAGGTTTTGCCACTCATTCCTTCGCCTGGCTTTAATCGCACCTTACCTAAAGCATCCATATTAAAACCAATTGCGCTTTCCGCATACAGAGCGTCTTGTTGTTCATCATATAAAAACAACACGCCCGACGTAGAACCGTCAATGACTTGAAGTGCTTCTTGAATCAACTGATGCAAAACATCAGGCAATTCTCTAGCAGAGCTCAATACCCGGATCGACTGCATGAGGCTTAGCAACTGCTTCTCTTTCTTCATATCACACCTGCCTCATTTATCATTCGTTCAAGCATATGATAAAAACAGTCTTTTTTCCAGCCCCGTTATAAGCCAACCAAGATGCTCTATCCATTATCTAAAGAAAGAATAAACGCAATATATGATTCACTCATAAACCATGCCATCCACCACATAAACTAAAAAATACTTGTGTTATGACTGGAGGCTTCACTATGGATCAGTCTCTACCAGTGTTGACGACAGACCGACTATTTTTGAGACCACCTATTGCTGGCGACGGTCCACTTTTATTTCACTCTCTTAGAGCTTCACAGAAGGAACTTTCTCCATGGATTTCTTGGGTGTCAGCTTTTCAAAATGCCGATCAGGCGGAATCGGGTGTTCGTCAAGCCTATGCGGATTTTATTGATTTAAAAGACTTGCGTTTCCATTTGTTTGAAAAACGTTCCAGAGCCTTTATCGGTTCAGTAGGTTTGCACGGTATTAAATGGGAAGTACCTCGGATGGAAATTGGCTATTGGCTTGATTCAAGATATGTGAACAAAGGTTATATGACCGAAGCTGTCCAATCAGTGATTGATTATGCTTTTTCTACACTTCATGTACACAGGCTTGAAATCCGTTGTGACCCTGACAACTTAAAAAGTAGAGCGATTCCAGAAAAGTTAGGTTTCCAACTTGAAGCAATCTTAAAAGAGAATGAGCGGCGTATCGGCACACCTGGTTTTGCCGATACATGTATATACACCAGATTTGAAACGAATCATACTTCTCCTTATCAATCCACTCAAAAACCTAAAAATTAAATTTCCATATGTTCCTATTAAAAAAGACTGCCTGAAGGCAGCCTCTTTTTTAGCTTATAAGCGGAATGACAATTCCCCCATATGCAAAAGCAAGCAAGATCACAAGCGCAGGATGGAGTTTTACTTTCACAAGTAAAACAAAAGCAATTGCAGCAATAACAAGGGATTGAATCCAACCAATCGAGGTAATTGCATCACCAAAAATCGTTACCGTTAAGATTAGCATTAACATACAAATGACCGGTTGAACCGCCAGTGATAAACCTTTAACAACTTTCGACTGTCTATATTTTTGCAACACTTTCATCAATAAGATCATTGCTACAGCTGAAGGAATAACAGTTGCAGCCAATGCAACTAACGCGCCTCCCCACCCTACTACACTAAAACCAACATATGCGGCTATTTTTGTCGCAATTGGTCCTGGCAACGCGTTTCCGAGTGCTAGTACATTATAAAACTCTTCACTTGAGAGCCAATTAAAACGATTGACAACTTCCTCAAACATAAGTGGAATAGAAGCAGGTCCGCCACCGTAACCTAGCAAATTTGCAAGAAAGAAAGCAAGGAACAAATAAAGGTAAACAATCATGATGACTCACCTTCCTTCTTCTTGCTACGCCACTTATCAACGAGACGATAATGAAATAAACCATAAATAATAAAAGCAATAATAACAAAACCAGGATGAACATTAAGTCCTTGTAGAAGAAGAAAAGCAATTGCGAAAGTGACAATTCCAAATACCCAACCAAAACCTTTGATCGCTTTTTTTCCAAAGTCATAAGCCATCTGTCCAAGTAATACAGCGATAACTGGGGTAACGGCACCAATCATACCAGCAATAACAGCCGAGCCACTAATAGCATCAACAACAGAAAATAATAAGATCATCGCCAAGCTTGTCGGCAAAATATGCCAAAGAATTGCCCATGTTGCGCCAAGCCATCCTTTTCTTTGATAACCTAAATACCCGGCCATCTTTGTTGCAATTGGACCAGGCAATGTATTTGCTATCGCTAATGTTTCCCCAAAATCATCATCGCTCATCCATTTGTACGTATTCACTGCCTCATGTTTAAAAAGAGGCATAACCGATGGGCCACCGCCAAACCCAAGCAGTCCAGTTCGAAGCATTGCTAAAGCTAACTGTCTATATTCCATATGTATCCTCCCCACCCCCGTCTTTCATTTCTATGATGTCAGAAAAGGCCTTAGTTCCGGATTTTTGAAAGGTCAAATTCAGGGACTAATCCCTGTTTCATCGCTCTTCCTAATAAATTCTCAATCGCCTGGAATCCATCTTCTCCAAGACTTGCAGAAAATTCATTTACATATAAATCAATGTGAGCGTTGGCCACTGATTCGGACAACTCCTGAGCATGATCCATCACATATTCCTTCGTCTCATCCGGGTGAGCCCATGCATAGTTTACAGACTCTGTCGCCCATTTTGTAATTGCAGTTGCATCCACATCCCGCTTTGCAATGATGGCACCTAATGGAATCGGAAACCAGTGTCTTCCTCCCACCACTCACCTAAATCTTGCAGTAAGTGTAGGTCATAGTTTTGGTACGTAAAACGTGCTTCATGAATAACAAGTCCTGCGTCTACTTCTCCAGCTTTAACAGCTGGCATAATTTCTTCAAACGACATGACTTTAATCGTCACATGATTTTGGTCGAGTTTTTGTTCTGTCCATAGTCGGAATAACAAATAAGCGGTAGAGCGGTCACTTGGAACGGCAACTGTCTTCCCTTCAAGTGATTTAATCTCTTGTTCTTCCTTTGTAAGCACAAGAGGACCACATCCTCTACCAAGCGCTCCGCCACTCGGAATTAAGCGATACTGATCCAATACATAAGGCAAAGCAGCATAAGAAACTTTCATTACTTCCGGGCCTGTTTGGTCCACTGCCCAATAATTCGTTTTATCAATATCGGCATACGTTACATTAAGTGAGGGAGCTCCTCGATTTTTCCATGGACCCACGCATAAAATACAAACGTATCATTAGGACATGGTGAAAAGGCTATGTTCACTTTCTTCAACCTCCTTTAAACATTCTGCTACTTGTTTTAACCCTGCAAATGCCGCCGGGAAGTCCCAGCTTGCTTTGTCCCGAATACCAACCATATTTGAAATGGCCCTGATCTCTGTAAAGGGAACTCCATATTCTTCAGTCGCAGATGCAACTCCAAAACCTTCCATTGCTTCTGCAACAGCTCCATGGCCAGTCATTCGCCGTTTCATCGTTTCAGCCGTTCCGGTTGCTGTTAAAACCGACAACACCATTCCAGCTCTTACTTCTGTCTTTGCAGCTAGTTTCCCAAGCAAATGACTATCGACAACCGAACTCATTCTCTGTGAACCAAACCCTAATTCATCAACTGGAATAAAGCCTTCAGGGGATTCTGCACCTATTTCCGGGGCAATAATTGATTCAGCGACAACAATTGAGCCAATCTGCGCTTCTCCTGGAAAACCTCCAGCAATCCCCATGTTAATAACGCCTCTATATGATTTTTGGGCAAGTAGCTTTGCCGTTTTTGCTGCCGCTTTTGCCATACCCACACCACATATATGTACGTCAACATAAGGAGAATTTCCCAACCCGCTTAGCACAGCTGTTTTTCCTGCTCCACGGATACAACGATTAATATTGGATGCTTATCCATCATGTGCTATCAAGCCTTTCTAATGATTCTAACAAATTAGTATAGCACAGTTGCCCTGCTTTCGCTTGAAAAAACCTTGTTAGAAAACCGTACAATCTCCACAAAGTTAGGCATAGGCTTAATTAATTCTAAAAAGGGGTGAGCAAATGAAAATAATGAAAGCACTTACGCTCTTATGCTTGTCATCTCTCTTATGCTTCCAGTTCAATTCGTCGAAGCCATTTCAAAAGGAAAACCTGATCCTAATGCACCACCAGGCACATGGTATGTAGGCGAAGATCCTGCACCAAAAACAGGTCAACCAATCTTATTTGTTCATGGTTTAACAGGTTCTTCCTCAACCTGGTTTGAGCCAAATGATATGTTTCAACAAGCAAGGAATGCAGGTCATCCTACTGCTTTCATCAACCTTTACCCTGACAAATCATATTGGGATAACGCGCTATGCTTGCCGAAAAACTTACTGAAATGCATGCCCATTTCGGTGAGAAAATCATTGTTGTAGGACATAGTAAAGGTGGGGTTGATACGCAGACAGCACTCCTCCACAACAATGCAGAACGCTACGTTTCAAAGGTCATTACACTTGGAACTCCTCACCACGGGAGTCAGTTAGCGAACTTAGCGTATAGTAATTGGGCAGGCTGGTTAGCAGCTATTATCGGTATGCGTTCAGAAGGAACTGATTCGCTCCAAACGGGCACAATGGCACATTTTCGTTCGATCACTGACCCTCTTGTCACCCAACAATCCGTTCCCATCTCAACGCTGTCAGGTAAATCAATCGGTTCCTTTGGCTCCGCCCTTTGGTTTGGTGGTATTTATTTGAATGCTTACGGTACAAATGATGGAGCGGTTACTGTAAATAGTTCAAGGCTTCCATACGCACCTGAATTTGCATCTTTATCTTTGGACCATTTTGCGATTAATCAAGGGCATCTCGTCTTTCCTCATTTGCGCAATCAATTGCGCAATACAAAAATAGCACCTTCAGCTGACCGTTCAACAGTTGAAACTGGACATATTGTTCGTGGAGGTGAATTTTCAGGGGCTGGCGAACAACCGTTTTTCATCGAAAAGGGAGTTAACACTGTCTCCCTCTCCATCCTTGCAAGCGAAGAATTAACAAGTGCTGAGCTAATTTCACCAAACGGGAAATCACATTCTGTTAAAGTGGTTCAGCCAGAGCATGAGCACAGTTTGTTTAACGGAGCAATTGCACATCATTTTGAAGTAAATTCCCCTGAAGCGGAGAATGGACTGTTCATATGAAACATGAAGATGGTGCTTCTTACTTAGCAGTTGCTGCTCTTGAAGGAGGAGTTACTACTTCCATTCATCCGGTGGAAGGAAACATTGCGTCAAGTTTGATCCAAAAGTAATTGATATGTCTAAAACAACCTACACAGTGCATATAAACGATCGGGAAGTTAGCGCTGATCAACCCGTTAATTCGGCAAAGCTTTTCTCACCCCCATCTCAGCCAAATACTTCACAAACAATCACGGTAGATGTTGGAGGGAAAACAATGGCCGGAGAACCGTTTGAACGGACGATCATTACTCACCAATACATCGACAAAAACGGAAAAGTGTTTGAGTAAATAATAACGAGCGCGCTCCTACTCTCTGGAGTGCGCTTTTTTATTTCGATCCACGGACAAGATAACGTGCATACGTTATCGGCAACCCTGTTTCTCCTCCTTTTTTTGCAAATACACGCTTCACTTCATTGCCATAAACCTGCTTTGCAGCTTTAAAAACCGAGTCTACTTGACCAAAGCAAGCCATTTTCAACACATCGATTGGAGAATGAAGATACTCAATTGTGTTTTTTGTTTCGATCTGAAATGAAGCAAAAGGGATTGAAGTTCTAATTTCATTGAGCTTATGAATTACGGGCCAGTCTGTCTTTTTTTCAAATAGGTTCGGGAAAAGGTCTGCTAACTCTTTCCCCGCCTCATCGCCTGGATGGAGTCCAAAAAAAAAGACCACCATCTTTCAACACGCTTGGCAAATGATGATAGCCGGATGTAGGTCCTTTTCGAATAAATGCCACATCAAACGAATCCAAATTAGTTGCATACCAGCTTTTGAATTTGCCACAAAGAAAGTAAGCCTATCATTCGCATACTGCTTGGCTGATTGAATATATGATTCCACCGCGTCCATCCCTACTGTACGCGCTGCGAATTCACTACATTTTTTCGTAAATGAACCTTCTGCACAGCCAATATCTAACACATTCTTATTCTCGATTACCTGCAATACTTCCTCGTCAAACCATTCTTCACCTGTCTTGTTTAAAAAAGACGATTTCCATGTATACACGTATTTCTTACTTAACCGGAATAGCTGTTCATACCATTCGTTTGAATGTGGTCGCTTCCAATCAGAATGTTCTGTTATCAATATAAACAATTCTCCTTTCTTGCTTGCCAATGTTTCATCATCGTATCATAAGATAAAATGAATAAGCATCTTCCTTACAACAGATGCTAGTTATAACGTGAAATGGAGGAATACATAATGAGCTATGTTCCATTAATTGTCGATACACATTGGTTAGCCGAACGAGTTGATGACCCCAACTTGAGAATCGTTGATGCCACTACATTCTTAAAACAACCTGCTGAAGGTGGTTATTACGATGTATGGTCTGGTAAAGAAGTGTACGAGCAAGGCCATATTCCAGGAGCGGTTTATGCTGACTTGCTAGGCGACTTATCAGACAAAAACGCCGAATTTAAATTTACTGTTCCACCTAGGGAACAGTTTGTAGAAAAAATCACTGATCTTGGTATCGGTGATGGTACCTATGTCGTTGTTTATGACCAAGCACAAGCAGTTGTTGGTGCACCTGTTATCGGTTCTGATTGGGCATCCCGCCTTGCGTGGCAACTGCATTATGAAGGGTTTGACAACGTAGCTGTGTTGGATGGCGGTTTTTTAAAATGGAAAAATGAAGGTCGTCCCGTTTCAACAGAACCAGGCTCTTATCCTAAAGCACATTTCACTGGCGTTAGACGCAAAGAGCTGCTCGCAACTAAGGAAGATGTGAAGAAAGCGATGCACGACGACAACACGCTTTTATTAAATAGTTTATCACCTGCTGATTTTAATGGTGAAACGGACACGTATGAACGAAGCGGCCATATTCCTGGTAGTGTTAATGTCTTTTTTGGGGTTCATTCAGATCCTAAGAGTGCCGAACTTTATGATGACGAACAACTTCGTGATACATTTGATCAAGTTGGTGCACTTGACCATACAAAAAAAAGTGATCACGTATTGTGGAAGTGGCATCGCCGCAACGTGGAATGCATTATTGTTAAATAAGCTCGGACAAACAAATGTAGCCGTTTATGATGGGTCGATGACAGAATGGGCAAAAGATCCGTCACTGCCACTTGATAAAAAATAATACGAAAGCGGATCTGATCGTATCAGGTCCGCTTTTACTTATAAACCATATAGATATGTTCAATTCCATCCTCAAGAAATACATCTGACACTTCTTCAAAACCATACCCTTTGTATAAATCTTTTATGTAGTATTCCGCTTGGAGACGAATTTCCCTTTCTTCTCTTTGTTCTAACAAAAAAGCCATCCCACGTTTCATTAACTCATGACCATACCCTTTGCCGCGATAGGCTTTGTTTGTAATTACCCTTCCAATAGATGATTCTTTGTAAATCGTACTGCTTGGTAGCAGACGTGCATAAGCAATGATTTCATCTGCGTCTTGCAAAAACAAATGAAACGAGTCTTGATCATAACCGTCTAAATCTTGATACATACACGCTTGTTCAACGACAAAAACATGAATACGCGCTTGAATAATTGCATAGAGCTCATTCGGAGACAACTGTTGAAACGATTTTATTTTCCACTCCATTTTTACTACCTCTCTCTCTATCTAATTGAACTAAGCTATGATACGATCCTATCATAAAGGAGGAATATAATGGACATACAAAACATTGCTGGAATAACATGCACAATCATGAAACAGGCAGAACCCTCTAAAAAGCTAGCTGTCATCTTGCCTGGTCTCGGTTACACTGTGCTTGGTCCACTTCTTCACTACCCTGCACAACTAGCTTTTTCACACGGCTATGATATTTTGAAAATTCAATATCAATATAACCCAACGTTATCTTTTGATGAAGTGGTATCTTCATTGTATGAAGACGTACCTCAAGTGTTGGCTACTTTCTTACAAACGAATCCTTATACAGACTACTGTTTGATTGGCAAATCTCTTGGTACGTACGCAATGGCTAGCGTGCTTCAACAGAGCGATTTTCAAACCGCAGCAACAATTTGGCTTACACCTTTATTGCAAGAAGATCCTGTCTACTTAAGTATGACCGCGCGTTCAGCACCTGGGATCAGCTTTATTGGTTCCGCCGACACTTGCTACGTTGCAGGCCGTTTTCAAACGTTAAATGAATCTCCAATTCAAATGAATCTAATTCCTGATGCGGACCATACGTTGGAGTTATCGAATTCGAGAGCAAACGATAACCTTGCCATTATAATGGATATATTAAATAAGATTGATCACTTTCTAACAACTCATAAGAAGTAAAACGCTCCAGCGTAAGCCCGAGCGTTTTACTCCTTTTATTCTGCTTCATGCTTACGATGTTCATATTCCATCAATGCCTGTTCCACATTTACAAGATGGTCCATCATCGCACCGTTTGCTGCACTTGGATCTTGCATCTCAATTGCTTTATATATTTGTTCATGCTCTTGATGAAGTCGTGTTAGTGTTTGTTTTTCTGCATACAGACTAATTTTCCGACTTTCATACATTGTAAGTGCCAGCGTATCTGAAAGTTTCTGCATCATTTCAATTAAGACTTGATTTTCAGTAGCCTCTGCCAACGCCAAGTGGAACCGAACATCTGCTTTTTCTCCTAGATCTTTCCCAGCTTCTGCGATCGCCATCTGGTCGAGCGCACTCTTCATTGATCTAAGATGATAGTCGGTACGATTCACAGCCGCCAGGCTAGCCGCTCCTACTTCAATGATTTTCCGAACTTGGAACAACTCTTGTTTTTCCTTATTAGAAAGAATCCGGTGTATCCCTACTGGATCTACCATGCTTGAAAAATCATATTTATTAACAAACGTCCCCTCACCTTGGCGAATCGTCACAAGCCCCACAGCCCGTAATGCACTTAGAGCCTCTCTCACAGCAGAACGGCTTACTTCAAAACTTGCAGAAAGTTTCTCAACAGAGTCAAGCTTTTCGCCAGGTTGTATATCACCATTTCGAATCAACTCTTCAAGTTGATCACGAATAACTTCAGAAATCTTTTTGGTTTTCACTTGTTTAAATGCCATCGTTTGACACCTCATTTAGATCTACTAATACCAGTATAGCATACAGACGTATAAAGCTGGCGCGGTAAGCACCAGCCTCTTTTTTACTTATCATCAACTAAAATATAGCAAGCTCTAAGAGGTCCATGAACACCAACTACTAAACTCATCTCAATATCTGCACTGTTGCTCGGTCCAGAAATAAAGTTAATACAAGATGGCAAGCGTCCCTCTTGTGCCATTTCATGAATTTTTGTTGTTGCTTGAGTCATTCTTGGTACGAGAGAGCTCTTAGGAATAATCGCAATGTAATATCGAGGCAGCAAGCTAACAGATCGTCCTTTGCCGTTGCCGCTTAAAAGTGTCACCGTACCAGACTCTGCCAAAGTGCAATCTGTAAAAGTGATTCCGACATCTGCTTTTTCGGCTAGTTCAATTGATCGATTCTCTGGATGCGTTTCCCATAAATCAACTTGATCTCTTTTTAGAAAAGCACTTAATCCAAACTCATAGAAACGGGGATCATCCCACGTAATAACAGAATGGGCATCGTATTCTTTCATCACAGTATCAATTGTCTCTTCCAATTTATTCATTGGTGTTTGTTTAAAATCTGTATGGATTGCTAAACATTGATCTTTTAATACCCCGACTAACTCGTCTTGAGAATAATTTTCCATTACCCGCAATTGCGGAGCATGTTTATAACTCGGACGAACAACCCCCTCTGTTTTTCGGTCGCGTCCCAGTTGTTTTGCTAAATTATCTAAAAAAGGCTCACGTTTTTCAATCACTCTGTCTTGCCTCCTTTTTTCCGGGATGCATACCAATCACGGAATCGCTCTTTTGCTGGGGCTGGCATGTTTCGCACATCTGTCCAACCTTTTAATGGACCAGGACCTTTTATAATCGCTCCATCTTTAACAAAAGGGAACATCATCATTGGTGCCATTTTTGTACCTGTCTTATATAAAGCAGGTGAGCTAACACCCATGCCAAAACCCTTCATAGCTAATACTTCTGCTTTTGGTGTTCGTTTCTCCTCCGCAATGACACGACGGTGTTTTATTAACATCTCATGAAGAGGTATTTTAACCGGGCACGCATCTGTACAAGCTGCGCATAAACTTGATGCGTACGGCAAATCTTTATGGTCATCATATCCTTCCAAAAGCGGCGTTAACACCGCACCAATTGGTCCTGGATAAATCGATCCATAGGAGTGTCCTCCCACATGACGGTAAATCGGGCAAACATTTATGCAGGCTGCACAACGAATACAGTGAAGTGCTGCTTGAAATTCCGTTCCCACTATTTTTGAGCGTCCATTATCAACAACAACAAGGTGAAATTCTTCAGGTCCATCAACATCGCCTTCTTCACGTGCGCCAGTTAACCCTGTTACATAACTCGTTAACTTTTGTCCAACAGCACTACGGCAAAGCATGCTTACTAAAATATCAAGCTCTTCCCAGGTTGGGACAACGCGTTCCATTCCCATGACTGTGATCTGCGTTTTGGGCAGAGCTGTGGCGAGTCTCGCATTCCCTTCGTTTGTCACAAGTGAAATGCTGCCTGACTCGGCAACCGCAAAGTTACAGCCTGTGATACCAAGATCGGCAGACAAAAACTCTTTGCGTAGTTGCTCCCGTGCAAACAACGTTAGCTCTTGGGGATTCTCTGATTTCGTGTACCCTTTTTTCTCTTTAAACGTATCGCGAATTTGCTCTTTGTTTTTATGCAACGCCGGTGCAACGATATGAGATGGTGGGTCATGGTCATCGATTTGTAGAATGTATTCGCCAAGATCCGTTTCGACAACCTCACAACCAATTTCTTCGAGGGCTTCGTTCATGCTGATTTCCTCGGTCACCATTGATTTTGATTTCACAACTTTTTTGGCGTTTTTCTCTTTGGCAACTTTTTTTAATATACGCATTTGCATCCTCAGCTGTTTGAGCAAAGAACACATGCCCACCATTCTTGCTCACATTCTCGCTTAATTGATGCAAATAAAAATCGATATTTTCAAGCGTATGCATTCTTATTTCTTCCGATAGGTTGCGCCACTCTTCCCAATCGCCAAGCTCAACTTCTGCTTTCGACTTTGATGTTTTTAATCGCTCTTGAGCAGAACTAACTGCTTGTCGCATAAACCCATCTTTTAGGCCCTTTTCGACTCGCTTGGAAAAGGCAGGATCACCAATTTTAATGCCCATGCTCGTCACTCCTTGCTATTTAAAATTTGTGCGATATGTTTCACTTGGACCATTTGACCGTTTCGCTCGATCCGACCACCAATATTCATAAGACAGCCACAGTCTGCGCCAATCAATACTTCTGCTCCGGTCCGATCGACATTTCTTGCTTTTTCTTCAACCATTTGTTCAGAAATTGTTGGCATTTTTACAGAGAATGTCCCACCAAATCCACAGCACGTTTCTCTATTTGGCAGGTCTTCTAGTTCTAGTCCATCTACTTGCTCAAGCAATTTAAATGGTGCATCTTTTTCTCTTAACAACCTCGTCATATGACAAGACGTATGGTAGGTTGCCTTCCCATGGTAGGTTGCGCCCACTTTTTCCACTTTTAAAACATTTACAAGAAACTGTGTAAATTCATACGTTTTCTCTGATAGTTCCTTTGCACGCTTTTGCCATTCCGGCTCATCATGGAATAACTCTGCATACTCATGCAGCATCGCTGCACAAGAACCAGAAGGAAGCACAACATAATCTGAATGAGCAAACGTCTTAATTGTATGCTTGGCAGCTTTTTTTGTATCTTCGTGGTAGCCGCTGTTAAAGGCAGGCTGTCCACAGCACGTCTGCGCTTCAGGAAAATCGACTTCACAACCAAGTCGCTCTAATACTTCAACCGTATCTTGACCGACCCTGGATAAAAGACGTCAGCGAGACATGTCACAAATAACGAGACTTTCATAAACATCCTCTCCTACATGTTTGAACTCTTTTTGTTTTCTTTGTTATACGAAGACAGCTTGTCGTTTCGACCATATTTCACAATAAGGATTGTGAGAACAAGTAATACAGCCACTATAAACAATGTTCCACTATTAAAACCAAATCCGTGAATGGCGACATAGCCTAAGCCACCTGCAAACACTAGATAATAAATGAGTGGAATCATCAACTTACGAATAAGTACGCCCTCTTTCCCAACAATTCCTGCCGCTGCTGAAGCAGCTACAACATTGTGGACGCAAATCATGTTACCAGCTGCGCCACCAACGGCTTGTAACGACACAACCGTGGCTGGATTAATGCCGACATTCTCTGCTGTTCCAAATTGAAAAAGGGAAAACATCATATTACTAATTGTATTACTTCCTGCAACGAAAGCACCTAGAGCACCAATAGCTGGAGCAATTAACGGCCAACTGTCACCTGTTAGTTTAGAGACCGTTTCTGCGAGCAAAAGTGGCATACTTTCATAACCTAGTGCATTGATATCGGAATTAATAAACACTTGTACTAATGGTACAGAAAACAATAATGCAGGCGCAGCGCTAATAATCATTTTTGACGTACTTGTTAGCGCAGACCCGTACTCACTTCCTGACATCTTATAAAGAAAAAAGCCCATTAACGAAACGACGATCATTATAAATCCCGGCAGAAAAAATGGTGTACTTTCAATCGCAATAAGTGTTCCAAATACATTCTCCAATTGAATGGATGCCCGTTTTAACCATTCTCCAAAAGGGAGGTCATTCATTCTCGTCAAGACAAGTAATAAGCCAACTAAAATATATGGTAACCAAGCTTTTACTGGTGAAATAGTTGGTTTTACAAGACGACCCGCCGACAATGTTCCCATCCAATCAGAATCCCATTTCGATGAATCAGCAAAATCCCATGTCTCTTTTGGCATAAACCATCCTTTTTTTGCTGCTGGAATAACAATGACAAGACCAATTAACCCTCCAAATAAAGACGGAAATTCTGGTCCGAGTAAATTAGCAACCAGTGCGTAAGGCACAGTAAATGCAACACCTGCAAATAAAGCAAATTTCCAAACTTGAAGCCCCGCACGAATTGATCGTTTCTGTCCAAAGAAGAGCGTCAGCATCATAACCAATACTAACGGAATAAATAGTCCGATAATTCCATGAAAAATGGCTACTTGTCCTCCAATTGATTTTATGTAAACATCCGTTGTCATTCCCAGTATCGTAGCTGCTTCCGTCACATTCGAGGAACCTGCTAGACCAGATCCAACACCAATTAATATAGGAGTACCTACCGCACCAAAAGATACAGGCGTTGATTGAATAATAAGTGCGACCATGACCGATGCCATCGCTGGAAACCCGACAGCAACAAGTAGAGGAGCTAAGATCGCGGCCGGCGTCCCCCACCCAGAAGCACCTTCAATAAATGAGCCAAATAGCCAGCAAATAACAATGGCTTGTATTCGGCGGTCTGGTGAAATATTCGTAAATCCTTGGCGAATGGTATGAATTGCACCACTTTCACGTAGTGTGTTTAACATCAGCACTGCACCAAAAACGATAAACAATACTTCTAAAGCGGTTACAATTCCTTTCATACTTGAAGCGGCAATTTGATTAATAGGAACTTGCCAAACGAAATATGCAACGATGACTGTAACGATAAATGCAATTGGCATCGCCCGTTTAGCAGGCCATTTTAAGATAATTAAAAACAAGAGAACAGATAGAATTGGCGTAAGCGCAATTAAAGAAAGCCAACCTGTACCCATCGCATTTCCTCCTCAAACAAATCCATTATATCATAAGTCATCAGATGACCTTATGTAAGCATTTACAATATATCGAAATTTTTATCAGATAGCAAGAGGAATTTTAGAAAATAAGTACTTTGGAGATAAAACACCCGCTAAATCAGTCCATCTCCGCCTCTTTCTTATTCAGTACTTAACTTAAATAAAGCATGGTGCCGTTGCACCACGCTTGAGGTTGTCGACAAAGTCGATAACCGATCCAGACTGAAAAGAAAACGCTTGTCAGACTAGGAGCGAAGACGAGGGAAGATGCGAATAGAACAAGAGGTTCATGAGCATATGACCGAGGCGAGCGACGACGCATGCGAGCGTTTTTCTTCAGTCTGAAGCATGGTGCCGTTGCACCACGCTTTATTGTCTTCCCTGATAAACATAGTCTATTTGCAACCTTACTCGTTCTTCAAGATTCCCTTGATAATACGGCATCAGTTCATTAGCAGTTTTAAAGTCAACCCACTTCACGTCATGAATCCACTCTTTATCTTCAATCGCAATCGTACCTTTGACTTCTGCTGCTATAAAAGTAAAGAATAAGGCATGTTCGTCCGCTTTTGTCATAAAAGCCTCGTTTACGGCAATAAGTTTTCCTGGTTTCACTTTTAATCCAGTTTCTTCTCTTGCTTCTCTTATTGCAGCCTGCTCAAGCGTTTCTCCGTTTTCAACAGCTCCTCCTGGTAGAGACCAGTTATCATGTTTCCGATTATGAACAACCAAGACTTCTTGTTCTTCGTTTAAAATGACCGTATAGACGACATTCACTCGTTGCATCTCCTCAACCTCCTTAAAAATCACAAGGAATCAATTGTAACGAATAGTAAGAATAAAATCTATCTTTTTCTTTGGTAGTTTTTAAATGCCTGCATCGCAATGAATACAGAAAGAAATGCAAAGCAAGCTAACATGCCTAGACAGATCCAAATGTCTATCCAATTAGCGTCAGACGTTAATGCTTCTCTTGCTCCTTCAATCGACCAATTCACTGGGTTCGCTTTAGCGATCACTTCCACCCAATTCGGTACTAGATCCAGTGGCATAAATAAACTTGATAAAAATAAAATCGGCATTTGCATAAAACCGACAATTGATGTTAGCGCTTGTTCATTTCTTACAACGAGGGCAAGGGCGAGGGATAATGCCCCAAAAGCCAATCCAACAAACACTGAAAATACGATTAAAACGAATACCCCAATCATTCCACCATCAAAACGAGCCCCAAGAATAGAAGCAAGACCAATCATGATAACTGCTTGAATAATCATTGTAACAATATCTTTTAACAGTGGACCAGCTAGAAGCGAGAAACGGTTCGCTGGCGACACGAGAAAGCGATCCAGAATACCTTGCTTTTCATCCATAACCATCGTTAAACCACCATAACAGCCAGCAATAACGGTGCTCATGATGACGATACCGGGGCCGAAATAGGACAAGTAAGAACCGCCATTAAACCCTGGTATGTCAACAACTGCTTGAAACAATGCACTAAAAAGCAAAAGATATAAAATTGGTTGAATGATATTCATTGCAATAATATAGGGAGACCTTGCTAACTCAAGGATATGACGTCTTGCCATATAATAAGAATGCATGAGTACCGTCATGATGCGTCCTCCTTTATTTGATACCTTTTTCCTGTATAAAATAAATAAACATCATCTAATGAAGGTTTTGTCAGAGAAGCAGCGACAGGAACATCTCCATTATGAGCAAGCGCATCCATAACATTAGGAAACAGAACAGCTGCTCGTTCAACCATTACATAAGCTTTTAATCCTTCAACTACGCTCTCATTAATAGTAGAAAGTCGTTCTAAAACCATCGCTACACCTACCATGTCTGTCTCTTCTGCAAAAACGAGTTCAATTGTCTCACCACCAAGTTGCTCTTTTTAAGTCTTTTGCTGTACCTTGGATAATTGCTTTTCCTTTATCAAGAATCAATAGCTGATCAGACAACTGATCGGCTTCCTCCAAATAATGAGTCGTCAATAAAATAGTCATTTTTTTCATCTTGAGCTAAACGTCGGATTTCTCTCCATAACGAAGCTCGTGCTTCTGGATCAAGGCCAGTTGTTGGCTCATCTAAAAATAAGACCGCAGGTTTATGAATTAACCCCATTGCTAAATCTAGCTTACGCTTCATACCACCAGAATAAGTAGAACATACTTTATCTGCGGCTTCTTCTAATGAAAATCGATGTAACAGCTCTTCCATTCTTTCTTTCAATTGCTTTCGCTTTAATCCATATAGATTGCCTTGTAACTGTAAATTTTCTCTTCCCGTACATGCGAGGTTTACACCTGTTTCTTGAGCGACATAACCAATTTTATGTTTTACAGCTTTATCCTTAATCGATATCCCTGCTATATAGACGTTACCAGTATCAGGTTTTGCTAGAGAAGACATAATCCGTACTGCCGTTGACTTTCCAGCTCCATTTGGACCAAGCAACGCAAATATACTCCCTTCTTCAGCTTTGAACTGTAGATGATTTAAAACGGTTTTTTGATACGATTTGCTAATTCCCCTTACATCAATTGTCATTAATAACAGCCTCTCTTTCGTGCATAATCGCTATCGCTTTATCCATAAAATCAATCACCTGCTTATCCATCGGATAAAACATAATATGATCTTTTTCTGATGACATCGCTGCCCACATTCGTTCAATTAAACCTTCATCTGCGCCAAACATTTCTTTCACATACTTCCACCATCTCGCTGCTAATGCTTGCACCTCCTCAGAGCCAGGATCCTTATTCAGATCCGCACGGACATCAGTCAGAAGTGCTTCCCATTTTTCCTGACTTTCTTCGTCTTGTGCTTGTTTCATATCCATAATTTGATTGACTTCTTCATTTGATAAGTAAGGTTGTAACAGTTCTACCACTCCGTCTTTCCCTCCTTGAAACAAATGGATGATACTAAATAATACGTCCCAATTAACTTCTTTTTCATACTTCACCGCATAATGAACCCTTCGAGTGCCTGCTCTAACAGTTCAAGTCTCCGCTTTTCTGCACGCACCATATCCAATTGTTCCAATACAGAAGTACGCCAATCCGTTTCATGTAACAATTGTTTAACCTTGTCTAACGGAAAGCCCATATACTTTAATGCAAGGATTTGTTCAAGCCTCATCACATCATGATCTGAGTAGAGCCTATGACCTCCTTCTGTCATTTCTTTAGGCGACAAAAGACTTATTTGATCGTAGTAATCTAGCGTACGTACTGTCACACCTGTTTTTTTAGATAGTTTACCGATTGTATACATCGCTCTCCCCCTGTTCTGATTTAAGTATAAAACAACACGTTACGTGCCGTTCAAGCATAATTTCGCTTGTAGCAGAAATCGACAAATGACGCGTGCTTTCTGTTATTTATTCACTCATAAGTAAACACCCATTTAAAAACACTTCAAATCGATGTTGGTATCCTCAAAGAAGACGTTGCTCAGTTAAAAAACGATACAGCTGAGCAAAAAGCCATTTCAAAGAAATTACAAAAACACGCAGAACATTCTTCCTTCACTTTTTACTTTATCAAAGACAAGCTCATCAACCACGAACAAGCCATTTATACGTTAAAACACCAATCCTAATCCACACAAAAAAGCAGGGAGCTGCTTATGCACTGCCCTGCTTTTTGTATGTTTTTATACGACTCCTTCAAGCCATTCATCCACTTTATCTTGGTTATCTTCTACCCACAACTCAGCCGCTTCTTCCGCTTCCATGCCTTCTTCAGCAATATAGGTCATCACTTCATTCATATCATCAGAAGTCCAATAAAATTGATCTAGAATTCGAAATGCATCTGGATCTTCCTCTTCTAGTCCTTCACGCACAATCGTCCGAATCTCTCCGTTCGCTTCAAATACACCTAATGGATCTTCAAGGAAACGAAGATCATAGGAGTTAAACTTCCAATGTGGTTCCCATGCAGTAACAACAATTGGTTCACCAGCTTCATATTTTTCTCCAAGTTGTTGCGTCATAAACGCGTCCGTACTTAATGTAAGTTCTAAATTTAAACCGTATTCCTCAATTGCCTCTTCAGCCGCTATTGTAACACCAGCACCAGCATCAATTCCTGTAATTTCGCCAACCACATCCGTTGACAAGTCTTCTATGCTTTCAATATCCATATATGTTGGAACAGCAAGTCCAGTTTGTGCACCTTCCAAGTTTGCACCTAAGTCGACGACTTGATCTTGGTACCGCTCGTAATCAGCTTTCATATCTTCTGGTAACCAGCCAGCAACATGACCATCGACGTTCCCATCTGCGACACTTTGCCACATGACGCCCTGTTCAACAACAGTTAATGTCACATCATAACCCGCTTGTTCAAATGCTTCTTTAATGACATAATTGGATGCAAGTTCTGAATCCCATGCCACATAAGTTAGTTCGATTTCTTTTAAATCGCTTTCTTCACCAGCGTCTCCATCTCCGCATGCAGCTAATACGAGTGGAGCAATCGCAATAATTGGCCATATTCTCTTTTTCACCTTGCATCTCCCCTTTTAATTTTGTAAAATTTGTTTAGAATGAATTAAACAATTTAGACATAATACTAACATAGCTGCTTCATCTGTCAATGACAAACGCTTCCAAAACTATTTTTACCTGTCTTGCTTTACGTTATACAAGCAGCTATACTAGCGCTACAATTTGAACTATGTAGAAAAAAAGAGGTGCTTCAATGGAAAATGAACAACATACACGCGATGAAATTGACCGTATCCATTCAATTATAAAAGATGGAATTGCCGATACAATGGATATATACGGAGTCAATCGCTCAATTGGACAATTATACGCGACGCTTTACTTAAATGAAAAACCCATGAACCTTAATGAACTTCGCGATGAGCTGGGGATGAGCAAGGGTAGCATGAGTATTGGTGTCCGCAAACTAATGGAAGAAAACATTATCCATCGTGTTTATCGTAAAGGAGAACGGAAGATCTTTACGAAGCCGAACGAGACTTTTTTAAATTCTTCACTTCTTTCTTTACACGCAGATGGGAAAGAGAACGAAATGTGAATATGAAGGCAATTGAACAAGCAGTCCCTCAATATGAAGCACTTGTTGAGAACCCAGATACTACTGATGAAATTCGTGAAGAAGCAGAATATACACTAATGAAAATCAAAGCATCCCTTCAATATTATGAGTTTCTTGATCTACTTGTCACTCAATTTAAATCTGGCAATTTGGCACAAGACATCATTGAACGATACAAACGAGAAAATTGAGCCTCCCTAAAAGGGCAGCTTTTTTTTTGACAAGATCTTAAATCAATGTTAAATTTGGTTTTGTATTAATCGTTTAATATATTTTAAACAAAATGAAAGGTGGCTATCCCATGCACATTCAAATGTATATAGACGGAAAATGGACTGATGCAACAGCCGGTAACACTCGGGATATTATCAACCCGTTTAATCAAGAAGTGATTGCGACAGCATCGGAAGGTACTCGCGCTGATTCAGAAAAAGCAATTGCTGCAGCCAGAAAGGCGTTTGATGAAGGTTATTGGGCAAGCACCCCAGCTAGTGAGCGAGGAGAGATGGTCCGGTTAGTCGGTCAAAAAATAAAAGAGAACCGTGAGGAATTAGCTCGCTTAGAAACATTGGATACAGGTAAAACACTTGAAGAAAGTCTTGGCGACATGGATGATATCGCTAATGTCTTCTTTTACTTTGCCGGACTTGCTGATAAAGATGGTGGCGAAATGATTGAAAGCCCAATTCCAGACTCAACTAGCAAAGTTGTTCGTGAACCAATTGGTGTTTGTACACAAATCACACCGTGGAACTACCCACTTTTACAAGCAGCATGGAAACTAGCTCCAGCACTTGCTGCCGGTAACACGCTCGTCATAAAACCAAGTGAAATTACACCACTTACAACAGCAAAAGTATTTGAATTCTTTGAAGAAGCTGGTTTTCCAGCAGGGGTAGTCAACCTCGTACTTGGAACAGGCGTAGAAGTTGGTGCTCTCCTATCAGAAAGCAATGACGTTGACCTTGTCTCCTTTACAGGCGGCATCGAAACAGGGAAAACAATTATGCAAGCTGCAAGTGGCAACGTGAAAAAAATCGCGCTTGAACTTGGTGGTAAAAATCCAAACATCGTTTTTGCTGACGCTGATTTTGATACAGCCGTTGATCAAGCACTAAATGCTGTCTTTTTCCATGCTGGCCAAGTATGTTCTGCTGGTTCAAGATTACTTGTTGAAGAATCGATTCATGATGCTTTTGTTGAGAAGCTTGTCGAACGCGCTTCTCGCATCAAGCTTGGCAACGGATTTGATGAAGCGACTGAGTCTGGTCCACTTATTTCTGCAGAACACCGTGCGAAAGTGGAACGTTACATCCAAATTGGCCTTGACGAAGGTGCAACTCTTGCTGTTGGTGGAAAACGTCCAGAGCAAGCTGAATTAAAAGATGGCTTCTTCCTAGAACCAACCATCTTTACGAACTGTAAAAACGATATGCGTATCGTTCAAGAAGAAGTCTTTGGTCCAGTCTTAACAGTTGAGACATTCACAACTGCAGATGAAGCTATTACGAAAGCAAATGACACAATCTATGGTCTTGCTGGTGCTGTATTCTCAACTGATATTAATAAAGCAGAAATGGTCGCAGGAAAATTACGGATGGGAACCGTTTGGATTAATGATTTCCACCCTTACTTTGCACAAGCTCCATGGGGTGGATACAAACAATCTGGCTTTGGTCGTGAGCTTGGTAAGATTGGTCTTGAAGAATACACAGAAGTGAAACATATTTTCCGTAACAAGAACCCGCAACCCGTTGGATGGTTTAAATAAAAATCCGTTTCAAACGAGGAAACACGCTCTTGTGAATAGATAGATAAATAAATCAAACGTACTTAAAGGGAGAGATTTCAATGAGCATGCACATGAAAGTAGAATCGATGTTAGGCTACCATACATTTGAAGTACCAACGGCAATCAAACATGGAATCGGTGCGATTAAAAACCTTGGGGAAGAAATGAAAGCATTTGGTTCAAAGAAAGTTCTTCTTGTTACTGATCCGGGGATCTATAAAGCTGGTGTTACAAAGCCTGTAGAAGATAGCTTAAAAAATGCAGGAGTTGAAGTTGTTCTATTTAATGAAGTAGAACCAAACCCTCCTACTCGTTTAATTGCTCGCGGATCTGCATTTTATCTTGAAAATGATTGTGACGGTCTTGTTGCTGTTGGTGGTGGTTCTTCAATGGATACAGCCAAAGCTATTGGTGTTGAAGTGACACATGAAGGTACAGTGCTTGATTATGAAGCAGCTGATGGTAAGAAGCCATTGGAAAACCGTATTCCAACACTTGCAACAATCCCAACAACAGCAGGTACAGGTTCTGAAGTCACTCAATGGGCGGTTATTACAGATGAAGAGCGTGAATACAAATTTAACACGGGCGGTCCGTTAATCGCGGCTCACCTAACAATCATTGATCCAGAGCTTCACACATCAATGCCTCCACATGTAACAGCAATGACTGGCATCGATGCAATTGCACACGCAGTTGAATGTTACACAATGAAATACGCGCAGCCTGTAACAGACGCAGTTGCATTGCTTGCAATTGAATATGCAGCAACGTACATCCGCCGTGCATACTCTGATGGCGATGATTTAGAAGCTCGTTACGGTATGGCTCAAGCAGCAATGCTTGCTGGACTTTCTTACGGCAGTGAATCGGCTGGTGCTGCACACGCAATGAGCCAATCGCTTGGTGGTATGGTACCCGTTGCACACGGTCAATGTGTAGCAGCAATGATGGGTCCTGTTATGGAATTTAACTGGATGGGCGCGCCTGGACGCTTTGCCCGTATCGCTCAAGCATTCGGTATCGATATAGCGAACATGACGACAAATGAAGCAGCTAAAGCAGCTGTGAAGTATATGTACGAACTTGTTGAAGAACTTGAAGTACCAACTCTTGAACAACAAGGCGTTGATCCAAAACAAATAGAGCGTTGGGCTAAAGAAGCATTAAAAGACCCACAAACTGTTGGAAACCCTCGTGACTTAACACAAGCGGATTACGAGTGGATCTACAACCGTTGCTTCAACCTTGTTCCATCAATGATTTAACACTTGATACGTCTACTATCTAACAAGAAAAAGGAGAAACAATCCAAGGATTGTTTCTCCTTTTTTATAGGTGCTCTCCTTATACTAGTTTCAAAGGTAATTTCTTTAATCCCCGTATGATTAGACTTTGACGCCATTCTAGGTCAGATAGTTCTGCATCGAGCGATAGATTCGGATAGGTTTCGAACAACACTCGAATCGCAATCTCCCCTTCTAATCTTGCAAGCGGCGCCCCAAGACAGAAGTGAATCCCTTTCCCAAAAGCGAGGTGAGGACTTTTTTCACGCGTAATATCTAGTTTTTCCGGATTTTCAAAAACAGTTGAATCATTGTCTGCTGAAGCTAAAGAAACAAGCACATGATCTCCTTTATTAACCTGTTGGCCCATAAACTCAAATGATTCCCTCGCCCACCTGTCCGTGCTGAATTCGACAGGACCATTGTAGCGTAATAGTTCTTCTACCGCCTGTGCAGTAAGAGATGGATCTTCTTTTAGTTTGCTTAATTGGTCGGGATGTGTTAACAGGGCAAGCACACCATTTGCAATCAAATTAACGGTTGTTTCATGTCCGGCAACAATCAATAACATAATGACTCCATAAAGCTCTCTTACTGTTAAACGTTCTCCACCCTCTTCCGCTTGAATCAAATCAGACAGTAAATCATCTTTAGGCTGCTCTCGTTTTGCTCCAATTAGTTTCTCTAAATACTGATGAAACTCTACCATCGCTGCTTGAAATTCTTCATTAAAGGTGGGTTCATCACTAAACTCTACCATTACATTCGACCAGCGCTGAAAATCGAGACGATCTTCGGACGGGATACCGAGAAGTTCACAAATGACAATGATTGGGATAGGGAATGCATATGCTTCAATAAAATCAACACGCTCTTTTTCTTGCATCAATAACGCTTGTTCTCGTGCAATTTCCTCTATTCTTCCCTTAAGTCTTCCAATCGTTTTTGGTGTAAACCCTCTTTGCACAAGACTGCGCAACCGCCTGTGGTCAGGAGGATCAACAAATAACATGCTTTGTGCAATTGGTGACAAATTCTCTTCTGTTACTTCATCCGGAAATACTTTTCGCATATCTTTAATAAAGCGTTCATCTTTCAATACCGCCTCTGCCGCTTCATAGGAAAAAGCCATCCACGATTCCTGAATCCCATTGTGAATCTTCACTTTAGCAAATGGATGGTGTGAACGGATTTCTTTATAATACGTATAGGGACTTTGATGAAATTGTTTTGAGAATAAATCCATTGGAACTGTGCTCACCTTTTCCATCTCTCCTTTCCCAGTAACCTCATTAAACTTATTCTAGATAAATCTTATGAACCCTTTTGTAAAAATAAGGACCAGTAAACGAAAAGACCGTATCTGTCTATGCAGATACGGTCTTTTTTAACTCTTACGGATAAAAAACAGGAGCATTTGGTCCGAGCGGTAGCCCAGTAAAAATCCAAATAATAATAAATGCAGACCATGAAATTAACAACCAGATGGAGAATGGCAACATAACAGAAATTAATGTACCAATTCCCATATTCTTATCGTATTTCTGTGCAAAGGCAATCACAATTGCAAAATACGTCATTAATGGTGTAATGATATTTGTAGAAGAATCAGCAACACGGTAAACGGCTTGAGCTAACTCTGGTGAGTAACCGATTTGCATCATGATTGGTACAAACACAGGCGCCATCATGCCCATTTAGCCGAAGCACTACCTACAAACAAATTAATAAATGCTGTGATGATTAGAAAGCCAACAACTACCATAATGCCGTCCATATTTAAGGCGGTTAGTAACTCACCACCGTAAATCCCCATAACTAAACCGAGATTCGATTCATTAAAATAAGCAACAAATTGACCGGCAGTAAAGGCCAGTACGATAAACATCCCCATTGAGGCCATCGTGTCTGACATTTGATTGGCAACATCTTTATCATTTTTAATAGCCTTTGTCACAATTCCATAAACCAAACCAGGAATTAAAAACAGCAGGAGAATAATGACAACAAGGGAATCCATAAATGGAGAGACAACAATAGGATTTTCTCCGTCTCCTCGCATCGGTCCCCATTCTGGAATACAAGCAAACTCATTAAGCCAGCTGAAATTACAAATGAAATTATTGCATAAAGTAAGCCTTTTTTCTCGACAGGCTTAAGCTTATCAAGGTCGCCCGTATAATTACCTTTATACGAACCTAATCGTGGTTCAACGATTTTCTCCGACACTAACGTAATGACAAAAGTTACTAAGAAAGTGGAAGCAATAATGAACCACCAATTCATTGCATGGTTCATCTGATCCGCATAAGCAGGATCAATTGTAGATGCTGCTTGCATCGTCATTCCGCCAAGCATTGGGTCTGTTGCAGATAACATTAAGTTCGCACTGAACCCACCTGAAACCCCAGCAAATGCTGTTGCTAAACCTGCAATCGGATGACGTCCTAGTGCTGCGTAAATAACCGCTCCTAAAGGAGGTAAGACAACATAACCTGCATCAGAAGCAACACTGGACATAACAGCTGCAAAAACAAGCCCCGCCGTAATTAAACGGTTCGGAATTGACAGAACAAACCCTCTCAATCCTGCACCAATTAAACCACTGCGCTCACACACACCAATACCAAGCATCGTTGCTAAAACAACACCAAGCGGAGCAAATCCAATGAAATTGTCCACCATACTCGTAAAGATATAAGAAATACCTTCTCCACTCAACAAGTTTTGAACTTCTACTGTTTCACCAGGATTAGTAGGATCATCCACAGACACACCAAAACTTGCAACGATGGCGGACGCAATAAGAACCAAACCAGCTAATAACGCAAATAGATTAACTGGATGTGGTAGCTTATTACCAACTCTTTCAATCATATCTAGAAAGCGTTGAAAAAGCCCGCTTTTCTTGACATTTTCAGCCATTTTTCACCCTTCTTTCTGTTCCATTTCCATTATCAATCATTATGTAAAAGATCTGACAATTCATTTTGGAAAACAATTATTATTACCACATGTTATACAATGTTATACATCGTATTTCAAAATTGCAAGGTATCCTAAAAAGTTATACAAATAAAATTTTTCCAACGGTTTTTTTCTTCCACATAAAAAAACAGGGGTTTTATCCCCTGTCATTATTATCACTATATCATTACTTTACACATATCTTTCGTAAACTCTACTGGATCTTCTAATGGTAACCCTTCGATTAGCAATGCTTGGCTGTACAATAAATTCGTGTATAGTGCTAGCTTATCTGAATCTTCTTCGTGCGCTTTTTTCAATGACTGGAAAACCTCGTGATTGCTATTTAATTCAAGCACTTTTTCAGCTTTCACATTCTGATTGTCCGGCATTGCTTGCAGAACTTTTTCCATTTCTAGCGTGATCTCTCCGTCTGCTGCTAAGAAAACTGGATGTGTTTTTAATCGTTTTGACACACGGACGTCTTTAACCTTGCCTGAAAGAATTTCTTTCATTTTTGCAAACAACTCATCATTTTCAGTGTTTGCTTCCGTGCTGTCTTCTTTTTCGTCCTCTTCCATTTTCAAGTCTGCACTGGAAACAGATACGAATTCTTTATCGTCATATACACGAAGCATTTTTATTGCAAACTCATCCACATCTTCTGTGAAATAAAGAATTTCATAGCCTTTATCCGCTACCATTTCCGTTTGCGGCAACTTCGCAATTCGCTCTGTTGATTCTCCAGTTGCATAATAAATCTGCGTTTGTCCTTCTTTCATGCGAGAAACGTAATCAGCAAGCGATACAAGCTTCTTCTCTGTAGACGAATAGAACATAAGCAAGTCTTGTAGATCGTCTTTGTTGGCGCCAAAGTCATTATATACTCCGAACTTCAACTGACGGCCAAACGCTTTATAAAACGTTTCGTATTTATCCGGGTCTTTTTTCAACATCGTTTTTAACTGACTTTTAATCTTTGATTTAATGTTTTTAGCGATTAATTGTAGTTGACGATCTTGTTGCAGCATTTCCCGCGAGATATTCAAAGACAAATCTTCGGAGTCAACCATTCCTTTAACAAAACTAAAGTAGTCTGGTAGAAGTTCTGCACTCTTTTCCATAATCAAAACGCCATTGGCATAAAGTTCAAGACCTTTTTCATATTCCTTTGAATAATAATCAAATGGCGTATTTTCAGGGATAAACAAAATCGCATTATAACGAACAGCTCCATCGACCGCAACATGAATGTGCTCAAGTGGCTTATCAAAACCGTAACGCTTGTCTTGATAGAACTGCTCATAATCTTCATCCGTTAATTCACTCTTGTTTTTGCGCCAGATTGGCACCATGCTATTAATCGTTTGTTCTTCTTCAAACTCTGTATATTCTTCTTCATTATCCTCTTTTGGTTTGCTAACCGTCACATTCATCTTAATCGGGTAGCGAATAAAGTCAGAGTACTTTTTAATAATTTGCGTTAAACGATACTCTTCCATATATTCATCATACGATTCATCTTCTGTGTTCTCTTTTAGATGAAGCGTAATTTCTGTACCGACTTCCGTTTTTTCTGCTGGCTCAATTGTGTAGCCATCAGTCCCGTCAGATTCCCATAAGTAGGCTTGATCACTATCTACTGAACGGCTAAGAACAGTTACTTTGTCTGCGACCATAAATGCTGCATAAAAACCTACACCAAACTGACCAATAATATCATGGCCATCCTTAATTTCATTTTCTTTTTTAAATGCGAGCGAACCACTCTTGCAATTGTACCTAGATTAGATTCTAGCTCT
>BAXC01000023.1 GCA_001310375.1 Bacillus sp. JCM 19041 | reverse complement strand
GGCTGATTCCTGAATGTTGATACGATTTAAAGAGAAAGCTTGAATACCTATATCTTTTCTATTTATTTCATCCTGAATAGTTTTATCTTCAGCTTCTTCCATAAGGCTTTCTTCAGCCTTTTCTTCCTCATTTTGTTGCTCTTCGCCTTCAGCTTCTTCTATAAGGCTTTCTTCAGCCTTTTCTTCCTCATTTTGTTGCTCTTCGCCTTCAGCTTCTTCTATAAGGCTTTCTTCAGCCTTTTTCTTCCTCATTTTGTTGCTCTTCGCCCTCAGCTTCTTCCATAAGGCTTTCATCACTTTTTAACTCATTTAGGCAATTTTCTATTATTTGAATTTCTTCATTTGACAAATATAATTCAACTTTTCTGTTACTATCTTTCTCGTAATCTAGAACCTTGCGATTATATTCCTCTAACTGTTCATCATCTAACACATTTCAAATAATTTGTAGTTCATATCATCTTTTAATTCGTATGTTTCTAAGTTATTACTTGTCGATTCTGCTAGACTAATAAGAGGAGTGGTGACGTTTGAAAATAGTAAAAATAAGATCAGTAATACAATTGATTTTTTCATTCTTCTCTCCTTTGTGTAATTTTTATACTAGTTCTATTCTACTGCATAACTCTCGATTGTTCTACATATAATTACAATTTAATTCTTTTTCTTGTTTTTATCAAAACTAAAGACCCCCTTAATTAGGAGGTCTTTAGTTTCTTAAATTTCTAGGAAGAAAACTATTCTTTTTATAAACTAGTTTTTTCTTATTTATTTTATGTATATGAAATAGTACTTTAAAATAATTATATTTCCTCCAAACAACCCTACTTAAATCACAATTGATGACACTAGTAACGTAATTGCGTTTGTTTAATCTAGATTCTCTTTTTATTAATTCTTCATAAACTCTTTTACTATTATTATTGTCAATATACGCAAAATCATCCTTTGTTCTTTCTTGGTATTTAAAGCTTGGCTTTTTAATGTAGCTACTAACCGCAGCAATAAGATTAGATTCTGTTAAATGAATATCTCCAAATAAATCATTATTAAAGTCTAAATAAGCTCCTTGCTTTTCTAAGTATTCCTTTTGATCAATTGATAGAATAGCACTGGCTTACTTTGATAGTGCATATCCCAAGCAACACTAGAATAATCTGTAATTAATAGATCCGAGCGTTTTATTACCGAGATTAACCTCTCTTTATTTAACTCGATAAAGTTTAACCGAGAATTATTCGTTTTGAAAGAGTAAAGGTGGTTCTTCAATTTGGGATGAACGACAAAATTAAGGTGTACATCATAATCATCCAATAGATTTTGCAACTTATCGGATTGAAGAAGATTTCTATATGCATTAAAAAATACTGATGTTTCAAATGTATTTTGGTTAACTTCATCTAACCAAGGTCTCCAAGTTGGTAACATTAATACTTCTCTAATCGAATTGCGTTTAGGCGCTTCTTTAAATAATTCATCCCACCTTGCTAATCCCGTTACAATTATTTCATCATCTTTATAACCAAAATACTCTTTTACAATCTGCTTTTCTTTGAGAGATGAGACAGTAAATAAATTGGATTTATTTACTGAATTAGCGCCAAAGATTGAATGGACTTTTTTCAGACCAAGTACACCATGTTGTAAAAAAACAAATCTTTTATTTAATAGGCTTTCTCTGAAAATGCCATGCGTAGTTCTCCATACGTAACCATGAGCTTTTGCCTCTGAAGAAACAATGACCTTAGCTTCTAGAAGCAAAAGCAAGTGTTTAAATGACATAAAGTAGACCGTACGAGATTGATACTTTTCTAGATATTTTAAGTCCGCTGAACGCCTGTCAATAATATAAAACACACGCTTCTTAGGATCTTTCTCATAACAATACTTAAAGAAATAGTATCCGTTATCTTGAGCAGTGTTTGCATATTTTTCATGAACTAACCAAACGGTTTTTTTGGGAAGGAACTTATAAAATAAATGATAGAACATAAATGCAGTATATTCTTTTAATCTATAAGTGGAAGTTTCATATTGACTGGGTTTACGTTCTACTAAGCTCACCCCTCCACTTGGTGTCAAATAAAGATATCGAATAAATTCTCCATTCTTAGTTGAGATTGCTTTCCTTACGCCAACATGGCGTAGTTTTTTGAACACAGAATAATTATCATTAACCAACCGACTAGTTGTTAGATCTCCTCTATTACTAGTTTGAACATAAATGTCCCAATAAAAAGGAGTAATATCTATTTCTTCAATATCAACTATAAATGAATATATTTGTTGTCTTCGCTTGCAAATTCGACCGGTAGGTTCTATATTCAATGTCTTTTTAGTATTTTCTCTATTGCAAATCAATAAATCCAAAGAAAACTCACACGGTAAATTTGTAGCCACTTTTATCTCAACCACATTTTTTTTTTATGACTAGTTTCTTAATTGAAAAATGAAAGCGGGTTTTCCTATATTCTATTGAATTTGTCATGTCTAAACCCCTTTAATAAAACAAAAAAACAATTGAGCCTACTAATTAAATAATTTTACGTTGAGTTTCTGTAAATCCTTGCTTCCTTTTATTATTTTTAAAATTGACAACTGGTTCCAGTTGAGGTTCCCTTTTATGTTCTTGATTTAATTCATCAATTATAAGCTTCCACTTTTGACCAATTTGAATAAAAGAATATCGTTCAACATTTATTTTGGCCTGTTTTCCAAGCTCATGCCTAAGATCAACAGAGCCTATAATTCTGTTCATTGCTTCAGCTAAGCCTTGGATGTCTTCTTCATCAACTAGCAGTCCATCTTCTTCATTTTTTAATATCTCCACCGGCCCTGGACATTTATAGCTGATACATGGTAACCCAACTGACATTGCTTCTATAAGGACCATTCCGAATGATTCAGATCGTGAACTTAAAACATAAGCAGATGAGCGTAACATTTCCTCGGTAATTTTGTTAGTTGTAGGCATTAAAAGAATATTATTATACGCTTTATATTTAAAAATTAAATCTCTTAATAAAGGCTCATCCTTGCCTGAACCAAATATCTTCAGTTTCCATTCAGGATGTGTTTCTATTACTTTCACAAAAGCTGGAATTAATAAGTCAAAACCTTTTTCGGGCACATACCTGCCCGCTGCGATAATTGTTTTCTCTTCAAGAGACGCAGATCGCCATTGCATATCTGTTGCATTTTCAACCTTTATGACTTTTACATTACTAGTTTTTAATAATTCTCTGTATGCGTTCACTTCATTGTCAGTTAAACAAGTTAACACATCTAACTTAGGATAATGCTTTATTATTTTTCTTTGCAAACTAACATCATGAATATCAAAGTTTCGATGTTCTTGCCCAATAGTTTTTACTCTTTTGGGGGCAAGTAGTGTTGCCAAAACATTAAAAGAAGGGATCGTCGTTATTAAAATATCTGATTTAATTTGCCTAAGTGCTGTTATTACTTTAATGTCGGTAAACAAGGTAAACATGTGGTATAAATCTTCTTTTTTATTTATTGCTACACTGGGTAGTCGGCAAGCTATTTTTTTAAATAATTTTTTATGGAGAGGCATTCCTTTGTAATACCGCTTTCCTCTCCTTGCATCAAACAATGGTTTTATCTTTACACTTGAATTTATAGAAAACATCGGGGAAGCAGCCGTTTTTCTAACACTAATAATTTCTACTTGTAGATTTTGAGCAGCAAAATAATTTGCCGTGTTTACAACTGTACGAACAGTCCCCCCCATTCCGTAAATATTATAAACGAGGAAACTTATTTTCATATTCTCACCCTCTTGTTAATTCATTTCTATCTCTTTGTAAATTCTTTCTGAATTAAGCCGATCCTGATATTTATAGTACCTTCTTGATAATTTAATTTGATGCTTTGAATATGAAAACCCATTTTTCGCTTGTTTTTCAAGTAACTTAATTAATCGTTCCTTACTATAAGTTACATCCCCAAAAAGGTCAGTTTTTAAATTTACATAGGACCCACGATAATGCAAATAATCAACAATATCAAATTGATAGAACATCACCGGTTTATTGAGATAATTAAAATCAAAAGCGACACTCGAGTAATCAGTGATCATTAAACTACTTTTTTGCATTAATTCTTGTACTGTCTCTTCCCCTAGTCTGACCATCTTTACTCTCGGGTGCGAAAAATTGAATTCGTTTTTATATTTTGTTTGTATTTCAAAATGAGGGAAGAATTTTAAAACCAACTTATTTTCTTCTAAAACACGATGTAACTTTGGATCATTTAATAAATCAATGTAATTGGTATAAAAAGGTGAATCTAAAAAAGTAGCTCTAGAATTATTGACCCAATCCCTCCATGTCGGCATCAATAAAATTTCTTTATCTTCTAAATTTGAACTCGCATCATTCAGTTTATCAAATCGTGCTAAACCAGTAACAATAATTTGGTCTTTTCGAAAGTTCATATTCCTAATAAATATATCTCTTTCATGCTCTGAACTAACAACAAACTTCCTAATTTTACCACTATATGAATTACCATTCATTCCTAACTTTTTCATTGCTACAATCCCATGCTGTAAATAAACAATATCCGTATGATTGTTACGCATCTGGGTATGCATAATACTAGGAAGCACATCGCGTATTCCATGACTTACAATTAAATAGCTTGATAGTTCGTATAGAATAAGGTGTTTAAATGTATCTGCAATCACCACATTTTTATAATATGGTTCAAGATCTCTTTTATTTTTATTATCTTTTTCGCTTACATAATATATATTCTTACTTTCTTTAATTTCATTATTATTAACGCAATATTCAAAGAAAGCGAACCCATTATCCTGAGCAACCTTACCTAGTTTTCGCCGATCAACCAAGTGGGTTTATTTATGAAAGGTTTAATTAACTTAGCTACTACCTTAGCAACTCTTTTTTGTATACGGGATTTTCTTTTTTCAATAGCCCTCAATTCTCTTTGTTCGTAATGAACTATGCCATTGCTTTTTTCAATTAGAATAGACCCAAAAATATATTTATCTAATTGAAAAGAACTAGCCAAAAAAGTGCTCCATCGATTAATCACTCGTGTGTCTTCACAAGTAATATCAATATTAAACACTTTATTTTTTAATTTTCCTTGAAGGTAAATATTCCATCGGCTAGCTTTTCTACTTTCAAGAGTGTTTTTTGAGAGGATAAATTCATAGCTATCATTAGTTTCTACTCCATTAATGAGTTCAACAAACTCTTTATCCTTGTCTACCAACTTTAGTTTAATGTCATTTATATTACTTTCTTTTGTCTTCAAATTTACTTTCAATAGAGTTTCTTTTCTTTTAGGATGTACTGCTAAAAGGTTTGCTTTAATGAAAGGTTCTACCCTTAATTTAAGTTCATTCTTTTGATTATAAAATGGTGTCCATAAAAAAGTAACGCCGTCTATCTCAGACACTTCTTTAAATGCTGGATATATATAAACCTGAGATTTATTAGATATATCATCAATATTTGAAACAACTGGATAGTTATACGACAAATCTCCAACGTTAAATTGAACATAAAGTTCTAATTCCTTCATCGAATAAAATGAAGGTAAATCCTTTATATTAGATTCAAAAAAACACGTACCTTCCTTGTACTTGACTGATGTCTCAAGAATATAATTATCTTGTTCAACAGGATCATGCAAAAATACAGATGTTAATTCCACTGCCGTATCAGGTACATTTAATGAAGCCTTTATCATTAATCCATCATCTTGATAGTTTATACTTTCAATACCGCAAGACAATACCGCATCTCGTACCACAATCGCCGCATTCTTATCAAGCGTACTATAAGGACGTACTCTTTGAATCCCTGATTCTGCTAAAACAGTATTCGGTAACTTAATAATATCTTCAGACTCTGAACCGCAGTTTAACCTTTCCTCCAGTATTAGTTCATTAAAAGTAAAACGAACATATAAATCCCAAACCCCATCTAAATTAAGGTTGTGTTTTTTGCTGATATTGAAAGATGTTTTAAATAGCTGTGTTCTAGTATCGTATTGAATTTCGACTTCTTTTTCATCTTCTGTTTGTCGATGTTTAAGTACGAGTGATTTCAAAAATACATTTTTTTCAAAGCGCTTGAAGGCTAATAAACCTGATATATTACAAGAATTATCACTAATAGAGAAATCATACACTTCTGAGTTAATAAAGTCCTTTGTATCTTTTAATACATCAAAATGCACATTTCCATCCAAACTGTTAAACTTCAGAAAGTATAGGGTCCTTCGGTCTAGGAAATAATTACATTTCTCTTTAAACTTTATTTTTGTAATAACATTACAAATCCACATTTCTTTATTTAATTCTATATATGCTTTAAGTTCCCAATTTCCTTCATAAATGTCCTTGAAGGTTTCTGCATTAAGTGAAAATTGATTTCTTACTTTATTAAAATGAAATTCATTCGTTTCAATAGTATGATTTGTTCCACCTTGAAATAAAGTGAAAGCCTTTAGCTCAATATTCTCCTCACTAAAGATTTGGTGAAGATCACCCGACAATATCATTTTACTAGCATCACTTACACTTATTTGATTTATAACTGGAGCAAGAGTATTCTCAATCCGCGATCTGGATATACTTACCAATCCATCTTCTCCCAGGGTTTGTTTGTTTACAGTCACGATAAAATCATCTGTAAACAAATAAAACTCTTTCCGCATCTTATTAATAACCGGTAAATTAACAATGTCATTATCAAACTGTACTTCAATTTGAACGATACTGTTTTTAAGATTTTTAAAAATCTCAGTATTAATTGTTGCCTTAATTCTCGATTTATCAATCGTATTGAATATAGTATCAACCTTAATTCTTTTCTGATTAACATCAACGAAAACTATTTTTCTTAATAACTTCGAAATATCATGACTATTAATACTTATATAATCAATAAAAAAATAAAGTTCTAAACCATTTTTAGTTTTGTCCATATCATACAATAAGACTTTGAAATCCATATCTTTGTTCCTTCCTAACCTAGCATATACATATTCCCTACTAATCTCATGTTAATCATACTATATTATATGACATAAATGGTCAAAAAAACGACCAAAAGTAACAGTACAATATACATAGATTTAGTCACAGACGCTTTAATTTTTCTATACCCCTTTAATATTTTCTGTTTGAGCACTCCTCCTCAATACCCATACATCATCCACAAACCAATATCTTCAAATCCGATCCGCTTATAAATAGCACCGGCAGCGGGATTATCATAAAACAAACACGGTTCTTTTCCTTCTAGATGCAAGTCAGAACAGAGTCTATATACACAGGCTGTTGCATAACCGTTATGCTTATATGCTTCTAAAGTCGCTACACCCACAATCATTGCAGAAGCCGAATTTTCTGCAGTTGTGGAGCGCTCGCAACAATTTCTTCATTTGATTTGACCAAAACTGCACGCGAGAAGCCTCTTTCTATATCACGTTGTTTTTTTTCGACCGTTTGCGGAACTGAGTTTTTAAACTCTGGTATTTCCTTCAAGAAAGCAAGTAAGTTTTGAGCATCGGCAACAGTAGCTATTTCAGTAACATCTGTGTTCACTTTAAACCCATTTAATGAACTCCCTTTTGCATAATAGGTTTGACGCTTTGATTGATATGGACGCAAATGAGGCTCAATTTGTTCTGTCACGCTTTTTAATCCAGACATGGCTTTAAAATAAGGGTCATTGTTCATGATTTCTGCAAAACCTGCTGAATCAAATGACGATTTGGCGTAGGGTATGTAATTCTCTTGATACTTTAATAAAACAGCAATTAGTTCATTTTGCTCATCAAATTCTCCCCACACCTTTTGAAAATCGGTTTCCATTCCAAAAGCCTCAACATCGCCGATAATAAATAAGTTTTCTGCGGGTTGCTGTTTTACAAGTTGAAGACAAACCTCTTGATCATTTGCTTTTAGCTGTCTAATCACATTTACTCCCCCTTAATATTTCGCTTAGTTTACTAGAATTCACATATAATTTCTAGTCTTATAAAAACAAAAAAAGAACTGAATTCAACCACTTAACTAAGTAGCACTTATTCAGCCCTCTTTTTTAACCTATAATTCAATTAGAAAATAACTTCTCATTTAACGCATAAATGACAGCCTGTGTTCGATCCTCTACTTCTAGTTTTGCTAGAATGTGACTCACATGCGTTTTGACTGTTTTAATCGTTATATATAATGTATCGCCAATTTGTTGGTTCGTTTTCCCTAATGACATCAGCTTTAAAATTTCTAATTCTCGCTTCGTTAACGCATCATGTAATGGAACATTAGCAGTAAATGCGGAAATCATTTGCCTTGTACTTTGGCGTCAAGCACAGACTCACCTGCATGCGTTTTTCGGATCGCATCGGCGATTTGCATAGCGCTTGAAGTTTTTAATACATAGCTTACAGCCCCCGCTTCTAAGGCTGGACGAAGTTTATCATTATCAAGAAAGCTTGTTACAACAACAATTCTTGCCTCTTTCCATTTTGATTTAATTGTTCTTGTTGCTTCGATGCCATCCATTCCATCCATGACTAAATCCATAACGATTACATCCGGTTTTAGTTCCAATGCTTTTTCAACACCTTCTAAGCCGTTCCTTGCTTCTCCAACAACAACTAAATCGTCTTGTGTGGATAAAAAAGCAGAAACGCCCATCCTTACCGTTTCATGATCGTCTACAATCAACACATTAATCATTGAGCTGTTCTCCTTTCACGATCGGCACTTTGATCTCAATACTTGTTCCTTGACCAGGAACACTAACAATACGCGCCGTCGCGCCAATTTCCTCCGCTCGTTCTTCAATCCCATTTAGCCCGTATCCGCCTGAATGTTCTTTGCGTTCAAAACCAATGCCATCATCTGTTACTTTTAAGACCGCAAAATTATGAAGCCGAGCATAGTATAAACTAATCTCCCGCGCTTCTGCATGGCGAAGTGTATTAGCAATCGCTTCCTGGGCGATACGGAATAGCTGGTCTTCAATTCCGGCAGAAAGTGGTGAATCTTCAATTCGGACAGAAAAAGTAATTGGGTGTTTTTCAGCTAGGCTTTCAACCAACTGTTCAATACCTTCTTTAAAAGATTGATCCTCAAGCTGAATCGGTCGCAGTTGCAAAAGTAGCGCACGCATATCATTTTGTGCGTCATTTACTACTTTCTCAATTTGTTCACAGCGGTTACGTAATCCATCTACGTCTGCATTTTTTTGGTTAACCGCAGCTGACAATAACATGGATGCTGCATAGAGCTGCTGCGATACTGAATCATGGAGTTCTCTAGCGATCCGATTCCGCTCTTGAAAAACAAGCTCATTTTTTAATTGACTTTCCTTTTCAGCCCACTGATCCATAAGCTTTTGTGAACGATCTGCTTGTTTGTTCATTCGCTCTTCCATATCAATAATTAAAGCAGTTGCTTCTTTAAAGTCAGTCGTTAATTCCTCTGCTTCTTTTTTTCCAGCTTTTAAATGTCCTTCATTTAATTTTTGTATCGCGCGTCTAAAAATCTTCACACCACGTTTCCAATTAAAAGCTGCAATGAAATAAATAACCACAGAAATAAGGAAAAACCATGCAAACAACCAAGCAACAATGGGAATATTATAAAAGATGGGCTCAAGCCCAATGAAGAAATCCCACTCAATCAACCCTTGATTAACAAGGTACCAAGCAAAAAGACTGATTGGGATAGCTAACAAAAGAAAAGTAACCAACCCTATTGATCGCATAGCTTTCATCGATACGTCACCTCAATATCTCCAGCCACAAGGGACGTATAAATGCGTAATCGCCTAGGGGCGTCTTCATACTGGCTATTTGTGACGATTATATTTTGGTTAAATCCCGTCTTTTCTTGATCAAACACATCTGATTGACCAAAAAAAGTCGAGTGTTCCACTGAAACACCTGCATCATAAGGCACAAATAATTGAATGCGGCCAATAAAGCCACGAATAATGACAACTGTATCTCCTTTTGGCAAGACGGTATTCTCAAAGTGAATATTTGTTGTACCAATACCTGTTTGAATATTAATATTATCACTTGGAAATACTTGTTCTTCAGCTCGTTGATCGCCAAAATGATGTTTCGGAAAAAGAACGCTTTTCGAAGTGTTGTTTTCTTTGAAGTGGCTTCGTCATCAATTGTTACATTAAAAACATGGGGTTTTCGTGCTTTTTCCCAAAATAAATACATTAAGTAAAACAACAAACCAAACAAAGTAAGCATAAAAAAGGTTGATGACAAAAGAGCGAATATAAATAACACAAGCCCCGAGTAAAAAAGCCATTTTCCTTTTTTGCGATCCATCCGTTTTAGACCATAATAAATCATCACTGCTGAACTAACCATCACAATAAATGGTCCAACCGCTAGCAACAACTCCAGAAAGGTAGCAGCGAGCAAGGCAAAGAAAATGTATGCTGCTATATCTGTCCGGTTTCTTTTCATTCCCTTGCCCCTCCTTTCGCTAAAAGCAGGCACCGCCTTATTAGACGAGCCCGCTTTTCCATTATACTATAGGATCTTTTCGTTCGTCTTTACGTTTATTTTCAATTTCTTTTTTTAATTCGGCGATGCGAGAGTCAAAATCTATTGTACCCTCTTCTTTTTGACTACTTGTGGCTTCTTCTTCACTCTCTTCTTCTAATACACCATTTTCTTCTGAATAATAGGTCCACTTCGCCGCGCCTTTTTCAAGTTTGCTTTCCTCTTCACGCGCAATGACATTCAATTGCATCCGGCGTATTTTTTTGCGGAGAAATTGCAATTCTTGCCCACGCGCTTCTAATTTTTTTTACCCGTTCTTTTTGTTCGTTATAGGATTCTTCATACTCTCTGGCAAGCTCTTCATAACCAGCCAGCTCATTGCTTGCTTGCTCAATCAACTCTTCTGCATCTGCTTCTTGTGCAATTTCAAGCTGTGTTTGACGTTTTTCTGCCATTTGCGCTGAATCTTGCCACTCCTTATAGAAGTAGTGTTCCAACTTTCGTTGTTTTTCAATCGATTGTTTCCATTGTTTCATCTGTTTATCCAATTTCTTTGATTCTGCTTCATACTTTGTTTCATGTTGACCAAAAGGCTTCTCGTTTTTTTCTAATATGGACTCAATGTCCGCTGTTACTTGGTCTTTGATTTGTTTGAAAATAGACATCTCATTCCCTCATTTCCTTATTTACATATCGTACGTATAGTCTTTGTTTTCTTTCCAACGTTCATAAAGCTTTACAAGCAAGTAAAGAGCTCCAAGTCCAATAATTCCAGGCAAACTTCCAATTGCTAAGCAAACACCAATGAGTAGGATCACCCACCAAAGTACTTTCATCATCACGTGCTCACTTAACGCCGCTTGGCGCCAGCCGAAATAACAAAGCACCGCTCCCGCTGCTAATCCAATCATTGCACCAAGTGATGAGACGACAATAAGCCCAAGTACAATTGCACCAACAATCAGCCATGTTTTCTTTGACATTATGCTTCACCTCCTTAAAATTCTTTTGTTTAACATGTTTATTGTATGATTTTGTTGATTTTCAAGAAACGAGCTACAGATCGAACTTCATCTACGACCTCCGACTGATAACTTTTTGCTAATCCGGCCCTACACAAAAACCTCGCTCATAAACAGCAAAGCTTACGTTCTCCCTAATTGGACAATTCACAGATTCCTACTATTAAAGAACGGGCATAAATCTATCGGCGTTTTTATCAATCCTACAAAAACAAGCGTATGCACACTCTTTCAGCCTACGCACCTCTATTCCTTGTACATACAGTAATAGCATAGCAACAAGAAGGGGGGTCAATGAATATGGGTTATGGATATGGTGGAAGCTACTCAGATTACTCATACGGTAATTCTGAATCAAAAAAGTGCGATTGCGATACTTTCTTCAAAAACATCTCACGCGGCGAAGACGTTAAAGTTTTCTTAAAAGGCGGCGGATGTGTGGAAGGCGAGTTCGTTGATGTACGTGGCAACATCGTTAACCTAGCAAAAGCTGACTGTCATTCACATTGTAAAAAAGTGAGAATCATTGCTATTTGTTGTGATGACATCACCGCTGTAGAAGTGTAAGAACATTAAAGGTTCTAGTTTCCTAGAGCACCCAGAAATAAAAAATAGTATTTATAGGAGTGAAATTATGGGTTGGGGAAGAGATTCTTATTCTTGTGGTTGTGATCGTAACTATTCTTACAACAATTACAACAACAATAATTACAACAACAATAACAAGTCAGAGTGTGATTGCGATGACTTCTTTAAACACATCTCTCGTGGCGAAGAGGTTAAAGTTTTCTTAAAAGGCGGCGGTCGTGTTGAAGGCGAATTTGTTGATGTACGTGGCAACGTCGTTAACTTAGCAAATGCAGACTGTCATTCACATTGTAAAAAAGTGAAAATCATTGCTATTTGTTGTGATGATATCACAGCGGTTGAAGTCTAGTATTTAATCGAATCTGACACTTGATCTTGCTGAATAATTGATACAAATCGCTCAGTAAGCTTGCCTATACGGGGCAGAAATTTGTTTCATAGTATAAATCATATAAAAGAAAGGAGGAAACAAACATGGGTTGGGGAAAAGACTCCTACGGTTATGGGTGTAACGGGTGTGATAACTCTTACAACTATAACAACAACTACAACAACAACAAAAAATCAGATTGTGATTGCGATGACTTCTTTAAACACATCTCACGTGGCGAAGACGTTAAAGTTTTCTTAAAAGGTGGCGGTCGTGTTGAAGGCGAATTTGTTGATGTACGTGGCAACGTCGTTAACTTAGCAAATGCAGACTGTCATTCACATTGTAAAAAAACAAGAATCATTACCATTTGCTGTGACGATATCACAGCGGTTGAAGTCTAGTATTTAATCAAATCTGACACTTGATCTTGCTGAATAATTGATACAAATCGCTCAGTAAGCTTGCCTATACGTGCCAGAGATTTGTTTCATAGTATAAATCATATAAAAGAAAGGAGGAAACAAACATGGGTTGGGGAAAAGACTCTTACGGTTATGGGTATGATAACTCTTACAACAACTATAACAACAACTATAACAACAACAACAAAAAATCAGATTGTGATTGCGATGACTTCTTTAAACACATCTCTCGTGGTGAAGACGTTAAAGTCATTTTAAAAGGTGGAGATTTCGTCAAAGGTAGCTTTGTAAATGTGAAAGGGAATGTTGTCGAAATCGCTAAAGCAGATTGTCATGACCATCACGATGAGTGTAAATGTGAGAAACACAAAGTTAGAATTACAACGATCTGCTGTGACGACATCGTTGCTGTAGAAGTCTAGTAGAAAAAACGAGCCTCTGCGAAAAATGCAGAAGCTCGTTTCTTTATTATTCACCTATAGCTATACCTACTTCATAGTCTTCCACTTGAATTCGTTTCATATTCGGTCCATCCCCGGTGTTTATTGAGTCCAATACAAGACTCTTATGCAAGAGTCCCTCGAACGAATGAATCACGCGATTAAACACTTCTCCTCCATCAAGATACAGTTTAACCCTTTGTTCTACTGGAAGGTTTAATTCTTTTCGATATGTTTGCACCGCACGGATGAGCTCCCGTACAAGTCCTTCCTCTTTTAATTCATCCGTTAACGTTATATCAATAAGAACCGTAAAAACCGGTCCTTCAGAAACAGCAAATCCATCTTTCGCCTTCCATTCTAGATGAAGCTCTTCTTTTGTGAGTATCGTTGTTTCACCTGATGATAAAGGGATTGAAAACGTACCAGTCTCTAAATAAGACAATCTCTCTCCCTGACTTGTCTGCTCCAGCTTCTGCTTCACTTCACCAAGCGCTTTCCCAAGTTTAGGTCCAGCCACTTGGAAATTCAACTTCAATTCTACTTCCAAGCCTTCATTAAATTCAGTTTGAAAATTGATTTCCTTCACATTCGTTTCTTCTTGAATGATATACGCATATTCTTTTAGAACAAGATCCTCAGCGTTTGCAATTGCAACTAGTCGACTTAACGGCTGCTTTGTTTTAATTCCCACAGTATTTCGGATTGAACGAGCCTGTTCTACAACCGAGAGCACCGTCTCCATCTTTGATTCAAGCGCCTCATCAATCATCGATTCATCCACAGAAGGAAAATCAGTTAAATGGACACTTCTTCCTGTAAGGTCTGAATAAAGATCCTCTGTTGCAAATGGGGCAAAAGGTGCCATTAATTGTGCCGTTTTTGTAAGTACCGTATATAGCGTACTAAAAGCAGCCTTTTTATCACTGGTCATTCCACTCGCCCAAAAACGTTGTCGCGATCTGCGAATGTACCAGTTGCTGAGTTCATCAAGAAAGAGAGCGAGTGTCCGTGCCCCTTTCGTAACATCATAAGCATCTAATGCTTCTTTTACTTCTTTAACAACAGTATGCAGTCTAGATAAAACCCATCGATCCATTGTTGCTTCTGCTGCTCGGAAATCTCGGTTAGGTTCAAAGCCATCGATTCGTGCATACATCGAGTAAAACGAATGTGCATTTGACAATGTATCAATTACTTTAGATTTTGTTTGACTAACTGTTTGTTTTGAAAAGCGCTTATTATTCCATGGCGCGCTATCCGCAAGAAGCGCCCATCTAAGCGAGTCAGCACCAAATTCTTCAATTAAATCTGTTGGACTTAACGCATTCCCTTTACTTTTAGACATTTTGCGACCATGCTCATCTAAAATATGTCCAAGGGATAAAACCCGTTTATACGGAGCCTTGCCTGTAAAAAGCGTAGATACAGCTAACAAGCTGTAAAACCAACCTCTTGTTTGGTCAACCCCTTCAATAACGACATCCGCAGGAAATTGTTGCTCCGCAAGTGCTTCATTTTCAAATGGATAATGGTACTGTGCGAATGGCATTGATCCACTATCAAACCACACATCGATTACTTCACTTGTTCGTTTCATTGTCCCTCCACAAGAACATGAAAACTGAATCGCATCCACATATGGCTTGTGGAGCTCTATATCAGCTGGTATTTCATCTGTTGCCCACTCACGTAACTCGCTAATCGAACATGGCGATTTCTCCTTTGCACATTCTTGGCACATCCACACATTAAGAGGAGTGCCCCAATAACGGTTTCGTCCAATATTCCAGTCCACCATTGATCAAGGAAATTGCCAAAGCGGCCATCCTTCATATGTCCAGGGAACCAATCAACATTTTGGTTATTTGCTTGCATCTGTTCCTTCACAGCGGTGGTCCGGATGAACCACCCTTCCATTGCGTAATACAAAAGCGGACTGTCACATCGCCAACAATGTGGATAACTATGTTCGTATTTTTGTTTTGAAAACAATAGGCCCGCTGCAGCAAGCATTTTAATAATATCCACATCGCTATCTTTAACAAACTTTCCAGCGAGCGGTGTTACGGCGTCCACATATTGCCCTTTTGTATTAACAACATTTATAAAATCAAACCCATTGTCTTTTACAGCATGATAATCGTCTTCCCCGTATGCAGGTGCAATATGGACAAGTCCAGTTCCACTTGTATCGGTCACAAAATCAGCAGCAATGACTCGATGCCCATCCTCCACTTTCACAAACTCAAACGGCGCTTGATAGGAACGACCAACAAGCTCATTGCCTTTTATTTTTTCCAGAATTTCATATTCTTCTCCTAAAACAGTCGTGGCAAGCGATTCAATCACAACATAAATCGCTTCGCCTTGCTTCGCTCTTACATAGACAAGCTCTGGATTCACAGCAATTGCCACATTTCCTGGTAATGTCCAAGGTGTTGTCGTCCAGCCAAGTAAGTATTCATTTTCCGTATCCACCAATTGAAATTTAGCTGTTGCCGATAAGTCAGTGACATCTTTATATCCCTGGGCAACTTCATGGGAACTTAACGACGTTTCACAGTGGGGACAGTACGGAACGACTCGGTGTCCCTTATACAAATAGCCTTTTTCATGAATACTGGAAAGAATATTCCAAACTGATTCAATGTATGGATTACGGAGAGTCACATACGGCTGATCCATATCAACCCAATAACCAAGCGCTTCGGTAAATTGCTTCCACTCATGCTCATACGCAAATACGCTTTGTTTACATTTCTCAACGAAATTCTCAACCCCATACGCTTCGATTTCATCTTTTCCACGGATGTTCAATTGCTTTTCCACTTCCAACTCGACTGGCAATCCATGTGTATCCCAACCTGCTTTTCGCAAAACTTGGTACCCCGACATCGTTTTATAACGAGCAACAAAATCTTTCATTGTTCTACCAAGTGCATGACCTGCGTGCGGCATACCATTCGCTGTCGGAGGGCCTTCATAAAAGACGTAATTCTCATTCCCTTTTCGATTTTCCACAGAGCGCTTAAATGTATCGTCTGCATTCCACTTATTACGAATGCGAAGTTCTCTTTCGTATACGGATTCTTTTGTCATCAGAGCTCACCTCATTCTTGATTAATATAAAAAAACCCGATCCATTTACGTAGGGATCGAGTTTATGTATCGCTATATCAGCTACCGAGACGAATGCCACGGGAGTCGCTTTACTCATTGTTTTCACTACGTACCATCATACGCGTTCTGGATATCGGTTGAATGCCGTCAAAGCTTAAAACAACTGTTCAGCTTTGCTTCTCGGAGAGGATTTTCATTCCGGTCTTATCATTGGCTTTTCAGCAAACGCCAACTCTCTGGGGATAAGGATAAGGAACTACTCGTTCTCGTCATTGAATTGCTATGAAATTGTGCTCAATCATATCTCGTTAAGACTGATTTGTCAAATATTGCTTTAGCGCTCATTAATTCGGGTACAAGTAAACAAAGCCTGATCCAAAAAAGGAGAGATACTTATGCAACAACTTAATGGTAAAATCGCACTCATCACTGGAGCTGGAAGAGGAATTGGGCGTGCCACTGCTCATGCCTTTGCCAAAGAAGGGATTCACATCGGTCTTGTTGGACGAACTAAGTCTCATTTAAATGAAGTTGCTAACGAGTTAAAAGACTATAACATCAACACACTTGTAGTAACCGCAGATGTGGCAGATCAAGCTTCAATCCAAACTACTACGAAAAAGATCGAGCAAACACTTGGTCCAATTGATATTCTCATAAACAATGCTGGCATTGGAAAATTTGGATCGTTCATGGATTTGTCTCCAGAAGACATGCAAAATGTGTTTAACGTAAATGTCATGGGCATGTTTCATGCAACCCAAGCCGTTCTTCCAAGCATGATTGAGCGGAAATCTGGTGATATCATTAACATTTCTTCTACGTCAGGTTTAAGGGGAACAGAGGGATCTGCTGCATATAGTGCATCTAAATTTGCTGTTCTTGGCATGTCAGAAGCATTAACCAAAGAAGTTCGCAAACATAATATTCGTGTGCAGACGCTAACGCCAAGTACCGTAATTACCGATTTTGGTGGCATTAACAAGATGAATGAAGAGAAAGCTGCTTACTATATGCAAGCGGAAGATGTAGCTGAAGTCATCATATCACAGTTGAAACTGAATCCGAGAATGTTTGTAAAACAAGCTGAACTATGGGGAACCAATCCACAATAAAAAAACGAAAGCAGGTTATAAAAAATAACCTGCTTTCGTTTACGTGAAACCTTTCCCAATATATCCCGTATATGAGAGTACACAGTTAAAATGAAGGGAACGGTCTTTATGCCACATCCAACGCTTCAAATTACACCTTTAGAATCATTTATCGATGAATCAATTTCCATAAAGGTTGTGGATTGCAAACCTTATGAAAAAATTACCGTTCGGGCAAAAGCAACGGATGACAATGGTCTTGAGTTTGCTTCCTGTGCAGTATTTGAAGCGAATCACCATGGTAAAATAGATCTTTCTGAAATGGCGCCTTCCACGGGTAGTTATAAAGAGATTGATTGTGCTGGGCTTTTCTGGTCGATGGAACGGGTTGACACGAAACAGGACGATTACTTCACAAAAGCTTCTGCAACGCGCTTACCCATTGACATCTCCATTGAAAGAAAACGAAAAACCTTAGACTCAGTTAAAATCATGCGGAAATTTTTTGATGAATCTGTTAAACGTGAAACGATAAACTCATCCTCTATGACCGGGGTACTCTATTATCCCGATACAAACAGTCCTTATCCAGGGGTTCTCCTCCTTGGTGGTTCTGATGGAGGCATACAGGAACATGCCGCAGCATTGCTAGCAACAAAAGGATATACAGTCTTGAGTTTAGCTTATTTTGGAGTAGAAGGTGTACCTAAAGATCTTGAAAAAATTCCACTTGAGTATTTCAAAAATGCGGCGCTTTGGTTAAAAGAACATTGCGCTACAGACAATACGGTTTCTCTAATTGGCTTTTCAAGGGGTGGAGAGTTGGCTCTCTTGCTTGGATCTACATATAGTTTCTTCACAGCGATTATTGCTGGAGCCCCTGGTGCATACGTGACTTCTGGGCTGCGAAATACAATTTATGCACCGATTCCTTCTTGGACAAAGGACGGCGAGGCGCTACCTTATTTAAAATTTAACCATCGTATCAAAACAATGCTATCAATGGGAAAGAACTGGCTCTTACGTCGCCAGTATCCTTTCTTGATATTTGGCATCAGTCACTTAAGGATCGAGAAGATCATAGCCAAGCCCGTATACCAGTTGAAAAGATTAAAGTGCCGCTTATGACGATTGCAGGTGAAGAAGATCAAATGTGGCCAGCTGCTGATTATGCAAGAATGACAGAAAAAAAATTGCACAAAACAAATGTGCAAAAAACGCATCTGTACTACCCAAAAGCAGGCCATTTTCTTTCCTTTCCTTACGCTCTACCAGGTATGCCTGCCAATGTTCAAATGCATGTTGGTGGGGGATGATTATGGATTTGGGAGGATCAAAAAATGCAAACGCACAAGCAGCCTCTGACAATTGGCCTCATGTCCTTACTTTTTTAGATAATTGCACAAAACAAGAAAATACAGCGCTCCCTCAATAATTTTCCCAATAAAAAAATAGGTTTTGAACATGCACATTCGTGATATAGCTGGTAGAAGCCAAAATTTGAAAGGTGATTTTAATGAAAATGCGGAACGTTTTTGGGATTTGTGCGGCAAGCGCCCTTCTCACTGCATGTGGAGACAGTGGGGAAACAGAAGCACCAATCGAAGACAACGGGGGAAGTAACGAAGTACAACCAACAGCCGTTGCGCAAATGAATGATACGAACGGTGACTCTATTGGGGAAGTGCAGTTTTATGATGAAGGCAACCTCACGAGAGTCGCTGCAACGGTGGAAGGACTTCCGCCTGGCTACCATGGATTTCATCTGCATGAAGAAGTATGTGTGAAGTAAACGAAGAAGAAGATCCTTTTGAATCAGCTGGCGGTCATTATCATAGTGATGATGATGAACATGGCTCCCATACTGGCGATATGCCTTCACTATATGCAATTGAAGATGGTACCGCTCAACTCTCGTTTACAACAGATGCTTTTTCGACAGACGATCTTGCTGGAACTACCTCGGTCATGATTCATGAAGATCCAGATAATTTTGGTCATATCCCAGATCGTTATACATCAGATGAACAAGACACAAGTGGACCAGACGAAGAAACCGTTACAACCGGCGATGCTGGTGATCGAATTGCTTGTGGTGTTGTGGAAGCATCTTAGACAAGCAAAAGACTGTCCGAACTCTACCGGGCAGTCTTTCTTAATTTCCCAAGTTAAAAAATGAGCAATCAAGTCCTCATTTAATAGATTTCTTTTGCATCACGGGGTAATTTACATACATGTTCCATGTAAGCGCGCACTTTATTTACATAAGGGAATGGGTATTCAAACTCCAACTTCTCTGCTAATGAGACAGCTATGTCATCAAATAAATCAACCGCCACAACGAACGCATTCCACATCTCTTCTTCATCAAGTTTAGGATACGTTTCTACAAGCTTCTTCCAGTCTTCATTTTTTATGTACCGTTCTAAATACTTGCCGTTTTTTCCAATACTGACTGTATAATTGTTCTTCTCACCAACCTGCCACTCAAGCATTTGCACTAGCATTGCACGCATAATCGTAAGATGATCCATTGCATAAATTAGTTCCCCACGCCATAGGCCCTTAGCAACATAGGTGGAAACCCACCAAAACTCATTGCAGCAATCAGAAAAGAATGCAGAAGTTGGTTGTTTCGCCCAATAATCTTGGTCAGTTGGCTGTGGCAACTTCGGCAAGTCCCCCTCTTTATCTAACAAAACAACGGCTAATTGATCGCCACCATTCCATTGTTCTCGCTCTTCAATCGGAACAAGCGTAAGATCAATGCGATTCCCATCTTCGAACAACATTAAATACGAAAAACGACCACCAAGATTTGGTTGAAATAAATCCATATTCTCTGGTGTTTGCATTATGATTTGTTCCCCAAAAACATCAATCCAACTCTGATTTTTATAAATGGATCCATGTCCGTTACAACAAATACAACATCGTAATCTTGAAAGGGATCTGTTTTAGCATTAGGATTCGTTCTTGATCCATTTAAACCAACAGCACGTACACGTTTGTCTTGCTTTGCCATATCTAAAATCAATGCCATCATTTCTTTTTCTGTGCGCACTATTTTCTACCTCCTCATCATTCTTAACTGTGACTAAAAGAGAATAAAACTCACCATTCTTTTCACTAAAGTTGCTTACGTTGTAAGTCATAAATTTGTTTCGTTTCTGAATTAAAAATCCATCTATCCGCTTTGGATAGATGGAACGTTTTATTTCCTATTGCGCAGAACGTTCTGCTGATTCAACCGTATGTTTTAACAACATTGAAATGGTAACTGGACCAACTCCGCCTGGAACTGGAGTAATGGCAGAAGCATTTTCGGCACAACCATCATACTCACAGTCACCAATATTTCCTTTATTATAACCAGCATCAAGAACGACTGCCCCTGCCTTAATCCAATCACCTTGGATGAATTCAGGTTTTCCGACCGCGGCAACAACGATATCTGCCTGTTTTACATGCTCACTAAGATTTGATGTGCGCGAATGGCAAGTTGTTACGGTAGCATTTCTGTTTAAGAGCATTTGCGAAACCGGTTTTCCAAGAATGGGACTTCGTCCAATCACCACTGCATGCTTCCCTTCTATTGGCAGATCATAATGATCTAGAATGGCCATAATTGCCGCTGGCGTACAAGATGGGTAGTTCGCAAACCCAAACGCATTTTGAGCAAAACCAAGTGTTGTCACACCATCTACGTCTTTCTCAATTGCAATTTCATCAAATGCTGCACGCTCATCAATTTGTTCTGGTACAGGATGCTGCAGCAAAATACCATGTATTGCTTTATCTTCATTTAGCTCACGAATCGTTGTTAGCAACTGTTCAGTCGTCGTATCTATTGGCAATTCAATTTTCTTTGACTCTATACCAAGTCGTTTGCACGCATTTCCTTTCATACGCACATACGTAGCCGATGCAGGGTCTTCACCAACAAGAATCGTCGCAAGACATGGTGTAATGTCTCTTTCTTTTAACGCCTCAACTTGTAAAGCTAACTGTTCTTTTATGCTTTTTGATACTTCCTGTCCGTCTAAAATCATGGGCTCCTTCATTCAAACCACCCTCTCTTATTTGAACGTTTAAAAAGGCAAGATGTCACATAAACCATCTTCCCTCTGCCCAGGCGCACGGCATTTATCCCTATGCTCCCTCGTGGTTATCCACATTTTGCGCCAGTCACATAGGTTCTTTACGTTTTCGTGTTTAGTTTATCACATATACACTTATATGTGCACATCTTACCCTCTATATCCGAACAAAAAAGAGAAGCAATAATCAATTTGTCCGTCATTTTTGTAAATTCACTTTTTAGGATATGCAACCCTCTCTCTTTTATCCTTGTTCTTACGTATAATAGAAATTTAATTTCCATCAACCCTAATTCTCTAATGAACCAGAAACCAAAACACCAACTTTTTATGATACATGTAAAGGTCATTCAAATGATAAGAAGCGGGAACCAAGATTCATCGAGTCCCGCTATTCGTTCTGTTTTCTTTTAATTACAGCCATTCCTGCATTGCATCGTTTCACCCTCAAGTTGCAACGTAGAATGTTCAATATGAAAGGTTTGTTCTAATAATTCCTTTGCTTCTTGCAACACCTGATCACGTTTAGCTTCTTCAGATACAACCAAATGTGCGGATAACGCAGGAAAATCAGAAGTAATTGACCACAAGTGAAGGTCATGGATATGAAGCACTCCTGGTAATTCTTGTAGCTTGCTTCTTACTTCATTCACTTGAATCGTTTCCGGCTTCCCTTCCATTAATACATGAACCGAATCTTTTGTTACTCTGTAACCACTCACAAGGATTAGAATAGCAACAAGCATACTTGCTATCTGATCAGCAATCGCCCAACCAAAGAAGAAAATCAGCAATCCTGCTACAATTGCACCAACCGAACCAAGCAAATCGCCTAATACATGGAGAAAAGCACCTCGCATATTCAAGTTTCCTTTCACATCAGAGCCTCTCATCAAGATCCAGGCAACGAGAATATTAACAAGTAACCCCACTGTTGCGATCGTCAACATACCAATACTAGCAACTTCAGGTGGATTTGCTAATCGATTGATTGCCTCCCAAATAATGAAAAGCGAAATACCAATTAATGTTAACCCGTTCAAGAAAGCGGCCAGTATTTCAAACCGTTTATAACCAAATGTCTTCGAAGACTCGCTGCTCTCTCACCAAATTTAAACGCAAATAATGCAAGTCCAAGTGCAATTGCATCACTTAACATATGACCTGCATCAGCAAGCAATGCTAGGCTTTGCGTCAATAATCCACCAACGAACTCAACCACCATAAAGGCTGTAATTAGAATAAACGCAATCAGTAACACTTTTTTATTATTTGTGTGTATATGACTGTGACCAGGACCATGATGATGATGATGATGATGATCGTGGTCATGTGATTTGCCCATGATGCTCCCTCCTAATCATGTTTTGCGTGCTTAATCGTTGTTTCCAAAAGATCCATCACATGTTCATCTTCCGGTGAATAATAGATTGATGTGCCTACACGGCGTGATTTCACAAGCCTTAAATTTTTTAAAAATCGCAGTTGGTGGGATACCGTTGACTGCCCAAGCGACAACTCTTCAACGATTTCGCCGACCGCACACTCTTTCTCAGCTAATAAGTGAAGAATTCGAATCCGTGTTGGATCACTTAGTGCTTTAAATGTTTGTGATACGATAAACAATGTCTCTTCATCAAGATCAAAATAGCCATCCTTCATTGCTCCACACCCTCAATATATGATTATATGCTCATATTACAATATTAAGTGTACATACGCAAGTTTCATAACAAAAAAACCTTCATGCTGTTAAAAGGCATGAAGGTCTGTTTACTTTTTAGAATATGCAGGGTTCCAACGTAAAAGCCGTTGCTCTGCTCTTCCGGCAAGCCAATCCGCTAGCTTTCCAAGCAATGCATAAAGCACAATTGCCAATATAATCACATCAATTTGCATAAACTCTCTTGCATTCATTGACATATAACCAATTCCAGATGTAGCGGCAATCGTTTCCGCAACAATTAATGTCACCCACATAACTCCAAGTGCGTACCGTACACCCACTAAAATGGAAGGGAGGGCACCTGGGAATATCACTTTTGTAAACCTCTTCCATTTAGATAATCCATACATGCGGCTCATTTCTAGCATGTTTGGATCAATCGACCGAATGCCGTGATACGTATTAATATAAACGGGAAATAAAACACCCGCAGTAACCAAAAAGATTTTCGCTCCCTCACCTACTCCTAAATAAATAATTACGAGGGGTATCAGCGCCAAATTAGGGACGTTACGAAGCATTTGGATTGTTGTATCCAAATACCTTTGTGCAAAAGAAGACATACCGTTCAAAATACCAAGAAAAAGACCGATTCCACCACCGATTAAAAATCCAATAAATGCCCGATAGAAACTTATAACCAAGTGATTAAATAATTCGCCGTTTGCCGCCATTCTCCACCCTGCCGTTATTACATCGAGTGGACTCGCTAGTAAATTTGAAAACAAACCATTGATGCTCATAATTTGCCAGCTCACTAGTAAAACCAATGGCAAAATCCAAGGAGCAACCCTTCGTTGATATCCTAGCAATGATTTATTCATTTCCTGTCCTCCATACATGATCAGCAATAATCACTTCTGAATCAAGCAATCCTATATCTAGCAGATCATTTACTTGAGCCTGTAAATCTGAAATCGCATCTTCATCTACATAACTAGGCACATTGTTATTTCGTTGCAGGATCGTTTCCCATGTATCATGTGGCAATCCTGTTGCTTTCTCCATAATCGCTGCAGCATCACTAGGATCAGCCTCAATTTCCTGGCCAATTCTTTGTAACGCTTCGATATATGCATGAACCGCTTGTGGATGTTCACTTGCAAATCTACTATTTGCAAAAAAGAAAGACCGATAGGATACAAGCCCTTCTGCATTAGCCAGCACACGATTTCCATTTCCTTCGGACGCAGCCAAATATGGATCCCATGTTACCCATGCATCAACCATTCCCCTTTCAAAAGCGATGTTCGCATCGGACGGACCCAAATGAACCGTCTCGATATCTTCAAACGTAAGATCAGCAGCTTCTAACGCCTTAAAAAGCAAATACTGGGCGATTGAAGCACGGTTGTATGCAATTCGTTTTCCTTCCAAGTCATCAATTGAATTGATTCCAGAATTCGGACGCACTAAAATCCCTTCGCTTTCAAACGCATTATCCGTAGCCGCGATATAATCAATTGGCTGGCCATTCGCAAGGGCATAGATAGAAGGGGTATCTCCTGCATTCGCCAAATCTGTACTCCCACTCCCCAGTGCTTCAAGAGTTGAACTACCCGTATTAAATTCGGCCCATTCAACAACATACCCTAACTCTTCCATTTCTGATCGAAAAACAACATCTTCCTTCAACGATAAAGTAAGAGCCCCTTTTTGATAGCCAATCGTTATAATTTCTCCGCTTGGCGCAGCATCACTTGAGCTTGAGCAAGAGGAGAGTAAGGGCATAAGCAGCATGATGCTTATTAAAGTAGCAAACCATTTCATTCTATCCCTCCTAGCTGCTAGAAACTGCCAGCCGCTGTTTAACCCGAGGAATAACTTCTTGGCCAATTTCCGTTATTAACTCCAAATGTGGAAAGCCTCGCAATAGCACTTTATCAAAACCCAAGCCAATAAATTCAGCTACACGATCTGCCACTTGATCTGGGGTACCAACTAAGGCAATCGAATTTCCAGATAACACTTGCGTTAAACCCGCCCATACATTGGGTCCAATGACAAAGTTATTCTTACGTCCCGATTCCATTAAATCATGCAGTCTATTCACTCCGATTGAATCCCCTTTTTGCCGATCAGCCTTTTTTTGAGCAAGTGCTTCTGGGGACAGATGTTGGATAAGCGTTTCGGCATTTCTCCATGCTTCTTTTTCTGTTTTTCCAAGAACGACTTGAAAAGAAACACTATAGCTAGCAGAGCGTCCAGCTTCTCTATAAAGTTGTTTCATCTCTTCTATTCGCTCTCTTGTGTTTTCTACTGTCTCGCCCCACATCATATATACGTCTGCGTATTTAGCAGCCGCTGTTTTTCCTGCCTCCGATGCTCCACCAAAATAAATTTGTGGTCTCCCTTGCTTCAAAGGTGGAAAAACAGAGGCATTCTCCAGTTTGTAAAATTCACCCTCATGCGTAACAGAATCTTCAGAGAACAACCTTTTTAAAAGATGGATGTACTCTTCTGTTCGGCGATATCTTGTATCATGAGGTATAAAATCACCATAACCCGCAAGTTCTTCCGGAGACCCCCCCGTTACGATATTTACTTGAGCCCTTCCTTCAGACCAGTTGTCTATTGTTGCAAACTGTTTTGCGAATGTAGTTGGCGACATTACTCCCGGCCTCGCCGCAAACAAGAATTTCAACGTTTTTGTATGGCTGATTAGATTTGCGGCTACCGTTACTGAATCAAGGCAGCCCGTTCCAGTTGGCAATAAAAGTGAGTTAAAACCACCTTTTTCAGCTGCTTTTGCAATCGCTTGAATGTACTCTATAGACGGTTTTCGTTCTGTTGCTCCTTTTGCATCTGTCCAACCGGCATTTCCAGATGCAATGCTTGTTCCATCACCTGATGTTGGTGCCATTGTTATAAATTCAACCATACTTTGCCTCCTCTATTCTTTGATTTCTTACAACACAAGTACATCTTTCACCACTGTCGTTGGTTCACCTAAAAGCTGATTTAACACTTCCTCTTGAATGTCTACAAATGCTGCTGTTGTTTGGATTCTCGGACGAGGTAACTCGACTTTTCGGTCCAACACAATGATTCCGTTATCAATGACAATGACGCGATCAGCAAGCGCTACCGCCTCACTTACGTCATGAGTAACGAGTACCGCAGTAAACTGATTTTCTAGCCACAACGACTCAATTAACCGCTGCATCTCTAAGCGAGTTAGCGCATCAAGTGCACCAAGTGGTTCATCAAACAGTAGCAGACTCGGCCCACCAGCAAGCGCACGTGCTAAAGCAACACGTTGCTTCTGTCCTCCTGAAAGAACAGAAGGCCATTCTAAACCTCGTTCGCTTAAGCCTACTTCATTCAACAATTTTCCCGCTTCCTCTTTCCAGTTTCCCACTAACTGAAAGCCGACTCCTACATTTGCTAAAATATTTTGCCAAGGAAGCAAGCGGGCTTCTTGAAACATAAATCGAGTCGAAGGATTTAAACCTTTTAAACGTTGTCCATTGTAGAGAATATCTCCATTCGACGGCTCCTCAAGGCCTGCAATGTGACGCAATAAAGTACTTTTCCCACAACCACTTTTGCCGACCACTGCAATAAACTCCCCACTTCCCACAGAAAGATCGATTCCTTTTAACACAAGATTTGAATCATATCGTTTTTCCAACGATTGAATATGAAGCGAAGCACCCTTTTCCTTTCTTGCCATCAATGCTCCTCCTTTCCTTATAAACTAGGTAAAATATCTCTTTCTGGAAGTTCATTTTGATAGACAAATTCTTTTCCAAGAATTTGATCATAGGACTCTTTCTTTTTGACTTGAATGAACTTAACCTCTTGTTCTAGAGCAAGACTATAAGAGATCTCACAAAATGTTTCTGGAGGAGCTACGATTACCTTTGCTCCTTTTTCAAGAATAAATCTTACAGTCACAGACCTTTTTCCGCTCTGAACTTCATTTGCTGGATTGGCGTAATCAGTTGAGTTCTTTACATTCTCATCATAAATACGAATGACATCAGCCTCCGTAATTGGTACTGCTTTTTCTTCATTGTTTAATGTAAATGCGATTGGCATTTATACCACCCCTCTAGTCTGAAATGAATTCTACTTGTTTTTGCCGAAGTCCGAGGTGGTCCCGTAATGTCACACCACTATATTCCTTACGAAAAAATCCTCTTTCTTGCAAGATAGGTACTACACGATCAATAAACGTTTCCATTAAAGTAGGATAGTATGGAAACATTAAATTAAAGCCGTCCGCCCCTTTGTTTTTAAACCAACTCACTAAAGTATCGGCTATCATTTCCGGCGTTCCGCAAATAATATAGTGCCCTCTTGAACCAGCTACTCGTTTTGCCAACTCCCGAACAGTTAGCTCTTCTCTTCTTGCAATTTCCACAATTAAATCACGCCGACTGCGATTACCATTTGATTCAGGTATTTCCTTTGGCAATGGCTCATCAAGCTGCTTTGGAGAAAACGCTAAACCTCCAAGGTAATCAGATAGAAAGGCGAGGCTAATTTCTTCATCCAATAACTCTTGTAACTCTCCATAAATAGCAATAGCTTCAGCCTCTGTATTTGCCACGATAGGTGAAATCCCAGGCATAACCAACAATTGATCTGGTCCCTACCATTCTCCTTAGCCTTGTTTTTAATAATCTGATAAAAAGTTTGAGCTTCTTCTAGCGTTTGTTGCGCAGTAAAGACCACTTCCGCATAACGCGCTGCAAATTCGACTCCATAAGAGGACGAACCTGCCTGAATCAATACGGGCTGTCCTTGCGGGAGGGCAGATGCATTTAAAGGACCTTGAACTGAAAAATGTGCCCCTTTATGGTTCGTTTGCTGGACTTTATCTGGGTTAAAATAAATGCCACTTTTTTTATCACGTACTAATGCTTCCTCTTCCCAACTGTTCCATAGCTTTTTGACGACTTCAATAAACTCTGCTGCACGTCCATATCTCTTAGCATGGCTTGGATGAGGCAAGTCACCAAAATTCCTTGCTTCCCCTTCATAATAAGAGGTAACGATATTCCACGCTGTTCTTCCATTGCTAATATGATCAATAGAGGCAAATTTACGAGCGATATGAAAAGGCTCATTGTATGTTGTACTAGCAGTAGCAGCGAGTCCAATATGCTTTGTCGTCATAGCAAGCGCAGAGATGAGTGTTAACGGTTCAAAACGGACTAATTCTGATGGATGGCTTTTTTTTGTAAGTGATAGCGCATCGCTAATAAAAAGCATATCTAGTTTGCCTTTTTCAGCTAACTGCGCCATCTCTTTGTAAAAATTGATGTCCTCAAATGCGTTCGCGTTCGCATTAGGATGTCTCCAAGAACCAATATGATGACCCGCACCCATTAAAAAGACGCCTAACTTCATTTCGTTTCTCTTCAACTGCAAGAACCCTCTTTTCTTATGAGTTTAGTCGGTTAAAATACCTAACTGATCCACAGCAAGTGCTCGTTCCACTTCAGTGGTAATTCGTTGATCAATTTCTTTAGGCAGTTCAAAACCCACATTCGTCCGTTTAATATCTTGATCGATAACAAAGGCACCGGTAAAAATTGTTGTTGCCCCAAGTGCAGAGAGAACAGGCTTAATTGCATAATCAATTGCAAGTAAATGCCCAAAAGTCCCTCCAATTGCTACAGGTATAACAGCTTTATGAACCAATGCTTTTTGAGGAAGTAAATCTAAATATGTTTTTAATATCCCAGAGTAAGATGCTTTGTAAACAGGTGTAAGGACAACGACGATATCTGCCTTCCTTACTTTCTCATTTGCCACCTGGATCGCAGTACTTAAATAATTTGCAGATATTAAATCATCAGCAGGCAAATCTGCTACAAAAATACTCTCCACTTTTTTCCCATGATTGCCAAAGGCTTTAATAATTTTTTCGTAGAGTCCCATTAGCCGCGACTCCTTGTTGTTCCCTCCATAAATAACTGTTATTGTACTCAATTTGCACAACACCACCTTTTTAAAGTAAAGTTAACTCATCGGAATAATAATACTATATCGCAACACATCAATTTTGTATAATTGAAAAAAATGAACATACAATTCACTTTTATTGAATTTCACTCTCATCCTTTGACAATTCCTTTATAAGCAACTCAATAAAAAAAGTAATCGCACTCTCTCCATATGATTTCTCTTTATTTCGAAGCAAACCAACTGTTAAATCTCGTTCGAATGACAGCATTTTTTTTTAATACCGTTCCTTCTGGTGGTGGTGCAGCCGCAATGATTGGAACCGCTGCTATCCCATAACCCGCTTGAACATAATGTTTTAAAGCAAGCATATTACTTATCTCCATTCGATAAGACGGGCGCAACCCTTGGTCAATCATTTGTTTTTCTAAATTACGACGAAACGGACAAGCAGCTGTGGTTATCAGAATCTGCTCATCTTCAAGTTGACTAAGATTAACCTCTTCTTCTTTGCTAAGCGCATGGATTGTTGGTATTAAAATAGCAATTGGTTCTTCAAATAAGGGAAGAAAATGTACCGCTGATAACGTATCAGGAGCCGTGCCAATTGCCAAATCAACCTGTCCTTCTTGAACCATCTCTATAAGTTTTCTACTGCTCTCGATATGAATACTAACATTGACTCGTGGATACTTCTTGTAGAAAGAGGCAATTAGATCAGGTAATCGAAAGCTAGCTGCTGGTTCCATTGCTCCAATCCGTATATGACCAGATTCTCCATTAATCAACGCGCCCATCACATCTTGAAGCACATCATAATCTTTAAGCAATAACTCCCCATGGACGAGTAATAATCTTCCTGCTTCAGTAAGTTGAAATGGTTTTCCTCTCTCGATTAAAGTAGCTCCAAATTCTTTTTCAAGTTTCTTTATTTGCATCGTAATTGTTGACTGTGCGTAAGAAAGCTCCTCAGCTGCTTTTTGAAAGCTTCTATGTTTAACAATTGTTTGAAATGTTTTTATGCTGCGTAAATCCATTTCTATCTCCTTTCTTGCCACCTTTTCTCCATACTATTCTTATTAAACTCATTGTTCAAGTTGGTTTTAGAGTACTTACTTTACCAATCTGCTCCCCATGATCTTCGTTGAGGTTTTTTCATGCAGCACATTGCTTCATTTATCAACTGCTTCTGATAAGTTACCCGTTTTTATATTGACTTCCAATTACTCGTATTCGTTTTTCGTATATCTATTTTCAATTCTCGAAACATTTCACAGACGGCTCGATGAATATGGTAAACTATTACTAATCTTTTATTTATAAGGAGGTTTTCTATGTTTGTTTCTGAAAGAATACGCTTGCGCAAAATGATTGAGGAAGACATCCGTGTCTATCATACTTGGCGCAACGACATCGATGTAATGATTTCAACAAGTCCTGCTCTTGATCTGTATACATATGAAGAAACGAAATCCTTTGTCGAAACGGTTATTCTTGGTACGAATACATCAAAAAGCTATATTATTGAAGAAAGAGAAACCGATCAACCAATCGGTATTACGTCGCTCATTCACATCGATTCAAAAAACCGCAATGCGGAATGTATTATTGACCTTGGCGATAAGAACAGTTGGGGCAAAGGGTATGGGACAGAAGCATTAAACTTACTACTTGATTATGCTTTTCTAGAATTAAATTTGCATCGTGTTTTTTTTAAGAGTATTTTCCGCTAATCAAAAAGCCATCCACCTTTACGAAAAGTTTGGTTTTAAGCATGAAGGAATGAGTAGAGAAGCCTTATACAGGCAAGGTGAATGGCAAGATATCGTTCAAATGGGTTTATTAAAAAAAGAATATGCACAATATAATAAAAATAACCCTGTTTAAAAGGAGCATTTTATGATCGTATTCATGCAAAAAATTAGACGGACTATCCTTGCTGCCCTTATCGGAGCATGCATTGGTGCTAGTCTCTATTTCTTAATAAATTCATAATCTTTCCTATAACAAAAAACGGTCTCATAGCGAGAATTCGCTTCAGATAAGACGCGCAGAATAGCTGCGCGTCTCATCCGTCGCCCGCGGAAAACGAAGTGTATGCCGGGAGCGAGGACAAAACGGGAAAAGCATCGTACATTCACTCATCAGTAAAAAAAGCTTGTCGACGGTCTTGTTTTACGGGACTTTGTCGACAAGCTGAAGCGTTCTCATTACGAGAGTCCGCTTCTATTATAGAACTACTTCAACAATCAAACCGATGCCTGCAAGTAAAAGCAAAGCGAACGTAATTCTTCGAAATAAACGTTGGCTAATTCGCTTAAATAACATCTGCCCAACTACTAATCCCAAAGCAACAAAAGGAAGCGCGAATAAGCTTAAGCGCCATACTTCCACCTCTACACCAACAAAAACAGCTTGTAAAGTCAGACTAACTGGGTATATCAATAAGAAAAATGCAAGTGTGGTTGCTCTCGTTACCTCTTTTGACATGCGAGCACCAGAGAAATATACGATTAATGGAGGTCCTGGCATGCCAATACTCGCTGTGAGCACCCCAGAGATTCCACCAACAACTCCATCACGCTTAGGGGATTGCCTTAGAGTTAGTTGCTTTATGAGGACAACCGTTACACCAATTAATAATAAACCAACTACTATCTTTAGCACATCGGTAGCAATCAATGTCAGAAGCGCAACTCCAATTGGTGCGCCTATTAGACTTCCTACAGCTAATCGTTTTACAATTGAAAGATCGATATCGGCAAACATTCTTAAAAATAACGCAAGCGAGATCAAAATTGATAAAATTAAATTTAATTGTATAGCCGTTTCCGCGCAAATAATAATAATAAAAAAGGCGTCGCAATAATTGAGAAGCCAAACCCTGTACTTGTTTGTAAAATAGACGCTGCTAGTACAATGCAGACAAAGAAGAACAAACTCACCTTTAAGTCCCCTTTCATAACCACTCTTCATTTTATCATTTCTACTCATGCTATAGCTACGCTGATTAGCAAATATACAATACCCACTTTTAGTGGCTTTTATATTTCTCGAAAAAAATACAAACCTTTTTCTAGGTAGCTGCATACCTTGTTATGGAGAAACGCAGGAAGGGGGCATGCCAAATGTCTTACGCAGGTGGAGCAGGTGGTTACGGAGCTGGCGGTGGATTTGCATTAGTTGTTGTTCTATTCATTTTGCTTATCATCATCGGAGCTTCTTATGTAGGTGGCGGTCACGGTTACTAAGAAAATCCTTTTCATTCATCATTAAAACAAACTGTGGCACCTAGCGGGCTAAGCTTGCTAGGTGCCTCTTGTCTATTTCGCATCATAGTGATGGACTTAGCCACTACCTCTAACCATGTGTATTGTTCACTAGGAAACAACGATGCACTTGTGAAGCATTTATTAAATAAAAATGCGCACCTCATTCCTTACTTAACGAAACAACCAAATTCAATTTTTCATGAGATGCTTCAAGAACAAGGTGTCAGCCTTAATAAATTCCCTTCAATTGATGAACTCTCCACTTTCTTATTCGCTCACTATGGAGACGAACTCAATTGGTTATCGTTGCTACCTCACGCTTACGAAACAGAGGAGTATATTATTGTTCATGCTGGCCTTGCCAATCAACCTAACTGGCGTGAGACAAGCATCAATGACGCTATATCTATCCCTTTTTTTTATGAAAAAGAACACCAAGTAGATAAGATCGTAATCGTTGGACACTGGCCAATTAGCAACTATACGAGTACAACCAAAAGTCATAATAACCCAATTATTGATGAAAACAAGCGCATCATTTGTATCGATGGAGGAAATCAACTAAAACGGAGCGGCCAATTAAATGCACTCACGATTGAAAAGAGCAATTACAAAAATTCTTATGTCGATCACTTATCCGAAAGAAGATTGATCATAGAATCATTTATTAGTGACGGACAACACCTCGGCATGATTGTCTGGCCTCATTATGAACTAGAAATACTTGAGAGGTCCACCTATTTTACACGCTGTAAAAACAAAGGCCTTGGTACTATTCAATGGGTAAAGAATGAATACATACGACAAGAAAACGAGCGTACTTATTGCGTAGGTGATGTTAGTACAACATTGCTTGATGTTCTTAAAGGTGAGATGGTTTATATGATGGATTCGAGTTGTAACGGATATGATTTGGTGAAACGGAATGGAGAGTTTGGCTGGATTCCAAAAGATACACATAAAAAATGTGAGGAGTGATTGTTCTCCTCACATTTTTTCGATAAATACACCTTCATCATGCTTCCACTCTAAGTAAAAGATCTCTCGATAATGATCAATTCGGTGCTCAATCAGCTGCTTTTTCATCCACTGCTCATCAAAGCCTGCTTTTTTTACGTTTTCCCAATCAACGATGCCGTCATTTATAAACGTCACTGGTAAGTAAACAGGTTTATCTTTAATCTTCATATCTTCATAAGTCGGTCTGTCATATTTTTGCTTTTTCAACACGCTTACCGTTCCATCCGTTTCTAAAATCGCATAGTTGACTTCTCGAACGGAAAAAGCATCTTTCTGCCTTAATAAATGTTGCAATTGATTCATATCAAGCTTATTCCGCTTCATTTCCTTTCGATTGAGATGCCCATTCTGAATAATTATCGATGGATTTCCTTCAAAAAATTTCCTTGTTTTACGAAATTTCTGCGTTGACCATTCGATAATAAAAAGGAGTAGTCCCCAAATACATATAGAAAAGAGAATCGTTCCAATTCGTGTTTCATTATCATAAATCGCATTCCCAACCAACTCACCTAAAATTAAAGCGGAAATAAAATCAAATGGTGTAATTTGTGCAAACGAGGTTTTCCCCATTACCTTGGTTAAAATAAGCAATGCAAAAAGTCCAATTGTTAACTCTACTGTTGTTTGGAGTAAGTTAGCCAAGAGTATCCTCCTATTTACGTTCTCCCACTTAGCTTGGTCAAAAGCAAGCAATTTAAAACAGGAATTCATTTACATCACCCAACTAACCATACAGAACAAGTCTAGATTTTACATACTCACTTAACAAAACTTTAATGTTCCTATTTGTTTAGCTCCGGGTATATAACATCATTACGTTTAACGTACTGTAGGAGGACTCTTCATGACAATAGAATCACTTATTATCGGCATTACCCTTATTATCATTCAGCTTTATGCCCTGAAAATTGTAACAAATACACCAATCGGTGAGCAGAAGTGGCTTTCCTTATCAGGCGGCGTCGCCATTTCCTATGTTTTTGTCTATATTTTGCCAACCATGCACGAAGAACAAGATAAACTTGGAGGAAACCTTGCACTTGATTCAGAGCTTTATTTTCTAGGTTTAATTGGTTTGCTCGTTTATTACACTGTTTATAAATTCGCCAAAACGAAGCGCGCTAAGAAAATGACACCAGAAACCGTTTATCTAGTTCAAATTGGCTTCTTTGCTTTTTACGCATTTATGATCTCTTATATTGTCTTTTCATCTGATGTGAAAACGGTAGAAGCTTTGTTTTATGGATTGGCAATCGGACTTCATTTTATTGGCATCTCTTATCATTTAGGAATCAAAAATCAGGCTATCCATTATCGCTTAGGGCGTTGGGTACTTGCTTCAGCCACTTTAATTGGTTCAATTGCCGGATCCTTTGGACCATCTTCAGGTCTTTTTGTTGATTCAATAATTGCATTCAGTTCTGGAGCAATGATTTTTAATGTAATCAGCAAAGAATTGCCCGAAGAAAAATATGCACACTTGCCTACATTCTTGCTATCCTCCATTATATATGCGATCACATTAGTTACACTTAAAGCCATATTTAATTGGTAAAACAAAGAAAAAGAAGAGGAAGCATAATTAACTGCTTCCTCTCTTCCTTATTAATAATAATTCATTAAACCTTGATAAATCGCTTCGGCTGCTCCCTCTCGAAAAGCTGCTGTTTTCATTAGCTCTGCTTCTTCAACATTTGTCACAAATGCTAATTCCACTAGAGCTGCTGGCATTACTGTTTGTCGTAAGACACTAAGATTACCTGATTTCACGCCTCGGTCCGTTCGCCCTAATTCGGCAACTAACTCATTTTGAAGTGACTCCGCAAGCGCTCTTCCTTGACCACTAGATGGGAAATGATACGTTTCCGTGCCATTCGCACTTGGTTGTTCCCACCCATTTGCATGAATGCTAACAAACGTATCCGCTTCATTGGCATTTGCCATTTGCGCCCGTTCATTTAAACCAATATACGTATCTGCTTGTCTAGTCATTAACACTTCTGCCCCAGCTGCTTCTAGCATTTGCTTTGTTTGCACCGCAACATCCAAGACAACTTCTTTTTCTTCCAAACCGTTCGCTACAGCCCCAGGATCATTACCACCATGACCTGGATCAATCACAATCGTTTTACCAGATACATCTGCTATAGCAACCGAATCTGATGGGGACAAACTAATTAAAGTAACTATAAAAGCTGCCCCGAACACTGCTACCCCTTTTTTTATGTCCATACACTCGACTCCTTCTCACGATTAGCCTCTAATTAAAACTAGTCTAAGAGAAAGATACGAGCGGAACAAGGTACATGAAGCAAGTCACCACTAATTTAATAGAATCCTGTCATTTTCCGTAAAATGACCAAGAATAATAGCAAAACCTATGCTTTTTGGTTGATAGATTTTAATTGATAACAGCTAAATGAATCCCATTCATTCTCCCATAGTACCGAAGTCTGATCTTTGAAGATTTACAGTTTCCCAACTAGATATGTACTTAGTACACATTACCTTTCATGAAAACGAGTAAAAACACTTATATTAAAGAAAAACAATACTCCATTTTCCCAATCTGTTTTGTGTATTACATAACAAGCATTTATTAGATAAAGCTTGTTTAGATGAGTTAAGTGATTCATAGATAAATGAGCGCCGGTGCATTTTTTTAATTCTTCCGCTTTAATTTCCCATTTTTTCTTTCCTTCAATTGAAGCTTTCCCATCTTATCGCCAATCGATTGTTTTTTATTCTTTGTATGATCGCTATTCATACGTATCGAACGGATTTTAGCTTGATCATCAGCTAATTCTAGATCAAGCCAGCTTCCTTCCTGACAGTCTTGAGGGAGATCACTTCGGTCTACAATAAATTCTTTATTCAACTCGTCAACTAACACCACTGCTTTGTTTTGATCTGAAAAACGATCAATGACTCCAAGTACCATCATTTATCCCCCTATACATGCAAGTCCTTGTTCTTTTATTTTTCCAATTCGCGCATCACCTATGCCTGTTAATCTCTTTAAATCATCAATTGACGCAAACGGCCTAAGTTCAATTAATTCAGAGGCACGCTCTGGTCCAATCTCTATAATCTCTTCTAGTTCTGCAACAGAAGCACTGTTAATATCGATACAACTATCAGGTATGGTTGCTCCATTTTCAATTTCTTCCTTAGGCTTTGTATCCGGAGTGATTGTTCCTTCTTCTTTCGTCATAACTTCATAATTAGCTCCATCTGTCTCAACCAAAACTGTTCCGTCTCGATCCGTCCCATAAATAGTCGAGCCAATCGCTTCTAGATTAGACAAAACCTCTTCATGAGGATGATCATAGGAATTCCCTTCACCTGCCGAATAAATAGCTACTTCTGGAGTAACTGCCTCAAGAAATGCTATAGACGAAGATGTATTGGAACCATGATGTGGAACACTTAAAATCGTTGAAGCTAATTCATGCTTTCCAGCAAGCATCTTTTCTTCAGCGCCTATTTCCGCGTCCCCTGTAAATAAGAAGGATATGTCGCCATATTCAAGCCTTATTGAAATCGAACCGTTATTTAGATTACCAGTCACCTCGGTTGGATGAATGACCTCTATACTGACGGTTCCCATCTCATACCTTTCTCCTGAGCGAGGTTCGTGGTAATCTACTTCATTTGCGGCAATCGAGTCTAGAGCCCGTTCAAATACTTGTGTCTCTGCTAAATCACCCGACATCCAGACCTCTGATACCTCAAACTCTTCAATCACCTCTGCTAGCTGACCAATATGATCTGCATGAGGGTGTGTCGCTACGACCAAATCAATTTCTGTTACCCCTTGAAGCTTCAAATAGTCAACAACATTTGTAACGTTCCAATCTCCAGTGTCAATTAAAATTCGATATTCTTCATCGCTCTCCGCGTATTCAACTAACGTCGCGTCAGCTTGACCAACATCAATAAAATGAGCTCGAAGATCTTCTAGTTTCTTTTCCTGCGTTTCAACGGGCCTATCTTCTTGCGGATGTTCAGGGGTACAACCCACAATGAAAAAAAGTGCCAGTAAGAATGTGAGATATCGGTTTATGTTTTTTGTCATGTTAAACTCCTATGTCTAAATTCATTCATTCAGTTTACCATGACTAAACAATTAAGCTCTATCATCAATTAGAGATGTACGGACCCCTTACCTCCGACTCATCTTCTCGAAATAATACTCTTCATAGGTTTCAAGACCTTTTGCTGTTTCATTAGGTGGATCAATCACTCCTAGCCTTCCATAAACAACATTGCGCAAGTACTCACCAAATACAAGCGCCCTATTTTTATCTGTTTGCATCCAAGAACTTCGTGTAAGTAACGGTTCATGATCAAAACGAGTAGCAAATGGAAAAGGGATTAGTTGGAGATGTGATGGCAGATATTTTTTTTAATACGCGCAGTTGTCTACCAGTAGCATAATTTTTACAAACAAAGAGGAGCCTATTAATAGAAGAAAAATCAACTATTTTTATCGCTTCTTTAATGTTTTCAATCGAACTTTTTGATGTTTGCTCTGAAACAATATGGTTGTCAGGTACACCAAACTTTATTAGATTCTCCACAATGAATGCTGCTTCTGATTTGATTCCATCCCGCCATTCTTTATGTTTCATTCCGGTAGAACTTGTTCCACCCGTCACAATTATTCGCTTACCTAACCCTTTATGATAAGCTTCAAGAGGCTTCTGCCAATTACCTGGGTGTGAACCACCAAATACAAAAATGGTGTCGCAAGCAGCTGGTGCAACCTCTTCATAAAAGGTGACTTTCGTGATTTGTTTAATCTGTTCATTCGTTAATTCTGGTACATTAGGAAACTTTGGAATAACCATCAATAACGACCTCTCTTTTTTCTCATTTAAACAACTCCAAAAAAGCTGCGAGACCTTGAGAGAAATAAGCAATATAGAGTGAGCCTGGTATAAACAGCAACTGTGCAAGCAACGTACCACAAAGACGCGATCCGACCATCATAACGGTCGTTGTTCGTAAATCTAAGTAACTACCACGTTTATTAACAACATTATCGGCCAGAACAGACACTTTTGGATCCACAAAAACAACCATAAGAATTGTTGCTATTCCGTTAATCATGCCGGATGACATCACCGCTGTGGTGCCATACTCTGGCACACGAAGCGAAGCATATAATGCTGCAAGTACTCCAACTGTGTAAACGGCTGTTATCAGCATATTCGTTAGAAATAGTCTTTTAGGTATGTCCTTATATTGAATCCCTTTTATGTAAGATCGTGAGGGAAAGGCAAGATGATTTCTTACCCGACGCATATAAGTAAATGAAAGGCCTCGTTTTACTAGTGCTGGCACTGAACCTCCCTCATGCGCGAGATAAATAATTGCTCTTGAGAAAATGGCTATAAACGTGGGCAACAGAAGTGCTCCTATGAGCGTTCCGATTGTTGTCGCCCCAATGACGATTCGAAATTGGTTTTCAGCGTGCGCAAGTGTCTCGGCTGTATGGGCACCATCCGTGAAGTTTCCACTGACTGGCTGCACAATCATATTAGAAGTTCTCGAGACAAGCACCATAATATTAAATAAAGATAAAGCAGATGCGATCAACCTGACTCTAGCCCCAGAGATCCGGACAGCGTAAGCAAGTGTCTCGACGCAGTGAATGATAATCATAAAAAAAGCCATTATCAGAACTGTTCCAGTAAAATAGTCCATATTTATACCTCTATTTCAATTGTTCATTCCTAATCAACTATTGCTTGCTTTTAAAAGAGTAAGTACGATAGACACCATTATTAGATGAATAGATAAAAATATTATTATCTGCTGGGATGCTATTAAAATACGCCCCAATCATACCTGTTGTACACCTGTGACCAGGGATTAACACATTCGTATTTAAATCCGTTTCACCATGCCTTACTACGACGATCATGCGAAGCCCCTAAACGTTTTTTGCTAACCATTCTAACTCGCTTCATATGTCACTTTACCTGCTTAAAAAGAAAAAGCGCTCTTTCTGATAACAGAAAAAGCGCCCTTATTCAGTACATCAGTCGTTAACTTCTTGAACGAGAATAGACGAAACTGCACTCGCAACAAACTTTTCATTTTGCCAAAGTTCAGCTGTTACATAACTCATTGTCTTCCCAAACTTTCCAACTATTGCTTCAATCCTAATATCCCCTGGTAACGCAGGTCGATGAAAGGAAACAGTTAAATTCACTGAAGCAAAATGTTTGCTTATCATTGACCATTGATGAAATCGCATAGGCAATTACAACATCTGCGGCCGATGAAACAAATCCCCCCATTATAACTCCATTCCCATTAAGCATTTCCTTTGTCGGCTTCCAAATACCAACTGCTCTACCTCCGTGAACTTCTCCCATCTCTACCCCAATCATCGTATCACACGGTGGCGGCTGCTTCCCCTCTACTATCACGTCCATTAAATGATGTGCCACACTTATTCCTCCCATCGTTTAATTGGTATTCGCTTGCTTTGCTGCTGCTTTTTTTGCCAGAGGTTGGTGAATGGCAAGCCCATGCCATCCTTCTGCGGCTTCCATCATAACTTCACTGAATCCTGGATGAGGATACATCGGAAAGATGAGGTCTTCATCACGTGCACCCATTTCAAGTCCTAACGTACCAGCAAAAATCAGCTCTGCTGCTCCTTCACCAATCATGTGTACGCCAAGTACTTCATCCGTTGCTTCATCTTTGACAAGAACACAAATCCCATCAGACGAACCACTCACTGTTGCGTATCCATTACTACGAAATGGTGATGTACTGACAACAACGTCACGTCCAGCATTTTTTGCTTGTATCGATGTCCAACCAACTGTTGCCATTGGAGGCTGTGTCCGGTATACGCTTGGAATAAAAGTGCCGTCCCATTCAGACTTTTTCCCAGCCAACAATTCAGCAAGTACTTTCCCTTGTCTGATTGCAGCTGTAGCGAGCTGTGACATCCCCGTCACATCACCAATCGCATAGATAGAAGGGATGTTTGTTTGCAAAGTCTTCGATACTGCAATATAGCCTGATTCATTCAGCTTCACTCCAATTCGCTCTAGACCGATGTCTTCCGTGTTCCCTCTCCATTCGGACGACGCATACACATGGCTAGCAACGATACTATCTGTTTTACCGCCTTTTTCATAAAGAACACTAACTGCTTCATTACCTGATTCCATTCCTTGAACTTCCACATTCTTCTTAACGGTGATCCCTGCTTTTTTTGCTGATCGCCAAAGTTCCTTTTCTATATCAGGTTCAAGTTCCAGGACATCGTTCATAAGTAACGTTACGCTTGTTCCTAAAGTCTGGTAACTAAAAGCGGCCTCAAGTGCATACAAATCCGTTCCAATCACAACAAGTGTGTCGGGTTGGTCCTTTTGCTGAAAAAGAGAATGGGCGCTGAGCAATCGCTCATTTTTTTGCTGGAAAGATACAGGTTTATGGCCAGTCGCCACAACTGCATGTTTGAACCGATACACATCAAACTGATGTCCATTTTCAACACCGATACGATCATCAGATAAAAACGAAGCTTCACCTTTAACAAGTTCAATCTTATGCGCTTCACAAAGCTGTTCAACACCTTGTCTTAACTGCTTAACAACTTTTGCTTGATGCTCATGGAGTTGTTCCCAATCAAACTGGTTATTCTGTTCTGGAATTCCAAACACATTTCCTTTTTTTGTCTTTTGCCATACTTCTGCTGCTTGCGTATGAACTTTTGATGGAATACAACCTTGGTTTAAACAAACGCCACCAAGCTGCTTCCTCTCAATTAACGTAACTTCAAGGCCAAGTTGCGCTGCGCGGATTGCTGTATGGTAGCCCCCAGGTCCACCTCCAATAACGACAAGATGCCTATCCTGTGCAAGTTCTCCTACAACCACTTAAATCAACTCCAATACAAGCCGTTTTGGATCCTCAAGCATTTCAACCCACCGATTTGTAAAAGCAACAGCTTGAGCGCCATCAGCTATCCGGTGATCAAACGACATCGACATCGTCATCACTTCACCAATCGCAATTTGATCGTCTTTTGTTACGACTGGTCTGCGCTTTGTTTTATGAATTGCAAGCAACGCTGTTTGTGGGGCATTAATAATTGGTGTTGCTCCAATGCTACCAAGAGGTCCTACATTACTGATGGTAAATGTGCCACCACGTAAGTCCTCTCCTTTTAATTCGTTGTTCTGTGCCCGGCGAGTCAACTCCTTCATCTCTTCATCAATCTGCAAGATTGACTTTTGATCGGCATGCTTTAAGACAGGAACAATTAACCCATCAGGCGCATTCGTAGCAAGACCAATATGATAATCATCGTGTAAACGGATGACATCGTTTTTCTCATCAAGAGTAGAATTAAAAATTGGATGTTCTTTTAATGCGATAACAAGCGTTTTAATAAAGTAAGCACTTAATGAAAAGGACAACCCATCTTCTTTACACGATTTCCGCCAATCGATTAATGATGTAAGCTCGGCTTCTTCAAAGTGAGTCACATGAGGAATTGTATACACTGATTCAGCATTTTAACAGCGATTTGTTTCCGTCGACCTGTAAATGGAATTGTCCGCACTTCCTCTTTCCGCTCACTAAAATAAGAACTTGAGCGTAATTCAGGCATTAATTTCTCTGGTTCCTTTTGTTTAGATGGCTGTTTGATACCTTCCAAAATGGCGTATAAATCCTGATCAACCACACGTCCATTTGGTCCTGTCCCTACTACTTCTTCAATGTTAATCTCATTCTCACGCGCAATTTTTCTTGTATAAGGAGCAGCGAGGACACGCCGCAATTGAGCTCGCTCATCCTTAGTCACAGCAGCTGGTTGTGGCTTTTTCTCCGTTTTCCGTTCCTTAGTTTCACTTCTATCGAATTGAACAGACTTCGGTGAAAATGAATTGTTTGCGCCTTCTTCTTCAAGTACAACAAGCGTCGTTCCCACTTTTACTGTTTCTCCAGGTTCAGCAAGTATTTCTTTAACCGTTCCTGCTTTCGGTGCAGAAAGTTCCGCAGCTACTTTATCCGTTTGAACCTCAACCAATGGTTGGTCCATCTTGACCGTATCGCCGACTTTTATAAAGTAATGAAGAATTTCTCCTTCAGACATACCTTCTCCAATATCATGAAGCTTGACTTCAATCATCCAAAATCCCTCCTTTTAAAACTGGACCACTCGTTTTATTGCAGCTATGACACGTGATTCTGTTGGCAGAAAGTCATCTTCAAGTGGACCAAGTGGGGGCGGCACATCAAAGCCTGTTACTCGCTCAACAGGTGCTTTCATATAGAGAAAAGATGTGTCATTGATCAAAGTAACAAGGTCATTACCTAAACCACCTGTGGAATGAGCTTCATGAACGATAACCGCTTTTCCTGTTTTTTGAACAGATTCGGCAATCATATCGCGGTCAAGAGGAAAGAGTGTTCGTAAGTCGATCACATCACAGGAAATACCTTCTTCAGCGACTGTTGATGCAGCTTTTTTGATAACAGGGACCATCGCACCCCAAGCAAGCAACGTTACATCACTGCCTTCCAAGACTTTTTTTCCTTTGCCTATTTCTATTTCATACCCATCCACTGGTACTTCTTCTCTTTCACCACGATACAGTCGTAAAGATTCCATAAATAAAACAGGGTCAGGATCAGCAAGAGAAGCGAGCAATAATCCTTTCGCATCAGCTGGACTAGACGGACAAACAACCTTTATTCCAGGCATATGCGTAAAGAATGCTTCAACTGAATCAGAATGAATTTCAGGCGCACGAATACCTGCGCCATAAGGAGCACGAATAACCATTGGCACAGAGTAATTGCCCATCGAACGCATTCGGATGCGTGTGACATGGGTCATAATCTGTTCAAATGCAGGATAAATAAAACCCATGAACTGCATTTCAACAATTGGCTTTGAACCCGATATAGCAAGACCAACTCCAGTACCAACAATACCTGATTCACTAAGAGGTGTATCAATAACTCGATCTTCGCCAAAAGCTTCTTGCAAGCCATCTGTTGCGCGGAAAACTCCACCATTCCGACCAATATCTTCTCCAAGCAAAAGCACATTCTCATCTGATTCGAGCGCTACTCTTAATGCATCATTCACTGCTTGCACAAGCGTCATCTGTTTTGTTTTATTTTGTTTTTCTAAGTTAATCATGAACTCACTCCCCTTAGATGATCCATATAACGAGATTTCTGCTCTGCTATTGGCCATACCGGCTCAGCAAATACATGGTCAAATAAATCATTCACGTCTGGTTTAGGGAATGCCTCCATTTCCTCAACCGCTTGATTGATTTCATTCAAAAGATCTATTTGCAACTTTTCAAACCACTCTTCATCCCAAACACCCGTCTCTTTCATGTACTTCTCTAAACGAGTGAGTGGATCATTTGTTTTCCGGAATTCAACACTTTGTGCTTGGTCACGGTATTTTGTAGGGTCATCTGCTGTTGTATGAGCACCATATCGCCAAGTAACTGCTTCAATTAATGTAGGACCCTCTCCCGAACGAGCCCGCTCAAGCGCTTTTTGCACCGTTTTAAAGACTGCTATACAGTCATTCCCATCGACTCGAACACCTGGAATGCCATAAGCAACCGCTTTTTGAGCGATTGTTTTTGAGTTCATCTGTTTCTCCATTGGCACTGATATCGCAAAACCATTATTTTGACAAAAGAAAACCGTCGGTGTTTTGAATACGCTTCCAAAATTAAGCCCTTCATGAAAATCTCCTTCAGAAGTCGCTCCATCTCCAAAATAGGCAATAGAAGCTCTGCCCGACCCTAAACGCTTTTCTGTCATCGCAACACCAACTGCATGAAGAATCTGCGTAGCAATTGGTACAGCAGGTGGAAAGATGTTTTTGCCTTCCGGTGGAGTACACCCTTCAAACCGGCCATTCCAATAAAGAAATGTTCGAGCCATATTCGCTCCAAACGTTAGTGTAGCTCCATGGTCGCGATACGTCGGGAACAACCAATCCTGCCCATCAAGTGCTAGAGCGCTACCAACTTGGGCCGCTTCCTGTCCTTCAAATAACGCATAGGTGCCTAATCGACCTTGGCGCTGGAGTGTCACTGCTTTTTTATCAAATGTACGAATCCGAAGCATATGACGATAAAAGGTTTGGAGCTCTTCCTGGCTAGGTTGTTCATCTTCTCCAACCCAATGACCTTCTTTGTCAATGCACTGATACAATGGATAATCTGTCATTATTTATACATCCCCTTCTCTTGGCGGATTGCCCATTTTGGCTTTACGCTATTTGTATAAAAACTGTTCCGTGTTGAACGACTCTCCATTCTCCGTGCTACTAGTTTATCTGCGGCTTCTACAGCTGATATGTTCTTTTCGCTTGCCAGCTGCAGCACTTCAATGACGGAATGATAAATCGCCTGTGTTTTTGCGACCACTCTTTTTTTATTGCCACCATACAATTCATCAGCAACTTGAATCAAGCCACCCCCATTCACAATATAATCAGGTGCGTACAGAATGCCCCTTTGTTGCAATAACGTTCCGTGCCTCTCTTCTTTCAACTGATTGTTTGCGGATCCTGCAATCGCTTTCACTTTTAACTTTGCAATAGTTGCATCGTCTAAAATGCCTCCTCTCGCACAAGGGACAAGCACATCAGCGGCCACAGAAAAGATCGCATCCCCATCGACAATTTGAACATCTCGTCCAAGCGTCTTACCTTGTTCTTTTAATGTCATCGAGACAGCTGGTTGCAAGTCAGACACATAAAGATCCGCACCCTCTTTTATTAATTGGAGAGCCACTTTGTACCCTACTTTGCCAAGGCCTTGAATTGCATATGTTTTTCCAGCAAGTGTGGTCTCGCCGTCCAGAATAGTATTTATTGCGCGTAGGCTATTTAAAACTCCTTCAGCGGTTGGTACAGACGAATCACCGCTACCTCCAAACTCCTCTGGTACTCCAACGATACAACGTGTTTCTTTCATAGCGTGGACAAAATCTTCCATCGTTGTTCCCATATCTGTTCCTGTATAAAACCGTCCTTGAAGTGATTCAACAAACTGACCAAAAGCTCGAAACAGCTCAGGTGATTTATCTGTTTTTGGATCAGCAATAATGACCGCTTTTCCACCACCAAAATCAACGTCTGCTGCTGCACACTTTTTTGTCATCCCTTGAGAGAGACGCAACACATCTTCAAGTGCTTCCTCTGTTGTTTCATAAGGATACATTCGGCACCCTCCTAAAGCAGGTCCAAGTGTTGTATCATGGATTGCAATAATTGCCTTTAAACCACTACTTGAATCATTACAAAAGACCACTTGTTCATGCTCCGACATTTCATTAAATACATCCCATTTTATTGTTTCTTTTTCAGGCTAAGCTTCATTAAAACCATCCCTTCTTTTATCAGCTATTGTTTTCTAAGAGCCAATCAAATGCACCAAGCGCATGCAAAAATACAAGTACAATTGCGATTGGTACAACGTACTTAATAAAAAGCAACCAAGTAGCAAACAACTTTCTTCCTATTGTATTTCCCGTTGTAAATTCGGCCATTAGTACTTCTCGTGACATTCTAAGAGGAATAAAGACAGCAATTAATAACGCTCCAACTGGCAACAAAATATTGCTGACCAAAAAATCAACTGCATCAAAAATAATTAACCCGAAGATCGAAACATCAGACCAAATACCATAAGAAAGAGCGGATGGTACACCCACAAGAAAAATGCATAAACCAATCATCCACGCTGCTTTCTTCCGCTTTTTTTCTTCCCCCCTTGTGCTTGCCGCAACAATGATTTCTAACATCGAAAATGCAGACGTTAATGCAGCGAACAAAAATAAGATGAGAAAAGCGAGTAAGAATACCATCCTAGCGGCATCTGATTAAATACTGTTGGCAAGACGGCAAAAATGAGGCTGGGCCATCCGCTGGATCAAGACCAAACGAAAACACAGCCGGGAAAAATAGCTAGACCCGCCAGTAACGCGACGATAAAGTTCATCACTACAATGGCCCCCGCCGATTGCAATAAATTTTCTTTTTTTGATAAATAGGAGCTATATGTCACCATTACGGAAATGCCTAAGCTTAAAGCAAAAAACGATTGCCCCATTGCAAAGAGTACACCTTCACTTGTTAGTCCTTCAAAATTTGGGACAAGTAGAAAAGAAATACCCTCCATCGCGCCATCTAACGTAACAGATCGAATGACGATAATTATAAATAGTACAAATAGTGCTGGCATCATCACGACACTAGCTTTTTCAATCCCTGATTGAACACCTCTGGCAACTACGACGATAACCATCACCATAAAGAGTAAATGAAAGAACACCGACATAAACGGATCACTAATTGTCTGATTCAACAAAGCCGAATACTCAGTCCCATCTAGACCTGAAAGTTGCCCGGATATCGTTTTCCAGATATAAATTAAGATCCATCCCCCTACAACACTGTAAAAAGAGAGTAAGAGAAAAGCAGTCACCATACCAAGACGTCCGAGCAAGTGCCAAGACGTACCTGGAGCGATTGATCGATACGAATCAACCGCATTTTTTTGTGTGCTTCGCCCAATCACGAATTCACCAATTAATAAAGGCAAACCAACTAATACCGTGAATAAAATAAAGACAAGGAAGAAAGCACCTCCCCCACTCATTCCAGCCACATATGGAAACTTCCATATCGCGCCAAGTCCAATGGCCGAACCGGCAGCTGCCAATATAAATCCATACTTTGAAGTCCATTGCTGCTTTTCCATTTTTCGGCTCCTCTCTCATTATAACAAGTAAACGCTTACATTTCCTTAATTAAGAAATTTCTTTTTTAGTTTCTATTTCAATCTTATCCTGCATCTTATCTTCTTTCTTTATGCCTATTAGAATAACGTACAACAAGAGACCAGCCCCTAACCCCCACGCAGCACCGGCAAATGCAGTAATCATTCCAATAGCTAAAATAATCCCTCCCGACGTTTGATCTTCCATCATCGACATAGCGACGTAAGCACATGCAAAGCCAGTTAATAGAAGAGCAAGTGACAGGCTACTGGAAACAATGGTGTAATAATGCTAATAACAGGCAATAAAAAACCAAATGGAAATGCCAATATATACAAGTTCATTGGTCCTGAAAAAATCGTATCCATTACTTTTTGACCTTGCTTATATCGCTCAATGATAAAGACTTGAACACCAACCCAAATGGATCCGTGTAACCATAGCATTGGACCTACCGTTAACACTTGTAATAAATTTCTAACAGCTAATGTGTAATGACTACGAGTAGCATTTACAGGGATATCTTCATCTAGTCGCGCTTGATCAGCTCCCTTCATTAACGTATCACCCACGAGCAAATCACTAAAAGCAAATATGTAAATTAAAATAGCTAACGGAATCACAGCAATAAACATATCCCATGATGGCAAACCAACAGACCAAATAGATAAGGCTGAGAAAGTTTCGGCAATTGGTGGAATAAATACCCCCCACGACATATCGATTCGTATTTCTCCAGCAATCAGTCCACAACAGCAGCAATAAGGAGCGAAAACAACATGGCATTTCCTGCAACAACTACTTTCATTTTTGAATTAGCCATCTTTTTAAATGGTAATGAATAGAGTAGGAAAAGTGTAACAAGCCAAGCGGTCGCTAGAGTAAAAGGCATCGTCGGAAGTCTTGTTAATTCACTTTGAAAAGCTGCAATTGCTCCGCCCATAATAATTCCGGCCTTCAACACATTTGGCACGAGTAAGTTAAACTTCGCACCGAGTCCTGTAATACCAAAAAAGAAAAAGAGAACGGAACAAATAATAAATAATGCAATTAACGCATGAACGACTTCAATACCAGGCGTCATGGTACCAATGAATACTAATGTTAGTGGTAAGGCAGGTGTAATTGCGCCAGCAGCGTAAACATCTCCAAAAAACATTGTCTGGGCAAGTACAAAAAACAGAAAGACCAAACTCACAGTCCAAGCAACCTCAAACGGAACATCAAAATAGTGCATCGCGAGTGGTGTCACAGATCCGCAAGTGGCAAGCAACAGTAGAGCTCCTTGTATAAGCTGACTCGGCTTCCATTCTACGTGTATACCTGGTAGCCTCATTGTAAATGGTCCCCACTTAACAC
>BAXC01000022.1 GCA_001310375.1 Bacillus sp. JCM 19041 | reverse complement strand
GGTCGATGTAAAAGGTGTAACTGGCGATTTATTCAATCAGACCGATTAAGAAACATCAATGTCGAATACATATCCCTATCAATTTATAAAAGTATTAGGTACAATATCGATTCAGAGATTATTCGGTTTGATGACCTTTCTTTTTTTTACGATTAGTGACCGGGCCCGAAACTTCCCTTATTTGGAAGTTTCGGCCCTTTTTTTATTTTATTTCTAAGAAATTGTTTGTTTTTCAGTGGCCTCGAAAAAATCTCAAAGGTATTTTATCTACAGTCTGTTTACGCTTTAATAGTTGAGCATGTTATTCGTTCCATCTGGTAAATGAACCGGTTTAACCCACGGACGTTCATTCGCCCAGCTAACTTCTATATTCAACCCTAATGTATTGCTAAGATTCTCTGAGGTTAAAACCTCTTCTTTCTGACCACTTGCCAACACCTGTCCCTCTTTTAATAAGAGCACTTTATTAATCGTCGGTACAATTTCTTCTGGATAATGAGATACGTATAAAAGCGTAGGTGCTTCTGGTTTCATTAGTAAATTCTCTATCTCTTCAAGCAGCTGTTCGCGGGCATATAAGTCTAGTCCACTTGTTGCCTCATCTAGAATAAGTAATTCTGGCTTATTTATGATTGCACGCGCTAAGAAAACTTTTTTCCGTTCACCTTGTGATAATTTGTTTAGTGGTTGATACATAATCGACTCTAAGCCAAAAGATTGAGCAAGTTCGATTGCCCTCTGTTCATCTGCCTTAGTAATTGATTCATGAACGCCAATGGATGCATGGACACCACTGACAATTACATCTACACATGGCAACGATTCATGAATTTGATACTGCTGGTCTAAGGAAGCGCTAACCCAACCAATCTTTTTACGCAATTCCTGCAAGTTGGTCATGCCAAACCGATTACCTAATACAGAGATTTGACCTTTGCTTGCCCATTCATACCCAGTAAGCAATTTAAGCAACGTTGTTTTTCCAGATCCATTTGCCCCTAACACTGCCCAATGTTCACCCTTTTTTACGTGCCAATTCACATTACTTACAATTGGTTTCCCTTCTCGATAAAAAGAAAGCCCTTCTACATGAATCAAATTGTCCAACTCCTTATCACATAACAAATTAAGCTACCAACAGATTATCATTTTCTTCAGATAAATTCGATAGCTAACATTCTATGCTCAAAGAAAGTAGCGTCTATAAAAAGCTGAGCTTAAAGCTCAGCCTTTTTATTTACACATTATGCTATTCACTCAAGCGTTTAGCTAAAATTGGACATGTTACGTTTCGTTCATTTTAGGAACGATTACTAGCAATAAGACACCAACAAGAACAGCAGCAAACGCCGACATAATCCATGGCAGCCAATCAGCAGTTGGCTCTTCTGCTGCAGCTATATAACTTTGAACATCCATTTCCTCATCAAAAAGAGCAAGCTGTTCAGCTTCAGATTCTCTTTCTGCTTCTTGGGTTGTGCCCTCAACAGTAAACAAAGCAACCTGTAGGTTCCCATATTCCTCTTCTTTCACTTGGTCAAAAGTGATATACCGTTGTTCTTCTGGCACATCAATGCTTTTACGTTCTACTTCAGTCGAATACTTTCTTAAATCAAGCAGAATTTCCCTCTCTTTGTAAGTACCAGGCTCTACACGCTTCGTTTCTTGTGCAGAGCTTGGAATTGTCTGCAGCACGAGGAACAAGCATGCCCCAATTACTGCAAAAACAAACTTACATTTCATATTCATCCTCCTGCTTTTTCTTTCCATTTACAACAAAATGTTGGATAAGTGGCAAAGCGATTACAGCTAATGTAAGCAGCAATAATGGAATGAAACCCGTCATAAAGGCATTTTGCGAACCTGCCTGTAACGATATATACAATTCTGCCACGGGGTTACGTGATGAAAAGTTCGGCATCGCCATATCAAGCAAAGGACTTGTATAAAAAAGGATAAGCGCTACACTTAACAGCCATCCTACCCATGGACCAGCCATAAAAGCTGCCCGGACTAAACCTGAAGATACGATAACAAGCAGTACAGTTATAATGGTCCATTCGATTGCTTGACTCCCACTTACTGTGTAAATCGTTAAGCCATAAATGCTAATAACCAATCCAACAATAATCGATAGAATCCCAAATAATGCAAGATTAATAGAGATTGGAACGGAACTATATTGATGAGTCAAAAACCCTATCAATAAACTACTAAGCAATAATACTACCAAGACGACAATTGGTGGAGTTGTCTGCTTTATAGGTCCTTCAGCTTGTTCACCACTAACTTGAACTGGGCTAGACAAATGATGATACACATAATCATTATGATGACCATCGGACAACGCATTCTCTAAAATGGTCTGAATATCTTGATAAACGATCCCTGTATTGTCCACATTACTAGACCAACGATTATTTAAATCATCCGATTGAGCTTGAACAGATTCAATACTACCAAACATTTCATCTGTACGGGCAATGACATCACCTTGTTGCTCATCCAATGATTGAACAGAACTACCTAATTGTTGTATCTCTCCTAACGAAGTCTGTTGATTTGATACAACCATTTGACCATTCAAGTCCTCAACAGGAGGCTGCCCTACCTCAAGTGAATTCCAATCAGCAATCATACTTGTTCCGATTGCCTCTACTGAATCTGCTAGCGCTAAAGATTGATCACGAATCGCTTGCTGTTCCTCAGCTATTCCTTGTTCGAGTTCCGATAAAACAGTCGTTGTATCTGCAACAAACGCATTAAATTCTTTCTCCGCCGCTTCTCCAGTTTGTCCTGCTTCTTCAATATCCGATCTATTTTTCATATACTCTGCTACTGAACCTAATGACTGATCAACTTGGGTTTGCACTTCTTCAATTCGATCATCACTTGCAATTAACAATCTAATCCGCTCTTCGTTGATTTGGCCATTTTGTTCCATTGTTAATTCAAACTTGGACAAATCTCCGAAGTAATTCATAAGTTGTTCAGGATTCGTTTCAACAATCGGCTCATTTGTTACGGTAGGTCTCCAACCTAGCGTACTAAATATCTCATTTTCAGCGTCAATAATCGTCTTAACGAGGGACGGAGTTACGTTTCCAAGCTCCTCTTCAAGATCATTTGTATATGCTTCTAATTCTTCCACGTAAGACAAAAGGAGTTCAATTCGGTCATTGCTATTCTTAATTTCCCATCCCATATGGTCAACTAATGATGTTTCTTCATCTTGAAGTTTATCTAAAAGCTTTATTGCCTCTTTCCAAATGAGCTGAAGTTCAGTGGTTGAATTGGTTACAAACTGAACCTGAAATGGCTGGATAAATGCTAAATCATCAACGGAGTCTGCCTCTTCTCCTTCCCCGTTTTCAGTACTGCCCTCACCATCTTCAGGCGTAGGTTCCTCCTCTGGTTCATTGCCTGATGGTTCTTCAGGTTCTAGTTCTGATTCACCTTGGTCTCCATCACCTGGATCCCTTTCTCCATTTTCAGGAAGTGAACCTTCACCTTCTTCAGGGCTTGGCGTTTCTCCTGGAGCTCTACAGGTTCTTCACCGGGGGGATTCTCTTCGCCTCCACCGTTGTCATCCTCTTCTTCAGGTTGTTTTTCAGGATTTAACTCATTTATTAACTCTCTTATTTGCCCAAGAGTGGTTTTTACTTCTGCTACTAACTGTTCCCCATCAACTGGTTCCCAATCCTCTTCAATAGGTTCTGGTCGAGGATTCTCTGGATCTTCCGGAACTTCATCCTCTTCAGTTAATTTCCAACGAGCATCCTCAAGAGCTCTTCGTTGCTTGTGAAATTGTTCATTTTGCTCTTTTGTTGCATAAAGTCCAATTAAATCTGCCTGCGCTTCTGGCAAACCATTAATGGCTTCTTCCGAATTAGCATGATGCTGTTTCATATCTTGATTAAATTGTCCATCACATTTCCAAACATGTAAGCGCTAATGGCCCAACCTTGAAACAACGACTCTACTTCTGAACCATCATTCACCAATTCTGGCGCAAACGGTGCTTGAAGCTCTTGAATCGTATTTGTCCCTTCTTGCAAGGCAGATTGGTATGATGATTGAGCATCTCTTATTAACAATTCATTTTCACTATGAGCCGCAAGCATTAGCTCCGTTTGTTCATCTTGATAAGTCATATACGTATTAATTGCTTCAGATAAGACTTCAAAATTCTCTTGTGCTTCTTCAAGAGTCTGCGCTGAGCGCTCTGCAGACTCTGTCGCATCGGAAGAGTTAGCGAATAAATTACTTAAACGTTCACGCTGCTGTTCGATCTCACCAGCAAGTTGTTCTGAACTTGGTGCATAGAAATCATACATCTCAATCAGAAAATCTTCTTCCTTTTGTAATACTTCTTGAAAATTATCTCGAACTCTATCTACTTCCTCTGAAACATAGCGCCAATATTGTGTACTAATTTGTTGGTTCATTTTTAGCTGAGCACTCTCAAGTTCTTTTTGCACTCGCTCTTGATTCTCAGCATTTAGATTATTATAAATCTCATACTGAACTGCCGCTCGATTAGGACCATGTCCTGAAATGACATTACATTTTCTGAAAAGGCTGATTCAATATAGACAATAGCATCGTAGTCTTGTCGTTCAAGTCCAGCTTGGGCAGCAGATCGACTTGTTACATCCCATTCATATTCTGAATCATTTTGCAACGTCAAGACAATATCTTGACCTAAAAGAAGCGCTTCATTTTCTTCATATTGGTACCCATTATCTTCATTAACAATTGCCAATTTACCTGAAGCTTGCTTTTCTTCACGCATTGGTTCTTGACCAATGTATTCATAAAAAAGAATTGGCACTGCAAGAATTAAAACAACAAGTAAAACTAATTTGACCGTGTGCCTTTTTTCCATTTGTCATCACCTCAATTGTTCTTAGGCAGGAGCCTCTGGTATTTTTATTTTTGTCTCTGAACCATTTACAACATAGTAGCCAAACCCTGGCTTAATTTCTTCTTCATTCCGCGTGAATGTAAGATTAGTAAGTGTTTGATCTCCTTTTTTCATGACAAAAATATAATGACGTACAAGCTTTAATTCTGCCGTTAATGGATCAAACCCTTTTGTAAAATCTGTCGCATTGCCTGCTACAACAGTTTTGAATCCTAAATGAGATGTATTTTTTATGAGTTTAGCTAATACATCTTGCAGCGAAGCATCAATTGTTTGTTGAAAACGAGCCAAACTATCTACAAACAATAGTAATGGTTTAAAAGAAGGTAAAACATCACCACGACTTAACGCGTCCATGTATTCAGTCTCTCGCTCTTTCATTTTTGCTTCTACAGACCCTATCCATTCTTTAATTTGTTCTTTCTGATCAATATAACGAATTAGTTCGTGACCAGCATAACTAGACATTTTTCGATCCATTCCATCAAATAGCCCAATTTCATCTATTTCGCGCTGTAGATAATAAGTTAGTAACACTTTCCCAACATTTGATTTACCTTTTCTAGGCTGTCCAACAATAAGCAAGTGGGGTTCTGCAGCTGTTTGTAAAAATACTGGTTTCACCGTATCTTCATCAAGCGCAAACGGAATATCACCTTTTGTATCTTCCACCCGTTTTTCAAACGCACTAAAAGGCAGTTGTGTTGGCAACATTGCAATTGGTTCTGGCAACAAATAACCTTCATATTGTTGCTTTAAACGCGCTATTGTTTCTTTAGCAGTAGCCATCATTTCTTGTTCATTCACTCCAGAAGCAGGCAAGTACATTTGCGAGAAATAGAGAGCTTCTTTTGAAATAATGACGCGTCCTGGAATCGGTTCGATCTCATATTTACTCCGACCTAATATTGAGTAAACCTCTCCTTTATCAATCAGATAGTGAATGATTTTTGTTTTAAGATTATTCATAAGTGGTTGTCGCAACGAATTGACCTAGATGCTGCTATGACTGTATAAATGCCAAGCGATTGTCCATCTCGTGACACTTGCGTAATAACTGATTCTAGTTGTTCAAATTCTTCCTTCACTAAATCAAAATTATCTATAAATAAGAAGACAAACGGTAACGGCTCATCAGTTACCTCGTTATACATAGTAAGATTACTTACTTCGTTCACCAAAAATAGCTCGCGACGCTCATTTATTGTTGCTTTAAGTAAAGCAATCACTTTTTCAATTTTACGCTTTTCATCAATTTTTAAATAGTCAGCTGTGTGTGGTAATTGCTTGTAAGGTAATAGTGATCCATTTCCAAAATCAAACAAATAATAATGAAGCTCTTCCGGGGAAAATGCCTGAGCGAATTGCAACATCATTGAAATTAACGTCGTTGATTTCCCATAACCACCTGAACCTAATACAGCCACATTGCCATCTTTAATCCAATCATAGGTAATATCAAACTGGCTTTGCTTCTCTGGTTCGTCTGCTAGAGCAATCGTAAAAGACTTTTTCAATCCCTTGTTTTCCTTCGGTTGAATCCAAACACCAAGTGGTTCAAGCCAAGGACTTGATGCTTTCGGAATGGCTAATTTTTCTGTTGTTGAGACAATCTCTTCTACAACTGCTTCAATCTCTGTTTTGCTTTTTTGTTTTTTCCGAGGTGCTACTTGCACATTCGAAACCGGCACAAGACCAGCATCAGTAACAAGTGCAACATCTTCTTCCCCTTCATGTGTTTCTCGTAAATATGGCGCACCACTCCAGGCAGATTGGAACATTTCATACAGCTCGTTGTTTCCTACTTGTAAGTAACCTCTGCCCGTAACAGTTAGATTAGCAGCGTCTGTATTTTTTAAAATTTCCTTAGAATCTTGACCATCCTGCACTTTTAATGCAACGCGGAACCTGGCATTACTCCATATTTGATTATCTATAATTCCCCCTGGTTTTTGCGTCGCTAAAATAAGATGTACTCCTAAACTACGCCCTATTCTTGCAGCACTGACCAGTTCTTTAATAAATTCAGGCTCTTCATTTTTTAATTCAGCAAATTCATCAGAGATAATAAATAAATGAGGCATCGGTTCGAGCACTTTTTTCTGTTTATATAAATCCATATAGTTATCAATGTGATTAACCATCGTCTCATCGAAAAGGCGCTGCCGTTTTCTTAATTCACTTTTTATTGAAGCCAAAGCCCTCATACTGAAGTTCTTACTTTCGTTTATATTCGTAATTGTCCCTAACAGATGTGGAATGTTTTTAAATGGCTGGGCCATACCTCCGCCTTTGTAATCAATCAACAAAAACGCAACTTCATGAGGATGATAGTGGACTGCCAACGATAAAATGTACGTTTGTAAGAATTCACTCTTTCCAGATCCCGTTGTTCCTGCCAATAACCCATGTGTCCATGGGCTTTTTCATGGACATTTAATTCGAGTAAGTCATCTTTTGCTTTAAACCCAACTGGAACCGCTAGTGACTCAGCACTATTACTTGTTTTCCATCGCTTTCCAATCTCTAACTCCCTCGTCTGCCGAACACCAAACAACTCTAAAAACGAAACCATATCTGGAATCGAGCGACTCATGCCTCTCAAGTGATTTAAAGATGCTAACGTGCGCGCAAACGACTCATTTGTTTCATCTCGATGTTCATCATAAACAAAACGTTTGTGTTCGGCTTTACGATCACGTATAACAATTTCGCCTTCTTTCTTATTAATCGCTTTAACGATTGTATGGACATATTCCGTTATATTCTCTTGTGCATCTGTTATAAAAACAACTGAAAATCCTAGGTTTTTATTAGGTCCCTCTAAATACTCCATAATCCCATGGTCACTAATAAGTCCTCGATCTGCTATGAGAAAGACAAAGTGTGGACCAAATCTCCTTTTCCCATCTTGCTCCAAATCCCGTTCACGAATCATCTCATAAATAGACGTCAGTAATTGGTCACGCGTACGCTCATTATAAATGAACCCTTTCGCATACATATGGGGCAATTGAAAATGAGGCAACCACTTCATCCACTCCCAGTTCGTATAGTGGTCTTCACCGAAAACTGCGACAAAGCGCAAGTCATGGTAGCTGTGAAAAAATGCAAGTTGCCCAACCATTTGAGCCACTTCACGTTGCACCGTTTTCAACTGTCCGATATAACCAATCGAACCACTTGCTAAATCCAAACTTAAGGGCGCATGATCTACTTTTGAATAGTAGTCTTTCAGTTTTTCTCCTTCTTCTAATAGCTCATCACGATCACGGTTTGCTAAATCCCCGCCAGGATCGGCAACTTTAAAACTTATCGGTATAGAGGATCTCCCTACACGTACTGCCATAAAATCTTCATCATTCATCGTTTTTTCCCAAATTCGACCACTTAAGTTAGATGTCATATATTTACTTGTTTCAAATGAGGGGAAATGATAATCCAATACATGGCGCTGCTTTTCTACAAGTCCTTGTAATTCTTCACGTTTTTCCTTTAAATACCTTGTATAGACACGTTGACGCTTTTCCTCTTTTCGTTTACGCGTTTTTCGATCACGAAAGTAGTTTACAGTTGAAGTAATAAGCGTTACCATAAACATCGTTACTGATATAATAATGAAAATCCCTCTTGGAATTAATAGCGCAACAATCCCCATTACTATCAACATGACTAGTGGAGGCAAGATAATTAGCCATAATGCCCGAGGGTTTTCGTCCACTTCCTGAGCTGGAATCGAAAAAGTTACTCGGTCGCTTGGTTCTTCATAAATAATTCTAGGCGTCCGACGGTAATCAGGGTAATTCTTTTTTCTTTCCGAAGTCGGCACCTTTATTTGATGTAATTTAGTTTCAAGTTGAGCTGAGGATTCAATCACTAATAGATCGTCTTCTTGAATGGAAAATGAACACAAATCAATCAACAATATATCGCCGTTACTTATTTCATCTCGGGCAGCTAGCGCACGCCCATTCACATAGGCCGTTCCACTTTTAGGGTGAACAATCCACTTTCCGTTTTTTCTTTGTATGGTACAAGTTCCTGGGGAGTAATTTTGTAGCACCTTAATATCTGCACCATCTTCATTAGAAATAGTAAATTGTGTTTGATCACCTATATAATACGAACTAGCGCTCCTCTCCCCTTTTGTAAACAAAAACGATACTGACTGATTTTGCCCTTCATATGTATAGGTTTGTGCAGAACCTATTTCCCAAACGTCACCCTCTGTTTCGATTTGACATAATTCGTTTTCTTCATTCATCTTAAGACGGTGTTCAGTATGCAATACAGGGACTAATACATCTACATTTCCTGAATTCCCAACGGAACGCTCATTTTGACTAAGTTCTAATTGTTGAATGTAAGTATCATACATGATCCAGACATTGTTCATCGCTGCACCCCACTTAGCCTACTCGTTTTCGTCTTCATCATCATTGTTTTCTTCTTCCTCACCATCATCTTGAGATGAATCATCTTCATTTTCATCTTGCTCATCAGCGTTGTCCTCTGAATTTTCTTCACTTTGATCACTTTCATCACCTGAATCATTTTGCTGTGAAGCCGCTTCCTCTGACTCTCTTTCCCGTTCTTCCAGAGCTTCCATATATCATCAATCACTCTTTCAATCTCAGTTAACAGTGCATCGCGGTCTTCACTAGAAAGATCTGTATCTTCGCGTACTTCATCACGCCATTTTAAATTGGCATATACGATTAGATGTTCATCTTGAAAATTCTTTGCGATGTCATTCGCTTCTTCATTATCGCCTCGCCCAATGGCAATCCAATAATGAAAATATGGTTCTGCCGACTGAAGTGTCAATGTGTTTTGAACATTCGCCGCTTGTTCCATATTTAAGTTTTCATTTGCAACATAAGATTGGGCAAGTTGATATTGAACAACACGCGGCATTTGTTCTGGATTATAAGGCTCCAATTCAGAAATCACTTGGCTCGAATTCGTATTTAAAAATGCTTCATTACTAGAAATAAACGCTTCGTACCTCGGTTGCAGAAAAAATAGCGCATACACGATGTACACACAGGCAGGAACAAGTAAAAATATTAATACAAAAAAACTCGTTTTATAGATGGTCCACTTCTTTTTTGGAAGCGCATACGATTGATCATCTTTTTCCTCTTCTTCTTTAATCCATAATTCGATCTTTTCCAGCAAGCCATCTAACGTTTCAGATTCCATTAGATCCTTCGCAAGAGGAGAGAGCTTCATCGTATCAGTAAAATTCATGTACTCGGAAAAACGGTGCTCTCCATCTAGGAGCACTGCAAGCGTTGTTTGCAGCTCTAAAAATACCTTATCTTCATCTCGTTCATAAGGAGGCAGCTTTCCTTAACGCCATAATAAATAAACGAAACAAGTAAACTATCATTTACAAGCAGGTTTTCCGGGCACACAATTAAATTGAGTCTTTTTGTTTGATGTTGTTTAACTAGTGAGATCAACGAGTGAGCAATCGTCAGCTTGGCATATTGGGACTTTCTACGAAATTGGCTAAATGGCACCATTTTCATCTTTGGTGTTGCAGTAATAATAAGCTCGTCTTCTTTTTCCTCAATAACTCTGTCAAATAGTTGATCCTTTTCTTTTAAAAACTCAATTTCCAATGAATCGGATAACTTCACTTCAGCTGTTTGAAACATTAACTTGTATGTGTCCGTTCCAGAGTCTCTTGTAAACTCTGCACCGGTTTGCTGTTCTAAGTAAAATGCCTTTTGTTCCATTCCGTCTCTGACCCCTTCAAGAAATGCTTATAAAATCTCCAAGCGATCCCCATTTGTAACTCCATTTTGCTCGAGTATTTGTGTACCATGTAAATGGGAGTCTTTGTTTTGGATACGTATCCAACTTCCATCTCTCCGAGGAGCCTTCGGATTTTCCATACCCCATACCAAATCAACCACTTTTTTAGCTGAATATTGGTTTGAAAGCCTTAAGTCAAACCGCTTGCCGCTGTATCGGTGCATATCAATCGTAACTGTTATATACATCACATTCCTCCATAAGGAAGGGCGCAATCGATAATTGCGCCCTTGAAACCTATTAGCCGCGAATATTGCTTGCGATCTGCTGGTCTGTATCTTGAAGCGTTTGTCCAGTGCTTCTAATCTGCTGAGATACTTCTTCAAGAAGTGTACCCATACGCTGAAATGAAGGTTTAAGCTCATCGTATTGAGCAATAAATGCTTCACGAGCCTGGCCATCCCACATCGCCTCTAACTGATTTCTATACCCATCCAATGTTGAAACTAGATCTTGAACACGTCCACTCGCCTCAGTGTACTCATCAGCTTTAATAAAAAGTTCTTCAGGTGTTACGCGAATATTTCCTGCCATATAAATCTCCTCCTAATTAGTTAATACTTACATGGTAGCTACTGGGAGTTTTTCCAGTCAACTATAATCATAAAAAATTCGAAAAATTGGTAGGAAAGTACCTACTCTTACAGATTTCATTTCAACAATTATAGCCTTTTACCCGGTGCTTCTTCTTCATTTTTCTGGAAATTTTTTAGTTCTGAAATCTATTACCCTGTGCAAAAACTTTTTAAACCACTTATCCGAAAATTTATTTTCTCATATTTGTAACACTTCTTTACGAACGTATCAAGTACGTATCAATTCTTGTAACACTCTTCAAAAATTACCGCATAATAAAGGTTAAAATCAGTAGTTACGTAAAGCTGTATGTAAGTATTGTTCACAAGGTTTTTCAACAATATATCGTGTGTATACTAAATCTTAAGAGAAACTTTTGTTCATTAGCAAAGGATGTGATTAATAATGGACAAGCGAATTAACTGGATTGATGCAGGTAAAGGATTAGGTATTATTCTTGTTGTGATGAGCCACGCCCAATGGATGCAACACTTAAAACATTTTTATTTGCTTTTCATATGCCATTATTCTTTTATTTATCTGGAGCGGTTTTTCGCCCTAATGATATAAGCATTTGGTCTTTTATTAAAAAGAAAGCACGAAGTTTATTGTTACCTTACTTCCTTTTTTCTGCAATCACATATCTCATATGGTTTTTTATTCTTCGTCACTTCTCTTTCACACCAGGAGAAGACGTAAATCCAATGAGTCCGTTTGTAGGGATTTTTCTTTCAACACCTGGGAACTACCAGTTAACATATAACCCTGCTATTTGGTTTCTGACATGTTTATTTCTAGTTGAATTATTATTCTTTTTATACCATCGTATAACCGGCGGAAAGTTTTTAATGCTATTCTTAGCAACAAGTGGGGGAATTGGTTACCTTACTACTTCACTTGAGTTCGCATTACCATGGAATGCATTTGTTGCTTTAACAGCCATTGTTTTTTATGGACTCGGCTATGCAACGAAGCACTATTGGAAAGAATTCTCTTGGGGCAAAGTAATTCCGATATCAGGCGTACTTTTCTTCTTTATCTTTATTCTTCAATCGTTTAGTTCTGAGCGTGTAGACTTGAGAGGAAATATAATTGGTGACAGTGGTATTTTATTTTACGTAGGCGCCATTGCCGGAATTGCAGCATTTATTCTATTGATCATAAAAATACAACACTCAAAAACATTACTGTTCTTAGGAAAGAATTCCATTGTTATTTTACTTGTCCACATGCCGATCTTGAATTTTGTTCGCGCTGGAATGCATTACGGAATTGGTATTGATTTGGATACCGCTAACACATTGCCATGGACCTTCTTCTTTACAACTACAACCGTTTTATTAACAATTCCATTTATTTACTTTTTCAATAAAAATCCATGGTTCCTTGGAAAAAAACCATCTCCCCCCATCACAAAACAAGCATTTCCACTTCAGAAAAACGCCGTCTCCCGTTAAGGAGCGGCGTTTTATTTTTTTCTTATTCGACTGGCCATCCTTCTTGTTTATATGCCATGTCCCAAAACATATATTCATAACGACTTGTATTTAAAAAGATCGCTTCAATCCGGTTTAACTCTTGTGCAGTCTTACCATCAGCCAATTTATCCAACGTAGTAATCAACCATTCAGCTATTTCTCCAAATTCCTCTGATGAATACATTTTCACCCATTCACCATATTGCTCATGTTCGATCGCTCCTGGTATTTCTGCTAATGCTTTTCCAATTTCGTAATAACTCCAAGCACAAGGCAAAATGGCTGCAATCAATTCGGCAAGTGACCCTTTCTGTGCTTCAGCCAGCATAGCGCTACTATATGCAAGAGTGACGGGTCCAGGAACCGTTGCTTCTAATTCTTCACGCGTTATACCTAATCGTGCTGCATAGTTTCGGTGCAATTCCATTTCTGTATTTAATGTTTCATCTAACGCAGCAGCAAAGCCTGACATTGTTTCTAAATCTGGTGCGAGCACACTACCGAGGGCCATCACACGAGAATAATCAATTAAATACTTGTAGTCTTGGCACATATAATATTTAAAGGCTTCAATATCCAGAGTGCCTCGACCTAGCTCTTGAACAAACGGGTGAGCGTGGCTCGCCTTCCAAATGGAGTCTGCACTCGCTCTAATTCGCTTCGTAAATGTCATGTTATTGCTCCTCTTTTGTATGATTACACCAATTTAACATAAATTGTAAAACAGACTTCGTATACAGGATTAACTGCTTTATTTCTACATGTTCATCTACAGTGTGAGCATGTTTTAATTTTCCCGGACCATAGCAAACGGTTGGTATCCCGTACTCTGCCAGCCACCCTCCATCATTAACTGATGAGGACATTGCGACCCGCGCATCACTTGAGAAAACCGATTGATGTGCTTCTTTCAGTCCAAGCACTCCTCGATGATTTTCATCAATTGAAAAAGAAGGGAACACTTCACCACGATCCTCTATCATTGATGAACCACCCCAAATAAAGGAGGCGGATGCTCCTTCATCCATACATCCGCTTGAGCAGCAGCAAGTAGATGTGCTTCAATTTCCGCTGCAACACTTTCGGCTGTTTCATTCGGATAAAAATGAACGGTAATCCAGAGTTTGCATTCATCAGCGATAAACGCTGCATGACGTCCACCCTCAATAACGGAAGGATTTATCGTATTCGCACCTGCTGGAAACCCTGGGTATGATTTAGTAACTGCCCAATCCCTTTCCAATTCTTGTAAAGCAGTAATTAATTTCGCCATTTTTTCAATCGCACTTGCAGCCTTTACCCCACCACCAGCATGAATCATTTGATGGCGCGTTCCATCATGGTAGGTTGTTGGACTTTTCAACGTTACCCAACCAGTTATAACGCCTCCTTGGCCATGGAGTTCACAATTGCTTGTGTCAGCAACAAGCGCATAATCTGCTTTATATCCACGTTCACAACAACTCTTTGTGCCAGCTTCTCCAACTTCCTCTCCGGTAACGGACTGAAAAATAACATCACCTTGGAGAAGAATATTGTTGTCATGAAGCAATTTCAAGGCAAATAGACATGCACCTAACCCACCTTTCATGTCTGCCGCTCCCCGTCCATGAAGCATGCCCTTCTCTACATATGGTTCAAAGGGCTCATGTTTCCACTCTTCGTCACTTCCAACAGAAGCTACATCTACATGTCCGTTTAGAATTAAACTTTGATGAGTATTAGGACTCTCACCTTTCTTCACTCCGACAACGATGGGGTCACCTGGATAGAGCTCCCATTGTTCCACATTCATACCTATCGCCTGCAATTGCTGCGCAATGTAGTCCTGAATAGCTGCAGTATTTCTAGCTGGCGGTGCCTCTGTTTGGTACGAAATGAGATCAGAGATAAGTTGAATTAATTCATCACTTCGCGTATCAACTTGTCGTAGAATATCATCGATTTTCACATAAATACTTCCTCTCCACAAAAAAACCACTTCTCATATAGCGGAAAGTGGCAGGAAATACACATTTTGCCCACTTCCCTCCGCTAGCATGAACTAGATCAGGTTATTAAGGGTTAAGGCTACGCCTCTCTCAGCTAAAATTAGCACCCCTAGTGGTTTTTATGATGTTATATGTCAACGCTACCATAGGAACATTAAACGAGCAAGCACACACTCTAAAACGGACAGTTATCACCCACTTAAACTTCTTCTTTATCTCTAAGTTTTGAAGTGGCGTTTTACTGCCCGTTAATGAGTAAACGTCTTGTTTTTGCAACCATGAACTTAATAAAGTTAGCCAATTGGAGTTGGAGGATGAAGAATCTCCAACTCCAATTGATCTAAACACTTTAAAATGAAATGTCTCTGAGAAAAATGCCTCTGAGATTTTTCTCAGAGACATTTTGTTTACGGTCTAAAGCACCTATTAATAATCAATAGTCACTTCTTCTATACATTTATCCAAAAAACGCTTCGGCCTTGTCTAGGTGCTTCTCTTGATCAGATGTTAAGTCATTCTCAGCAACAATTGCCTGAATTGGACAAGCAGCTACACAAGCACCACAGTCAATACATGTATTCGGATCAATAAAGAATTGGCCCGGCCCCTCTTCAATACAATCGACTGGACAAATGTTCACGCACTCGCCGGCCTTCTCATTGCTGCATGAATCTAATATGACATGAGCCAACTAAATCCCCCCTTTCTCGTCCAACAGCACCTCACCTGGACCTATTCATTTGTGTTGGAGATTGGTTTGCTTCACCTTTAAAAAGGACAATGCATTTTGCCCATGTATTTTCGCCTTTTGTTCATCAGTCAGTTCACTTAATTCATCTACCACTTTACCTGAGGGTGCTTCTCTTAACAGGAATGGATAATCAGATCCGGCAATAATCTGTTCAACACCAAGCCGATCAATCATAAATTGTAGATTTGTTTTATCATAAACAAGCGAGTCATAATAGAGCTGCTTTGCGTAATGGCTAGGAGGGTTCTCCGTTTTACGAATATGAGGCCATACTGACCACGCTTGATCCATTCTCGTTAACAAGTAAGGCAACGACCCTCCTCCATGGGCAAAACAAATTCTCAAATCAGGAAATTTGTCTAACATACCACTCATAATAATGCTACCTGCAGCAAGCGCCGTTTCCGAAGGCATGCCGATGCTGTACATAAAGTTATGACGAGGCATACGTTCTTTTCCTACCGTCGCCCACGGGTGTACAAATAATGGTATATCTTGATTATGAGCAGCTTCAAAAAAGGTAGTTAACTCTTCAGAGTCCAGGTTCAATCCATTTACGTTACTTCCTATTTCAATACCCTTTAGTCCTAAATCATGGACCGCTCTCTCCATTTCTTGAATTGCCAAATTTACACCTTGTAACGGTACTGTCCCAAGCCCCATAAATCTGTCAGGATACTCCTCAATGATTGAAGCAATGAAGTTATTTTGGAACTGAGCCATTTCCTTGCCTTGCTCTGGATCCGACCAATAACTAAACGTAACCGGTATTGGAGATAAGACTTGAATATCAATGCCTTCTCTATTCATTTCTTCAATTCGTTTTTTGGCATCCCAAGCGTTGTCTTCTACATCTCTAAAGTGTTCACCATTTATTTTGATGGCGGCACCACAATTACATGTTTTCTCCAATATTGGCCACCGATCATCTCCGTATTTTTCTGCTAGATTCAGAAACTCTTCTGAAATGATATGTGTGTGAAAATCAATCTTTAACGTTCGTTCCATTCAACCCCTCCTACGTTTCTTACGAAATTCTATCTATTACTCTCCGATTTTTGTACCGTAAGTAAAATACGTTTCCGGCGGTTTACTTCCCCACATTTCCAGACCAAGTTTGCCAACTTCTGCAGGCCATTCAATAGCTTCCCAATCAGGCGAGAAGATCAAGAATCCCCCCGTCCAGATTTCTACTCGATGACCAGATGGCTCGAATACATAAATGAACTGAGCTCCACTTGTACCATGCTTACCTGGTCCCCACTCAATTTGGATTCCATTCTCCGCCATTAAGTTAGCCGCACGAATTAGCTCATCGGGAGAATCCAGATAATATGCTAAGTGATGAAAGGAAGACCCCGTCTGATTTGCATTCCGCATTAACGCGATTTCATGAGCAATGTTTGTTCTACTTAACCAAGAACCTAAACGAACATCTTCTTCGTTTTGGATGAAATAACGATGATGAATTCCTAGTAATTTCGTCCACCACTGTTGCTCTTTCTGAACATCATTTACCATCAAATTAACATGGTCGAAACGACGTGGCGATACACCCTTACCTGTATACTTACTTGGATGGCTCGGTAATTTCGACATCATGCTTGCATCTTTTGCTACAAACCGTTCTTTTTCCCAGTACAATTCCACCGGTATTCCTGCAGGTGATTGAAAATGAATCACATCACCAAGCGCTTTTTTCTTTCCACCATCAACCCAATTAAAATCAATATTCATTTCCGTTAACAGCCGTTCAAATAATTCGAGGGATTCTTTTGATGTCACTCGCCAGCCAATACGATTTACTTCAGATGTTTCTGCAGCTTGAAGAACTAACGTGTGATGATCAAAATCTTGCCATGCCCGTAAGTATGCTCGGTTTCCGTCCGTTTCCGTTAGTGCTAGGCCAAGCACTTCTGTATAAAACCACAACGATTTTTCAAAGTTCGTTACGCTAATTTCCACATGTCCCAAGTGGGCAACCGTGCGTAAATAAGTATCCAATCTTTCCTGTGAAGAGTCATTTTGAATAACTGATTCTGTTGTATGTGCCATGTTTTATCAACCTCCAAATAGTTTTAGCCATTTACGACTGTTTGTTTTTTCTTATCCCTGCTCATAACAGAAGTACTGTGCGCAGTATGAAGAGACTCTTCAGGATCTAGATAGACCTTTGCGTTACTAACTGCAATTGGAGCTTCTCCAAAACCAGTTGCCATTAGCTTCACCTTGCCATCATAAGTAGAAATATCTCCTACTGCGTATATTCCCGGTATAGATGTTTCAGCCTTCGAGTTTACAAGAATAGCTTGTTTATGAATGGATAATCCCCATTTATTAATTGGACCTAGATTAGACACAAAACCGTAGTTTACAAGGAATTCATCCGCTTTTATTACCAAGTTGTTCTCTCCTGTTGTATCTCTCATCTTAATTGCCTCAACTCGAGTTGAACCTATAATCTCATCGGGGATATAAGGGGTGAGCACATTAATTGTTGATTCTCTCAAACGTTTCACACTATAATCATGCGCTCTAAACCGGTCCCTCCGGTGAACAATCGTTACTTTTGATGCTATTTTCTCCAGCATAAGTGCCCAGTCTACAGCCGAGTCACCACCTCCAAAGATCACAACCTCTTTCCCTTCAAATCGATCCAAACGGTCAATACTATACTGTAGATTCATTTGTGAAAACCGTTCTTCATTTGGTAATTTCATTTGTCTTGGTTTAAATGCGCCATTTCCCGCAGTAATGATAATGGTCCGTGAATAGTGAATGTGAGTGTTTGTCTTTAACACAAAATAGTTGTTTTCTTTTGCTACTTCCTGTACTTCTTCATTAAGGCATACTGTGTTTTCAAATTGATTCATCTGAATTGTGAGTTTTTCGACAAGTTCACTTGCTTTTATTTCAGGAAAGCCAGCTATATCGTAGACATATTTATCAGGGTATAGTGCGGTTAATTGTCCTCCAAGCTGTGGTAAGCTTTCGATTATTTTCACCTTTGCTTGTCGCATACCTGCATAAAAAGCAGTAAACATGCCGACTGGACCTCCACCTATAATCGTCATGTCATACAGTTCTTCCGACGAATCCATTACATGCCCCCTCTTTCACACATTTTTTATAGTATTAAACTTATCTTTCCGTGAGGCCTTAGGCTATCAAGGTTTAAAATAACTTTTTTCTTCTTTATTGCAAGTTTTTCATTTTTACGAACGACCTCATACATCTGCTTGCCAACAAATGTATCGATGACCTCCCTTTTCGTTCGATAGGCTGTGAAATTACATTCGGCTGTAATCGTCTCCGCATCCAGATTACTCACAATGATGTTATGGTAATTGCGAATCGTTTCAGAATGGGGATACTCGACGTGTGCCTCTTTTTTTAACAACCGTTCTGCTCGATCTTGCAACCTAGAACGATCATCATGGATAAAAAGAGTGAATCCATCGGGCTTGCATTTGGTTTCCCAAGAGGGGGGACAATATACGTTCCATCATCCGTAAACAAATCTGCCATTCTAACAACTGCCACTCATCTAGTAGTTTCGCTTCCCTATATAGCAAGTCGATCACATCTTGACGTTCAACGGTCATGTCTGTTTCGCCTCCTTCTTGATGGATTGCTGTAATAATGTGTTGTACTGCCTCCAAAAACTCCTCATTTGAATTTCGTCAGTCGCCAATACATTTTCTTCACCGCGAACCATTCCTTTAGATATATCATTCCATTCAACTTCTTGATTGTTGTTATATGCTTCTTGGCATAGTTCAAGTGCTTCATTGTCATCAGGAGTTGCAAAACCACCCGGACCTAAGAACTCAAGAAAATTATTATTCCTTGCGATTCGGTGTGCGGCGTCTTCATCTTTGGGCGCTAGAGCATATCCTGTTACTTCCATATAACCAGGTCTAGACGGATAAAATGTTCTAGCCGTCACTGCCATAATGTCATTTATAACAAGATTAGGGAAAATCAAAATATTACGATTATAATTCGCAATTCGGTCAGCCCGTTCTTCTCCGTACTTTTTCACTAAATTCACTTTAATTTCTTCCATATCCTTTTTAAGATCCTCGTCCCAAATCGGAGTCCACTGAGCAACCGGTCTGCCCCAAGGAGCAATATATTCTATTACAGCGTGACCATTGCCTAAGCTAACTCCTTTACCTTCTAACTTTACCTTCTTAAGGTTTTTATCCTGTGCTTGTTTAATATCAAAGTAGGTTTTATGGGTCGGCATACCGTGGTATAAATCAACACTGTTTTCAGCTAAAAGCTTCCAATTCGCGCTAACACTGTATTCTTGAACGCCTCCTAGCGCCTCAAGCCCTGATTCTGATTGATCAACAACTAAATCAATATATTCTTTTGCATTTCCAAGATAGTCTTCTAAGGAAACGGCATTATTATCAAAATTAACGAAAACAAATCCCCGATACGTTTCCAGTCGTTGCACTAATTTCATATTCTTGCTTCCATCACAATTAAAGTCATTAGGAAAACCATCCTTGCCTGGCATCCCCACTAATTCGCCATCGTTTTTAAAACTCCAAGCATGGTAAAAGCAGCGAAAAACCCTTGAATTACCTTCACTTTCTCTACAAACAAGTGCGCCTCTGTGTGGACATGAGTTGTATAAAGCTCTTATGACTCCGTCCTGACCATGGACAAATAATAGATTTCTCCCACCCGTTTTCTTTCGTTTATAATCACCTGGATTGGTAATTTCCGATTCATGACCTATGAACAACCAACATTTATCAAAAATCTCCTTCTTTTCCTTCTCCATAATTTCTGTATCCGTAAAAACACTGCGATGTACAAGGAATTCATGTTTTTTCTTATCGTCTATTACAAATTGATCTCTCATTTTTTATCCCCCTACATTCAATTTGATTAAAGCATATTGCTACCGCCATTTACACTAATGACTTGACCATTGATAAAACTAGCCCCATCAGTAGACAAATACCAAACGGCATCTGCAACTTCCTCTACTTTTGCTGCTCTACCTTTAGGGATAATTTCAATATATTTATCAACAAGCCTAGCATCTCGTTCTCTTATTTCATCCAGCGCGACACAATCAACTGCTGGTGGGGCGATTGTATTAACAGTGATTTCATACTTCGCAAATTCTCTTGCAAGACCAGTAGTCATTGCATGCATTCCACCCTTCGCAGCATTATAAGCAGCATGATCCCATAATCCATTTCTTACTGAGTCTGCTCCAATGTTAATAATTCTCCCCTTTTCTTCCTTAACCATGTGTGGCAACACTTTATAGCTACACCAAATAGTAGTCCATAAATTACGATCGATCGTTGTTTTTAATGTCTCAGGTGTTTGTTCTAGAAAGGGAAGAATAACCCCACCCCCAGCATTATTCACTAGAATATCAATCTTCCCCCACTTACTAAGAGCGAAGTCAACCATTTTTCCTGCTTGCTCTTCTTTGGAAAGGTCTCCAACGAAATAGTCAATATCTGTGTTGATCTCTTGCGACAGCTCTTTCGCAGCTTCTTTTGTCCGACTAGAATCAGTTCCACATAATAATAGTGTCGCACCTGATTGGGCTAACTTTTTTGCTATACCATATCCAATCCCTCTAGCAGAACCGGTCACAATGGCTATTTTCCCATTTAATGATGCTTCCAATTACTATCACACCTTTCGCTTGTAAGCGCTTTACATTATTCATCTAACTGTCTCTTACTCACAATTATAGATAACACTCTTCTTTAACTCCAATTAATCATTTCTTGAATATACATCGAAAAACAAAAAATATTTTATTGATAGTTCAGATTTATTCAATGTTTCTGTCTTCTGTTTGACACCCTCGTCACTCTCTATCTATTATTGATTGAAAGCGGTTACCGTTTTGCTTTACTCAATTTTCCTATGGAGGTAATGAAATTGAATGAAGATCAGTTAAAAACTTTTTTAGCAGTTGCTACCTTTAAAAGTTACTCTAAAGCAGGCTGTCACCTTAATGTGACACAACCAACTATTACTTCACGTATTAAAGCTCTTGAAACAAACCTCCAATGCAAACTTTTCAGTCGTGTTGGTCATGAAATTCACCTAACTCAAGAAAGCCAGCTTTTTATCGATTATGCAAAAAACATTCTTATTTACATGCAACACGCCAAACAAATTAAAACGATTGTAAAAGAGCCAATTATTAAAGTCGGTTTTTCTCCAGGTTACTCGATGTCCTTTATTGTCAAATTGCTAAAAACGATAAAAGAGGCGGGTGGAATTGATATTCATATAAAGGAAGGCTATGACTCCGTTAATTTAAATGAGAGAGCCATAAATGGAGAGTTGGATTTGATTTTTTCTAGAGTTGTCTTACCTGCGAGTCAGAATTTCGTATCGGAATATTTGTTTGAAAATAATCTTGTTGTCGCCTTGCCGAAAAACCACCCTCTATGTACTAAAAAAAATCTCTTACTTACGGATTTAGAAGGGGAAACAATTATAAGTTATAGAAGAGGATCTACTTTATGGCAACTAATTGATCAGCAATTGTTAGGAGTACAAGGGTTAACAAGGATTGATGTTGATAATAACGAGATGCTTGTTCAAGCTGTAAGAAATGGAATTGGTATCGGGATTACTCCAAGATTAGGTGTAGACTACAGTTATAAAGGTGATATTGTAACAAAATCAATTGAGGAAATTAACCGAATACCAAATCGAGTTTATGTCCAGTATCGAAAAAATTTGCATATTGATAAGATCGCAAAGAAAATCATCTACTCCATCATTTCTCACCGCTATGCTAATTCTCTCTGCGAACCTGATAATCAACATGTTGATAACCAATATTCATAAAAAAGCTGCCTTAAAGTCATGTGGACTGTTAGGCAGCTTTTTTTCATTATAAAATTTGTGATAGGAATAGCTTTGTGCGATCATGCTTTGGATTCGTAAACATTTCCTTTGGTGTTCCCGTTTCAATTATATCTCCCTGATCAAACAAAATAATTCGATCGGCTACTTCTTGAGCAAAATTCATCTCATGCGTCACGACAACCATGGTCATTCCTGTTTTTGCGAGTTCTTTCATTACATCAAGAACTTCTTTAATCATCTCCGGATCCAACGCCGAGGTGGGTTCATCAAAAAGCATGATTTTTGGTTCCATCGCAAGAGCCCTTGCAATCGCTACTCGTTGCTGTTGACCACCAGATAATTGCCCTGGGTACTTATTTGCTTGCTCCGGAATTCCTACTCGATCCAGTAAGTCTAACGCTTTTTTCTCCACCTTATTTTTTGGCCACTTCCGAACCCATAAAGGTGAAAGCATAATATTCTTTTTAATCGTCATATGAGGGAACAGATTAAATTGTTGGAAAACCATGCCTGTTTCTCGACGAATTGTGTCAATATCCTTAATCTCATTGGAAAGTGTTGTACCATCAATTTTAATTGTGCCTTGCTGGATCTCTTCCAATCCATTTAATGTGCGAATAAATGTTGATTTCCCCGAACCTGATGGACCGAGAACACAAAGCACTTCTCCACGTTTAACATGCAAATTGACATCTTTTAAAACGTGTAAGTCTCCAAACCATTTATTAACACCTTCACATGAAATAATATCATCACGTTCCGCAAGAGGTACCCCGTGGTCAAATTCTTCTAACGTCGTTGACATATCTTCTGTGCGTTCCATAATAAATTACCTCCCTGCTCTCTACTATTGATTTCCAACCAAATGTTCCGCTTACCGATCGCCCACACCAAGAGACTTTTCAACACGTCTACTTGTATACGATAGAATCGAACAAATAATGAAAAAGACAAAAGCTACAAATAAGAATAACTCCATTTGACGACCTAGAAACCCCGGATTAGCTGCAATCGTTCTCGCCATACCGAGTATATCGATTAACCCAATAATCGCTACAAGAGACGTATCTTTGAAGATTGCAATAAATTGTCCAACCATACTTGGAATAACCGCTCGTAGTGCTTGTGGCAGAATAATAAATAATGTCATAATTGGTGCACTTAATCCAAGAGCATGGGAAGCTTCAAACTGTCCACGAGGTATCGATTGCAATCCTCCTCTAATATTCTCTGCCAAATAAGCTGCATTAAAGAGTGTTAAACCGATCATTGCTCTAAAAATATGATCAATTGTTGTTGTTCCACCTAGTAGAAGAGGCAACATGATTTGAGCGACGAAAAGTATTGTAATAAGTGGTACTCCTCGAATTAACTCAATATAAGCAATACATGTATACTTAACAACTGGCAACTTACTGCGTCTTCCAAGCGCAAGGAGTAAGCTCAATGGAAAAGAAAGTAGGATCGCAACTGAAGCAAGCAATAGCGTTAGTAAAAACCCTCCCCATAAATTCGTCCCAACGCTGTTTAAAAAGCCAAAGCCATCTAATAAAAAAGCAGCGAACGGAACGAAAACTAACCATAATAGGAGCACTACCCTTTTCAAGGAGAATAAGTGACCAATTACATAACCTACACCAAGTGAGACAATTGCCCCACCTAGCCACATTCGCGTTTCCACTGCAACAAAGGGTAACACTAAACAAACTAAGAAAATACCACCTAGAAACAAATTCAAATGTGTCAGGGTGCCTTTCCAAATTCCGGAAGAAACCCCTAGTAATAAAGATAGTGTTAATAAACCTACCCACAATCTCCATAACTCGTCTACCGGGTATTGACCAGACATAAGCAATTTGAAATTTGGTGGAATGACCGACCAATCTGCCATTATGAACACCCAATGAAGAACATTGTATAGTAGTAACCCAACAAATATGGCTAGAACAACTGTATAGATGGTCTGGCGCCAATTAGGGAATAAATTATCTCTTAACCAAGCCCCTGGAGATTTTTTGACATTTGGTGGAGGCGTTGGTATTGGCATATTGTTTAATTCAGATTGACTCAAACTCCTCACCTCTCTACCAATTGCGTGTATTTATTAAATAAATTCATAAATAACGATGTCAACAAACTAAAAATCAGATAACAAGTAATCATAACGATGATCATCTGCACAGATCGTCCCGATTGACTTAATATGATGTTGCCTACGTAAACGATTTCTGGATATCCAATAGCTACTGCCAAACTTGAGTTTTTTGTTAGATTAAGATATTGATTTGTCATAGGTGGAATAATAATTCGATACGCTTGCGGAAAAATAACAAGACGCAGCGCTGTAGATTCCTTTAACCCAAGTGAATACGCCGCTTCTCGTTGGCCTTTATTTACTCCCATGATTCCAGCTCGTACGATTTCTGCGATAAAAGCAGATGTATACATGACAAGTGCAATGAGGAGAGCACCTAAACTTGGAGATAGCACAAACCCACCTATATAGCCTCTTCCATTTGGATTAACCTCCGGTATTGTTAGTTGCAGAGGCCCTTGGAATGTAATAAGAAATGCGGTCAACAATGCTATTATCATGACGCCAATAAACCATAGGAATGGATGTTTATCCGTACCCGTATCTAACTGTTGTTTACTCCTCAACCTGTACAAAACAATCGCAATTACGAGACCGACTAGTGCAGCAATAACCCATACAATTGTTGCCCCAGTCGTAACACCCCACGGCATTGCAATCCCACGATTACTAAAATAAAATAAGTTTCCTAATGAAGACTCTGCTTCAATAAGAGGTAGCGTCAAAAATACAGCAGAATACCATATAATAATTTGCACGAGTAGTGGTGTATTCCTAAAGATTTCAACGTACGTTTTTGAAACTGTACGAGAAAGCCAGTTTTTAGAAAGCCTCGCAATTCCAATTAAAGTTCCTAAAATTGTAGCTAAAATAATCCCTAAAAAAGCGATTCTTAACGTATTTAGTATCCCAACCAATATAGCACGCCAATAACTATCCGTTGCAGAATAAGCAATTAACCTATCTCCTGATATATCAAACGATGCTGTTCGATTCAAAAAAGAAAAATCAAGTGACATCCCAAGCCGATTCATACCTACAAGGACATTGTTTACGATAAAAGCAATTGCTGAAATAACGATAAGCAAAAAAACTGCTTGAAGAGCAATTGGCTTTAAACGCTTATCATTCCAAAGACGACGAATTCCGCCCATCTAATCACCTCATGATAGAAGGCCTGCCCTAACAGGCACGCCTCGATTTAATTAACCATTGGATTTCGCTTATCTTAGCGGAATGGTGGTGAATAATGTAGTCCCCCATTTGTCCAAATCTCATTAATCTCTCTTTCCAATCCAAAGTCAGTGCTTGGGCCAATATGGCGATCATAGATTTCTCCGTAATTGCCAACTTGTTTTATAATTTCAATAACAAAATCATTTTCAAGTCCAATTGAAGAACCTAGTTCTCCTTCAATACCTAAAAAGCGCCGTATTTCCGGGTCTTCAGAATCCATAAATGTATCAATATTAGTAGAATCAATGCCAAATTCCTCTGCTTGGATAGTTGCGTAAACAGCCCAGTTAACGATATCGAACCAAGCAGCATCATTTGACTTCACTACAGGTGCAAGTGGTTCCTTTGAAATAACATCAGGTAAAATGATATGATTGTCTGGATCTGAGAACGTAGCAAGGCGTGCAGCAAGTCCAGAACGATCCGTTGTCCATGCATCTGCGCTACCAGATTCATAGGAGTCAACAACTTGATCCTGACCATCAAATGTAACAGGCTCATATTCTATTTCTAACATTCTAAATCGATCTGCTAAATTCATTTCGGTTGTCGTTCCAGTATCTACTGCAATTCGAGCACCTTCTAGATCTGCAAGTGTCTCAATCCCACTATCTGCACGTACCATAATGCCCTGTCCGTCATAAAATATGGTAGGTCCAAAGTGCAAACCCATTGAGTCTCGTTCGAGAGTATTTGTTGTATTCCGAAAAAGAACATCAACTTCATCCGTTTGTACAGCGGTTAGTCGGTCTTGAGCAGACAAGGGACGGAATTCAATAGCATCAGCGTCACCAAATACCGCTGCCGCTACAACTCGAGCAAAATCAACATCAAAGCCTGCCGCGTTACCATCTGACCCTAAGTAACCAAAACCAGGAAGCTCTCCGTTAATTCCAGCAACGACGTTCCCTCTATCTAATACACGGTCAAGAACTGGTGAACCACCTTCATCAGCTGTAGTTTCTTCACCACCACAAGCTGTTAAAGCAAGCATTGCTACTCCAGCCGTTAAAAGAGTTGCATATTTTTTCATCGTATTCCCCCTATATTATTTCTAATGGTATATGCGTAAGCCGATTACAAGTGATAGACTATTATATTAACTCTTTTTCCAAATCAGTCCTTGTTTTTCGTCAGGTAATCTAACGTTTTTTTAGAATAATCAAAATAAATATCGAAGCCTCAGTAAACAGATAATTCAGAAATCAAAAGACCGAATTGTTTAATTGCTTCTTCTACTAATTCGTTTCGCTCCTTCTCTTTACCTATGTCAGCTGGCAAACAAAGACGTGTTTCTTATCATTTATGTCTTTTCTAGTTCGGTCAGTTTTTCTTTGTTTCGACCAGTAATCGTCCATTGGCACCCATCTGTGCAACTATTTTGGCTGTTTCAAAGCCAATCCCCCCAGTCGCACCTGTAATAAGAATATGTATACCCTGTAATGCATTATTTGCATTTTTTCATCATTTCACTCCTATCTATTCTTCCATTACTTCTATTCATCACGATAAATATGTTTCTTTCAAAAACAAAAAACTAGGCGAGTAGAATAGCTCACCTAGTTTATTCGTTGATTTAAGGTTAAAAGATAAAGTCTGCAATTATGAGTAGGATAAGTGAAACAAACCAAGCAATTGTTGTTGGAACAGACCAGACGAGAATTTGTTCTTTCGCTTGTTTAATACCAATCGTACGGTTTACAACCCAGAACAAACTATCATTAAAGTAGGAGAAAAACAATGAACCTAGTGCTGCAGCCTGAGCAGCCAAAACCATGTTTACATCCATTCCAGAAAGTATCGGTGCAGATATAGATGCTGCTGTAATCATCGCGACCGTTCCGCTTCCCTGGATGAAACGAACAAGAGTTGCAATGACAAATGGCAGAAGAATCGCCGGTAATCCCGTATTTACGACAATTTCTGCGATATGGTCGCCAACGCCCGTTTCTCTAAGAACAAAGCCGAGTGCACCACCAGCTCCAGTAACGAGTAAAACAATACCGGCTTGTTTAATCCCTTCTTCCATACGCTCCAATGCTTCGGAGCGACGAACATGACCGAATAATCCATATATCGCCAATAGTACAGCGATACCAACTGCGATTACCGGGTTACCAAAGAAACGGATGTAGTCAACGATTGTTCCAGACAAGTCCATCGCAGTAACTGTCGTATTCATAAAAATCAGTAATACAGGTACAAGAATAGGCATAGCAGAACGGAATAAAGAAGGTAAGTTCTTGCTTTCTTTTTCTTCCATCCAATCATCTACAGAAATTTGTTCCTCTGGGCGAATCCAATCCATCCCATCTTCACTAGGTAGTTGATAAATTCTCTTTCCTAACCATTTCGCATAAATAACCATGCTAATAACAATAGGTATTGCAAAAATCATTCCAGCTAAAATCATTAAACCAATGTCGATTCCAAAAATCCCAGCTACTCCAAGCGGACCAGGTGTTGGTGGAACTGCACTGTGCATAACAACTGCACCACCGGCTAATGCAACAGCCAGTGCGACAATCGATTTTCCCGTTTTCTTTGATAATGCTTTCGCAAGTGGACTTAAAATAATGAAAGCAGAGTCAACGAAAATCGGAATAGCAACAATATAACCAGTCAACGCCATTGCCCATTCTTCTTTCCGTTTTCCTAATACTTTGACAATCGTATAAGCAAGGCGTTCTGCCGCTCCTGAAACTTCTAAAATTCGTCCCATCATTACACCAAAACCAATAACAATGGCAATGGATCCAAGAGTACTACCAAACCCTTGTGTAATCGCTTCAACAACCGCAGGTGGTGTCATCCCTCCAATTAGTCCAGTTATCGATGCCGCAATGATAAGTGCTAAAAATACATGAACCTTTGTTTTGACAACAAGAAAGATTAATACGATGATTGCTATTGCGAGCCCGACCATCATTTGAGTTCCTGATACTGGTACATCCACAAACATTTCCCCCTTTAAAGTAAGCGCTTTTATATTGGTGGTAAGCATAGGCTGCATGATGCAGCCTAACTTCGTTATGCATTAACAAAATGTGGCGCGTATTTCGCAGCCAGTTTAATACTTTCTTCCATGCTGACAGAGCTGGCGATTCCTTTTCCAGCAATATCAAATGCTGTTCCATGGTCAACTGAAGTGCGTAAGAACGGTAAGCCATTTGTTATTGAAATCGTCCGATGGAAATCTGTCATCTTTGCAGCAATATGACCTTGATCATGATAAAGCGAAAGCACCGCATCGTAACGACCATTAAGAGCCTGGAAGAACACCGAATCAGCAGGAACTGGCCCTACCGCGTCAATCCCTTCCGCTTTTGCCAATTCAATTCCCGGTTTGATTTCATCCATTTCTTCGTAACCAAACAATCCATTCTCGCCACTATGTGGATTTAAACCAGCTACAGCAAACTGTCGACTTTCAACACCAAGTTGTTTAAGTGCTGCATCACAGCGAATTAAATAATCTTGCACACGTTCTTTTGTCATTTGACCAATCGCATCTTTCAAAGATAAATGGCGCGTTAAGAAAAAGATACGCATGTTGCGAACTTCAAACATTGTGAGTGGATCATCGATACCAGACAAACCTGCAAGCATCTCAGTATGACCTATATAAGGCACTTTGGCTGCTTTAAGTGATTCCTTATTAATTGGTGCTGTTGCCATTGCTTGCGCTTCGTTTGTTTTGCAGAGCTCAGCTGCGTGCTTAATATATTCAAACGCGGCTGCACCACATTCAGCATTTACTTTCCCAAATTCATAATCTGCTAGCTCTGCGAAATCAATAACATCAATCGTTCCATACTCACCAATCGCCTCTGATGTTTTTTTAATCCGGTTAATTTTCAAATCTGCTTCTTTAACAGACAATAACTTTTCAAGGACTGCTGCATTTCCAATCACTACAGGAGTGCATACCTCATAGATCTCTTTTTTATCGAGTGAGCCAATCGTAATTTCTGGACCGATCCCTGCTGGATCTCCCATTGTTACTGCAATAATTGGTTTTGACATGAATAATCTCTCCCTATTTATCTAGATTTAGTTTCAATAAACTTTACACATTCATAGATTGCTTTTTTATCACCGATCAAGCCGCCTTTTGTTACAACCGGAAGACCATCAAAATAACCACCATCAAATGTACCATAAGCTGCAAGTGGCATAACCTCGTCTTTTAATGCGATCCCATTGGCACGCCCAAGAGCACAGACTGAAGCCGTTACATCTCCACCACTCGTAAAACAACCAACAAATGTCACTGTATCACTTGTTAATAGTTTTCGGCTAATCGTTGCTAATCCATCTGTGATTCGTTTCGCAAGTGCGTCACTGCTTTTATTTTCAATCAGTGCTTTTGCCTTCAAATCAACAAGTTCTTGTCCAGGTTTATGAGTAGTCACAATTAAAATGCGATCTTCTTTCGCTTGTTTAAGAGCGGCAACTGTTGCCCTATTTACTTCCTCTTCCCATGAGTTCGTATAGCTAGCAAGTGGCTCTGGATTCACATATACGGGAGAAGAACCTGTTTTATCTATTAAATAGGAAAGCTGTGTACCTGTTAAACTAGTCGCACTCCCTACCGCTACAAGGATGTTTGCTTTTTTATTATGCTTTTTCGTAACCGACCGGGCATAGCATGCCGTAAGTGGGCCAGGGTCAGCACATAGAACCGTTTTCCCACTACTTGCTAACGCTTCTGCTACGTCTTCAATTTGTTCATTTGTTGTTGCATCAACAACAATGACTTTATTTCCCTTAGAAAGTTCTTGTGAGAGCCCTTCCAAGAATGCTTTTGGACCTTCCATTACTGCACTTAAGCCAATATAACCAACTTGATGTTGCGATTGTTCCTTAATCAGTTCTGGTACATATGATTTTTTGATTGGCGCTATTGGATCTTTTGAAACGTAAGTCTCTTGAAGAGGGACACCATCAAGAAGCAAATAGCCTCCAGCCATCGTCCGACCAGAATCAGGGAAAGAAGGCATAATGATGCTGATCGTATCACTATGCATATTCACTAACATTTCATCAATCTCCGCGCCTATATTTCCTCTTACGGTGCTATCAATCCGCTTTGTAAAGACTGCAGCGCCCCAATCATTTAATTGCCTCATTGCTCGACTAACTCGTTGTTTCGCCAAATCAGTCTCTACATAACGGCTATCCGTATCCATAATGACTGCATCGTAAAAGCTATTCACAGGCAAGCTAGCACTGTGCACAATCGTTGTTGATTGAAACCCTTGTTTTACTAACTTTACGCCAGAAGCATTAGCGCCCGTTAGGTCATCTGCAATAACGCCTATCTTCATATGGCCCCCTCCAATTAATTAAAGCTGGACTAAGCGAATTTGTTCGTGATAGTTCTCCGCCTCATCTTCACTTAATCTTGCGTCAGTAATAATACCTTCTAAGTTTTCTAAGTCACATACATGAGCAAGCGCCTTTTCACTAAACTTACGTGAATCGCTTATTAGCCATGTTTTCTCTGCTGCTCCCATCATCAATTGTTTGATTCTCGCTTTTTCAAGCGTTGGTGCCGTTACCCCGGCACTCTCATGTACCGCATGAGCGCCTAATATAAACAAATCAACGTGAATGGAACGAAGCAGCTCTTGGGCATGCGATCCATATAAAGTCCCTACTTCAGGCTGGACCTCCCCACCAGTGACAATACACTTTGGTTTGGCATTAATTAGTTCCGCTGCGATTTTTATATCGTTTGTAATAATCGTTAAATCACTACGATCTTTAAGCAACCTGACTAACTCAAGCGTCGTTGTACCTGAATCAATTAAGATCGTTGCATTCGTTTCAATTAAAGCAACGGCTTCTTTCGCAATGACTTTTTTTTGCCTGTAATTCTTCTACTTCTTTTCGAGCATAAGGTGTTTCTTTTATTAATGACTTATGCAATATAGCGCCGCCATGAGTTCGTATAACTTGATTTTCTGCTTCTAGTAAAGCTAAATCCCGCCTGATAGTCATATGAGATACATCAAGCGATTCTACTAATTGATCAATGTCCGCTTTTCCATTTGCAACTAATAATTCTTTAATTTTTTTTCTTCTTTGAATAGGATTCATGTTCGTTTTTCACACCTTATATTGTTAATTTAAAACATAATTAAGCTTTAGTCAACATTTTTTGTTCTTTTTTAACGTATAATCATTTTAAAATTGTTCATTTCGATCATCTGTGCTTTTTTATCACCTATAAGGTGTCCATATTCTTATCTTATCGTACAAACCGAGTTATGCCCATGTTTAAACGGATTGGCAAAGTAACTTAACGTCTCAATATTGAATTGTTCACAATTGAACGGACGCAAATGCTATGATGGGATATGGAAACATTTGCTTATAAATAAGGGGGGTAAGATATGACCACCGTTATTACATCGTTGCTTTTTATTCTTATCTATATAATGCTTGTATTTTACATCGGCTTTAATGCATGGAGATGGCTAAAAGCCACATTTTCTCTTAGACAAAAATGGATAGTAACCATTCTTTTCATCTTTCTATCTTCAGCTTTTTTCTTATCCTATCTCTTTCCATCATTCTTATTGGAACTAATAGGTGGATACTGGCTTGCAATTGTTGGGTATAGTTTAATCCTTCTTCCTATCGCAAACATGCTCTATTGGTTATCAGGAAAAAAACGCAAATGGAAGATTGGCATTGGGTATGTTCTTTCGGTATTTTTTATTTTTGGCCTTGTTTACGGTTCTATTAATGCATGGTCCCCCGTTGTTCGAGAATACGATGTTAAATTGGACAACGCCAACCGCGATCAACAAGGCGAGGAACTTAAGTTGCTCATCGCTGCCGATTTACATTTAGGGAATCTTATTGGAGAAAGACATTTGCAACGTTTTATTGAAACAGTAAACAAGGAGCAACCTGATCTTGTGCTCCTTGCAGGTGACATCATCGAAAACAATATAACTCCATACTTTCAAAATAACCTTTCAAGTATTATGGATGAAATGAGCGCACCTCTAGGAATTTATGCTGTTCCTGGTAATCACGATTATTATGGTGGTGATCTTCACCTTCTAAAAACTGAATTTAATACGCTTGGATTCCATTTTTTGATGGATGATGAAATTAACGTAGATGGCAAACTGACAATTGTTGGGCGAAAAGATTATACTGATTCAGAACGCCATACACTGCCAGAGTTGATTGAGGATACCAATGAACAACTGCCTATTGTTGTATTGGATCACCAACCTAGAGAGATTGATGTAGCGAGGGATAGCGGAGTTGATTTAATTATCTCCGGACATACCCATAGAGGTCAGCTCTTTCCAGCTAACCTCATTACGAGCGCTTTGTATGACAATGATTGGGGATATTTACATGATGAACAACTACACTCATTTACAACATCCGGCTTCGGCTTTTGGGGACCTGCACTTCGAATAGGTAGTCGATCTGAAGTAATGGTTGTGAACCTCTCGTTTTAAATAGCATGTTTAATAAAGTGATAGAGCGCACCGACGAGGTTCGCGTGTTGTTTAAAATGACAGATTCGGACACGGAGTTTGACAATTTAGCTCGGTTGTTATTTTATTTAATTGATTGAGCTAATCTTGGATTTATCCATAAAAAGTCAGACGTTATGTGCATGCTTGCCTTATCCAGTTTTTCTATTCGTAATGACAATACTCATTCCAATGCCCCAACTATAAATCAAGCCGTAGAAAACACGCTGCAACAGTCCTCCAATTTCCAGCGAAAAAAAGGCGATAAGAATGAATCCTACGAGAATTAATAGCGTAAGGAAACAACAGATGTACGACAACCATTTGCCTTTTATCGTATTTAACCCAAACAAACCGATTGCAGGAATCACTGCAACCATAGCAACCATAGCAGGTACAGTATGCCAATTGAAATGAACATTTGCTGGAATGACGCTAAACCCATTGCCAATAGAAAACACAAGCAATAATCCAACTGCTACCTTAATCGTTTGGCTCTTCTGTGACTCCTGATACAAATAAAAAGCACCCACACTAATTGAGATCGCTGTAAGCAGAAACAAACCATTCACGATAGCAGCATGAGGGGAACAAATGTCATAATCTGCCCATGGATACGTATTTAGTCCGCATTCAGTAACGCCTAAGTCGCTCATTGGCTGTTGAATCGCGCTATAGGTCGCTTGAGATGCAGCAATTGCGAGAGGCTCATACAAAAAATAGGCGGCAGCTACGATCCAGCTGCCAATACCGATGAAAGAAGGTATTCTCATGTTTTTCACTCCTTTTTCTAAACCTACTTTTTAGTTTAGCAGTCACTATGCGAAAAACCATTCATGCGTGTAAGGTATTCTATATGACTCTTGTCATAGATTTTTCTCTCCCCATGCTTCTAGCGGATCAACACCATCTTCCATAGCAAACCGAAAAACGTTTGTCCGGACGGTAAATGAGGCCGAATCGCAAATGCTGAATTCCAAAGGAAAGAAGTTTTTTTGTCAGCAACAATGTATCCCAACGACAATTTTAATTACATAATTTCCCACCACTTGTTCAAAGAAAAGTAAATTTGATTTTTAAATAGGAGGAGTTGTTTTAAACATAGCCACTTCTCCAACTCGTCCCTTTTCCTTGAAAGATATATTGGTAGAGGTAATCCCCTTCTCGTTTTCAACGATTGAAAGATGGCAACAATCATGGTTTTTCTCGTAAAAAAACATGCTTCTTGTGCATTAATATCATCGGTCCCATCCAAACCGATCTCATAAATCATCTTCCCGTCTCGCTTTTCTTTCTAATTAATACGAAAAACGCCCCATTCGGCAAATTTGCCAAATAAGGCGCACTACATTATACAGCCTTCTCTTTCTTTTTCTTCTCTTGCTTGCTCCGCAGTTGACCGCACGCCGCATCAATGTCGGTACCTTGCTCCAACCGGACACCACAATTAATCCCTTTTTTCTTCAATGTATCGAAGAACTGCGAAATCGCTTCAGGCGTGCTTCGTTGATACTGACCGTGTTCATCTACTGGGTTATACGGAATTAAGTTAACGTAAGAAAGATGGCGCTTATCTCCAATCAACTCTGCAAGTTCAAGAGCCTCTTCTTTATGATCGTTTACATCTTTTATAAGAATATACTCATATGTTACTCGGCGGTTTGTTGTATCCAAATAATAGTTTACCGAGTCCATTAATTTCTCGATAGGGAACGCTTTGTTGATTTTCATAATTCGAGAACGAAGCTCATCGTTTGGCGCGTGTAACGATACAGCAAATTGACTTGCGTCTTTAAGTCGGCAAACTCTTTAATCTTATGAGCAAGACCACTTGTAGAAACAGTGATATGTCTCGCGCCAATTGCAAGGCCTTTATGGTCTTTGATGACGTCAAGAAAATCAACTGTGTTCTTAAAGTTATCAAACGGCTCACCGATTCCCATCACAACAACATGGCTGACGCGTTCGTCTTGACCTTTTGAGTCTAGATGGAATTGAACTTTGAGAATTTGTTCAACGATCTCACCGCTTGATAAATCGCGGTTCTTTTTTAATAATCCACTTGCACAGAAACTACAACCGATGTTACAACCGACTTGAGTTGTTACACAAACCGAGAGACCATATTTATGGCGCATTAAAACCGTTTCAATTAAGTTGTTATCACTAAGTTTAAATAGAAATTTAATCGTGCCATCCTTTGATTCTTGACGCACATGCTCTTCCAATGTTTCCATCGAAAAGTTTTCTTCTAACAAGTCAAGACAGCCTTTATTGACATTGCTCATATCCGCAAACGATTTGACACGTTTCCGATAAAGCCAGTCCCATACTTGCGTCGCACGAAATTTTTTATATCCTCGCTCTGTCAGCCAATCGGTTAACTGAGCCATCGTTAAGCCATATATCGATTCCTTAGTCATTTCGATCCCTCTTTCTATATTGTATCTGCTATAATTAATTCGCTATTTTTCCGAAGGCGAATGGATTTTCATTCTACAATCCTTTATTATACCAGATGTCAATCAAAAAAGAAAGGATTCACTTAAAAAATCTTCATTTGGGCTTCCTTAAGCCTTACTAAGGATTGAATTGTTCTCTCATAATTGGTAAGCAACTCCTTCATACACATCGATAGCATCTTGAATGTGATAAGGTTCTGTATGATGATTTCCGTCTGCTTCAGCAGTAATAAGAATATATTCTTCTCCATTTACAACAGCAAGAGTTGCTAAGCACAATCCAGCTTCCTTCGTATAGCCAGTTTTCCCACCAAGAAGTTCTCCACCACTCATATCCGTATTAACCGCTCTCATCAATAAACTACTTTGTAGAGTTATTCCATCCGGGTGTTGTGCCGTCGGGTTTGTTACGTGGGTTTTAGTCGTAAACACCTCACGAAATTGTTCATTGTTTAGGGCGTATTTCAACAACAGTGCCATGTCTTCACTCGTTGTATACTGGTTTGCATCGTGTAATCCAGTAGCATTTGTAAAATGTGTGCCTTGCAAGTTGAGTTCTCTTGCCTTCGCATTCATTTCTTCAACAAAAGCTGTTTCAGATCCTGCTATATGTACTGCGAGTCCTAAAGAAGCTTCGGCACCTGATGGCAGCATTGCTCCAAACAGTAAATCAATTAAAGCCACCTCTTCGTCAGGAACAAATCCTGCCATTGAAGAATTTGTTCCTTCTAAGTTCATAAAAAGTTGTCCAGAAAGTAAAACAGGCTCACTCATGTTGTTTGTTTCTTCAATTGCCACAAGAACCGTCATCATTTTTGTCAACGAAGCAGGATAAAACGATTCGTCACTAGCTTTCTCCATTAAGACCTCATCTTCAGCACCTAGCCTTGTTAAAATAGCATGGTTGCTTGCAATGTTTAGCTCAATTAATCCTTCTGTTTTATCCAACCCTGTTAATGAATAGTGATTCTCCATTACCAATAAGACACCTATCACAAATACCAAAACACAAGCGGCTGCAACTTTCTCTTTAAATGTGTAAGATCTCATTAAAAACAACTCCTCTTTTCTCATGCTTCTATTGAACCATGTAAGAACTTGTTGTTTTTTAACTTCTATTTAGCAAAACCTTAAGATTTCCTTAATTTTTTAAGGGGAGCATAACAGTAAAGACCGTTTCTTCTTCATTACTTATTGCTGAAATGGTACCACCATGGGCTACAATTATCTCTTTTGCAATGGCAAGTCCTAATCCAGAACCACCTGTTTGCGTACCTCTTGCTGAATCTAGGCGATAGAACTTTTCAAAAATCAACTCTAATTTCTGAGCAGGAATAGCCTTTCCTCTGTTTTTGAACGAAACAATTATAGAGGTATCTTTCTTTAAAGCACTAATATCAATTACACTATTCTCCTCACTATAAGCAATTGCATTTTTAAGGATATTATTAAATACACGTGCGAGCTTGTCTGGATCAGCATAAACTTTGATACCTTCTTCTGCATTGACATTAGCCTTTTGTCCTCTTGGTGCAAGCAAAGGGTAAAATTCATCAGCCAATTGCATCAGCATAAACGGCAGAGGGATTGTCTCTTTATCCAAGACAATTGATTGTAAATTAAACCGTGTGATTTCAAAGAATTCATTAATGAGCTGTTCAAGACGGTACGCTTTCTCTAATGTGATGTCCACATATTTCGCTTTTTGTTCAATTGGCATATCGGAGGCTTCACTTAATAGACTTAAATAACCAATTACGGACGTCAATGGCGTTTTAATGTCATGTGCCAAATAAACAACAAGATCATTCTTACGTTGTTCCGCCTCCTGTACTGCCTGCGCTCTTTTTTGGAGTGCTCCTTTGACTGAATTTAATTTTCGCTCCATAAAATCAAGTTCTTCGGGTAATACGATTTCTTTATCTGACTCCTCTGCCAAACGATCAATTCCTTCACTAATTGCAATAAAATAGTTCTTAAACCTTGATAGAGCGAAATAAAATACGATCAACAAAAGCACAATAAATCCGAACGCAAGCCAAAGCACTTTATTTTGCCTAAAGATCCTTGAATACACATTAACCGCTTCATAGTAATCAAGATTAAACAGAGCGACAATTATTGAAACGACCATTTCCGCAAATGGAGCTTGCAAGATTCCATCTACAAAAACATAGTAGAAAACAAACCCCATTATTGCAGCCAATATTGCAATTAATAGTACCTGACCAATCATCTTTTGCTTGAGTTGGCTAAACTGCTTATTCAATCATATAACCTACTCCCCATACAGTCTTGATATAGTCGCGATTCTCTGCAATATCATTCATTTTTTCTCGTAAATGACGTATGTGTACCATCACTGTATTGTTACTGTTAAAATACTTTTCTCCCCATACCTCCTGAAATAACTCCTCTGAACTAACTGCTCGTCCACGATTTAAGCAGAGAAACCATAGGATAGAAAATTCTTTTGGTGTTAAAACCAGTGGTTTTTCATTTAATACGCATTTACGGGAGTGTTTATCTAAAATAAGTCCAGAAAATGCAATCAGATGATCATTGCTTTGTCCTGTCTCAATTTGATTATATGTAGTAAATCGCCTTAACTGTGCCTTTACCCTTGCGACTAATTCAAGAGGGCGAAACGGTTTTGTCATATAGTCATCTGCCCCTAGAGTTAGACCAGTAATCTTATCCACTTCACCATCTTTTGCCGTTAACATGATAACAGGATAGTTATGTTTCTCTCTTATTTTCCTGCAGATTGAGAAACCATCCGTCCCTGGTAACATAACATCTAATATAGCTAAGTCCAATTTCTCTCTCTCAATACATTCAAGCGCTTCTTCAGCAGTATAGTATGTATGGACGACATAATGTTCGAGTTCTAAATATAGTTTTATTAAATCAGCAATTTCTTTTTCATCATCTACAACAAGTATGTTAATAGCCATTAGAGTCTTTTGCCTCCTTTTACACAATCCTTCACTTTCAGTATATATGATTTAACCCTTAGTAAAAGCTTACGTTTTTCTTAAGACCAAATCAATTTTATGATTATTTTCCATAAAACAAAAAGAACCTATTCCATTTTAATGGAATAGGTTCTTTTTTACAGAGTCCCGTAATAACGAAGTGAAGGCACATGCCTTGCCGTCGCTCCCTACATACACTTCGCTAATTGCTGAATTTCCCAATAAAAGAATGCAAATAACGAGCTACAAAAATACAACCTCATATGTTGCCTGCTTCATACTTGGTTCGATTGTAAAACCTGTGAATATCCATAATAATCAAGTGTTCCATTCTCTTTTTGATCAATAAAAAGAAAAAGTCCTGAACCCACATACTGTCACTGTAGATACTGGATATAAGACGTAAAGCGTCACCCACTCCAACGAGGCACAAATACCTCTGAGATAAAATCTCAGAGGTATTTGTTTACGGTCTGACTATTCCAGGTTCTTGTTTTCTTTCACTTATGAAAATCGAGTCCTGATTCAGTCTTTTTAATTAAACCAGCTCGGATAACGTAGTCGCCAAAATGCTCACCATCTTCTTTTTCTTTTGCATAATCAAACAACATTGGCTCGATGGTTTCCAAGATTTCTGCTTCTCCGATATTCTCTTTATACATTTTGCTTAAGCGCTCGCCAGCAAAACCTGCCCCTAAATAGAGATTGTATTTACCTGGCGCTTTTCCAATAAAGCCTATCTCCGCCAAAGCAGCTCGAGAACAACCATTTGGACAGCCTGCCATTCGAATTGTAATATCTTCTTCACGTAGACCAGCTTCGTCTAATATAAGTTCAATTTTACTAACAAGTGTTGGTAAATACCGTTCCGATTCTGCCATCGCTAAGCCACATGTTGGAAGGGAAACACATGCCATTGAATTACGTCGCAATGCCGACGTATGAACGCCATCTGTTAATCCATACTGCTCGATTAGTGCATTAATTTGTTTTTTCTTCGCTGTTGTTACATTGCTAATAATAACGTTTTGATTCCCAGTCAATCGAAATTCGCCATTATGTTTCTTGGCAATTTCACGCAACCCCGTCATCATTTGATAATCGCCGTCATCTTTTATACGACCGTTCTGGATGAACAAGGTAAAATGCCAGCGTCCTTTTACACCTTTTTCCCATCCATAGCGATCCCCGTTGTGGTCAAAGTGATAGGATTCCACCTTCTCTAGCTTCCAGCCAAGGCGTGAATGAAGCTCTTCTATTAACCAATCAAGTCCATGACGATCAATCGTATACTTAAAACGCGCATACTTACGCTCTGAACGATTGCCATAATCACGCTGAATCGTAATCAATTTCTCTGCAACATCGACCATTTGCTCCGGCTTGCAAAAACCGATAACACGTCCTAATTGTGGATACGTATTTGTATCACCATGTGTCATCCCCATTCCGCCGCCAACTGCTACATTAAATCCATGCAATTCACCATTTTTTATGACTGCAATATAACCGATATCTTGAGAAAAGACATCTACGTCATTAGCAGGAGGAACAGCAACACCAATCTTGAATTTCCTTGGTAAATAATGTTTGCCATACATTGGTTCTACTTCTTCTCGCTGTGGTGTACCTGCTACTTTTTCTTCACCAAGCCAGATCTCATGATAGGCACGTGTTTTTGGTAGTAAATCATCGCTTAATTTTCTTGACCATTCGTAAACTTCCTGATGCAATTCTGATTGATAGGGGTTAGGAGTAATCATCACATTTCGGTTTACGTCTCCACAAGCAGCAATCGTATCCATCAATGCATCATTTATACCCCGAATGCTTTTTTTCATATTCCATTTTAAGATGCCATGCATCTGAAAGGTTTGTCTCGTCGTTAATCGAAGCGTACCATTTCCATACTGATGGGCGAGCTCATCCATCGCTAGCCATTGTTTTGGAGTCGCTACTCCCCCTGGAAGGCGAACACGAACCATGAATTGATGGGCTGGCTCTAGCTTCTGTTTTCTTCTTTCGTCACGTAAATCCCGATCATCTTGTAAGTAACTTCCGTGAAATTTCATCAACCGATTGTCATCATCGTTAATACCTGCGCTTAAAGGCTCTACTAACGCTTCCGCCAAAGATCCACGCAAATAATTGCTTTCATCTTTAATCCGTTCTACATCACTTGGAGGTCCGTCTTGAGTAAGCGGTGCTTTATTGTCTGCCATTTGTCATTCCTCCATTAATAAACATCTCGTAAATAGCGATTTTGTTGTTGCATTGTATTGAGATATGAAACAGCTTCTTCTTTTGTATGTCCGCCTTCTTCTTCAATGATAGAGAGCAACGTATTATGGACATCTTTTGCCATATGCGTTTCATCGCCGCAAACGTAAAAAGCAGCGCCTTCTTCAAGCCATCGATACAATTCTTTCCCCTGTTCTCTCATACGATGTTGCACATACACTTTTTCTTCCTTGTCTCGAGAAAAAGCGACATCCATCTTTGTTAAGATGCCTTCCTTTATCCAACGCTGCCAATCAACTTGATACAAGAAATCGGTCGTAAAATGTTGGTCCCCAAAAAACAACCACGCAGGGCTATCAATTCCAAGCTCCTCTCGTTCTTCCAAGAACGACCTGAACGGAGCAACACCCGTACCTGGTCCTACCATAATAATTGGTGTTTCCTTCTTTTCAGGCAAACGAAAGTTTTCATTTCGTTGAATAAAAATTGGCAATGTATCACCGGGAGCCTTTCTTTCAGCACACTGAACCGAACATACCCCTGCCCGCTCCCGTCCATGTGAATCATAGCGAACAGCACTCACAGTTAAATGCACTTCATCTGGCTCTGCCGCATAACTGCTTGCAATAGAATAAAGCCGTGGCGGAATTTTCCGAAGGATGGAAATAAAATCAGCCACAGTCGCATCCCAAGGCCCAAATTGTTTAATTAAATCAAGCAGGTCCCGTCCTTCCATATAATTTCGTAATGAATCCTCATTTCCCTTTTTAAGCAGCTCTTTTAATTCACTGTTTGTCGTCAAAAGCGACGCCTTTTCTAAGAGCGGTTTAGTTAAAACAGTAATTTCGAAACGAGTAGTCAGTGCTTCTTTTAGAGTCAGTACATTCCCTTGCTTATTTACTGGAACAGACTCTTCTTCATTCCAATCCATTTCATTAATAAGCATCTGAACAAGTACTTCATCATTCTCTGGAAAGATCCCTACGCTATCTCCAGGGGCAAATTCAAATCCAGATCCTTCTAGTGATAATTCTAAATGGCGCGTTTCCTTATTCGACCCTCTGCCATTTAATGTCACATTTTCTAAAATCTCTGCCGAAAATGGATTCGTTCGAGAATAGGTTGCAGCCGTATTCACTACCGGAGTCGCCATTGCCGGTGCAGGATTTGTATTAGATGACGTTTCTGCTAAGCTCTCAACAACACTCTCAATCCAGCCCGCTGCGTCTTCATCAAAATCAATATCACAATCGACTCGTGAATAAAGTCGTGTACCTCCAAGAGCTTCGAGTCGTTCGTCAAACTCCTTACCAGTTTGGCAATAAAACTCGTATGAAGAGTCACCAAGAGCAAGTACAGAATAACGTACATCGTTCATTTTTGGAGCTTTACGCCCTTGCAAAAATTCGTGGAACGTAATCGCATTATCTGGTGGTTCGCCTTCGCCATGAGTACTGACAATAACAAGCAAGTTGGACACCGATTTTAGTTCCTTTGGCTTGTATGTGTGCATTGACGAGATCGTCACTTCAAAGCCTTGCGCCTTCAATTTACTGCTTGCTTCCTCTGCTAAGAGCTGACAATTGCCTGTTTGTGAGCCATATAAAATCGTAATTTCTTTGTTTTCCTGGACCGCAAGCATTGATGAAACCGCTTCTGTTTTAGTTGCTGTGGCCGCTACTTCGGCTGAAACGTTCCCTCTTGTTGCGGCAATATAGCCACTTAGCCATGCTTTTTGTTCGTCCGTCAACGTAGGTAATAATTGATTTAATAAGTCAGCCTGTTCTTTGCTGAAAGGACTATTTGTACTCTGAAGCTGCAACGAAATCCACCTCTCGCCATCTATAAATTTTCTATTCTCTCTCTAGTTCCTCACATCTTTTTTCAAACCACTCTTCACGGTCATCCTTTTGTAAAATAACCGGACTCGCTAATTCTTTTAATAGAGCTAGTTTTTTTGTTTTGTTTACGGATAAATGTAGAGTTCGTCTTCTTGCCTGTTGTAGAAAATAAAGTTCTTCTTCAGCATATTCTGGAAGAATTAGCTCAATCTCATTCTTAAGTCGTTTTGTATAAGACGGGCTTGCCCCGGCAGTGGATACACTAACAGTTAATAAGCCTTTTTCGATTTTTGCAGGTACATAAAAATCTCCTATTTGAGCCTGATCGCACAAATAGACATGTTGCCTCGGTGCTTTTTGCTCGTATATCTTCTCGTGGAGCACTGCGTCATTTGAGCAGAGAAACACAAGCTCCGCTATAAAACATTCACTTAATCCAACAGCACGTTTTTCCACGCTTACGAAACCTTCTTCACTAAGTTGAAGAAACTCTGGCAAGATAGTGGGTGCAATTACGTGGACAAAACCACCAGCATGGACAAGGGCTTTTGTTCGTTTTAGTGCAACAGAACCACCTCCGACAACAACGATGCTCATCTTATCGACATTTAGCATAAAAGGTAGTGCACTCATAAAGAAAACTCTTCTGCTTGCATCGCTTCTTTTGTTCGACGAATTAGAACTGGATTTAGTCCATCGTCAAATCCGAGAAAATCAGAAAGGAAGTAACTTGTTTCTGTTTCACCTTCGCGTTTGGCAAGCATCTCTTTAAGTTCTTCCATTAACACGCCAGTAAAAAGCAGATAAGGCATCACATAAACTCGTTTTGCACCAAGCTTTTCACACTTTTTTAATCCTTCTTCTACTGTAGGGGTTGTTGCCGCCAAAAAAGCGATCTCGACATTATCGCAAGCTACGCGTTCGTATAGTAATCGTGCAATTTTTGCGACATCACTTGGTTGGTTGCCATCACTAGATCCACGTCCAACAACGAGTACAGTTGTATCTCGCCCTCGCTCTCGATTCTCGTCCATTTTTTCAAGTCCCGCATCATATAGCCGCTTTACTGCAATGTCAATAACGTCTTCTTCAATACCAAACGGCTTTCCATAAGTAAATTTGATATTGGGGTAACGTGCTTTTGCTTCTTTCAATTCTTTTGGAATATCAACATTTGCATGATAAGCAGTTAGCAAAAGCACTGGCACAACAGCAATTTTTTCAGCGCCTTTTCTTACACATTCGTCTACACCCTGTTGTATCGTAGGCGACGCAAGCTCAATAAATGCTTCGGTTTGAATCGCGCTGAACTCTTGTTTTGCCGCCTTTATAAACGATAGAAACTGCTTATTTCCTTTGTCGACTCGGCTGCCATGACCTACATATAAAATTGCTTGCATCTGCTTCCACCCGCCTATTTAACCAGTCTTTCATCCAACTTCCAACCCTCTCATCTGAAAAAGCAGTCGCAAGCCTTGCTTTAAAGCCTAGTTTCTTCGCAACAGTTAATGCTTCTTCATCTAAGCAGAAGACAGTAAGTTGTTGTAGCCGTTCATCTTGCTTACACGCCTCGGCTAAATAAGATACCGCATCAACTGTAGGAAGAATGATCTCCGTGATACTTTCTTCTTCTTTAATTCGGTTAAAAACAACTTCGGTTGACTGCCTTCTCTTCGGAAATCTAGTCGGAATAAAGGTATATCCCGCTCATGCGGTTCGCCTTTAGGGCCTAACCAGTATCGCTTGCCAGTTACCGCTTTCTCTTGGGACATGATTCCCCTTTTACGAAGCGCGTACTCAGCTGAATAGGATTTGGCACATAAAGCCCCTTTCACAGCTCGAATATCAACTCTCTCCTGTTCGAGCCAACTAAAGAAAACATTGACATCAGCACCTTCATAAAAGGCAAGTTCATCAACATCAGTCAAATTCATTTCAGGTGTTACAGCTTTTTTATTCTCAAAACGTGGATATAAAAACGGCTCTGCGCCGTCTTCTTGAAGTGCACTGATCAACGGATCACAATACCCGTCATTTAATACGAGTGGAAACGCGCCAAATAACGGGCGTTTCTCAAACCAGCTTTTCTCTTTATAAAGTGATGCTACTTGACCTACAAGTGTAATTGCAGGGTTCTTAAATTCTGCTTTTGTTGCTTTTTCTACTACCGAGCCGAGTTCCGTTCGCAATGTCCGTTGTTTACTTGTTGCTCCCCACTCTATTAACAACACAGGCTCACTTTCTGATCGTCCGTGTTTGATCATCTTTTCAGCTATCATTGGTAAATTTTTAACACCCATATAAAATGCAACCGCATCTATTTGAGCAAGCGCAGCCCAATCCATCTCAAGACCGTTTGGACCTTGACTATGACCCGTCGCCACAGCAAAACTCGTTCCAAGCAGTCGATGTGTGACAGGCACCCCTGCATAGGCAGCGCGGCGATTCCTGCTGTTACGCCAGGGATAATTTCATATGCTACACCGTATTCGTTAAGAAAAGTCGCTTCTTCGCCAACACGGCAAACACACTTGGATCCCCGCCTTTTAAGCGCACGACATTTTTCCCTTGTAGTGCATGACGAACAAGCTCATCATGGATTACTTCTTGCCTAAGCACATGCCGATCAGGCAACTTTCCAGCATACTGAAGGTCTGCATGTGGCTTTGTTTCTTCAAGCAGCAACGGGTTAACGAGTCGGTCATACAAGACAACATCCGCCTCTTGAAGAAGCTTAAGCCCTTTTGCACTAATTAGCCCTTTATCCCCTGGACCTGCTCCAACTAAATAGACCGTCCCTGACATCGCCATTCACCACCTTATATCATTCTACCAATTGCTTTTGTCTTAAATAATCAATAATCGTATCAACTGCCTCTTCAACTGATAGCACGCCCGTGTTCACAACCAGTTCCGGATTTTGAGGTGCTTCATACGGAGAACTAATTCCTGTAAAATGAGGGATTTCTCCGTTCCTAGCTTTCTTATACAAGCCTTTCACATCACGTCGTTCGCACTCTTCCAAGTCGCATTCCACGTAAATTTCAACAAACTCTCCATCACCTAATAGCGTACGGACGTATCACGATCTGATTGAAACGGAGAAATAAATGCGGTTGATACGATCGAACCTGCATCAACAAATAATTTAGCAACTTCGCCAATACGACGGATATTCTCTTGTCGGTCTTCGTCAGTGAAACCTAAATCGTTGTTTAAACCATGACGAACATTATCACCATCCAAGACGTATGTAGACAAGCCATCGTTAAACAATTTCCGGTCCAACGCATTGGCCAAGGTTGATTTCCCAGAACCTGATAAACCGGTAAACCAGAGCACGCAGCTCTTATGCTGGTTACGTGATTGCCGTTCCTCTTTTGCTACACTAGCATCATGCCATACGATGTTTTCTGCCATTTTTCTCTCCCTCTTTGCAGTTTTTATCCGCGCATAAGCACTTCTACAACTTCTTTACGACTAAACTCTTCTGGTGGCATTTCTCCGTTTTTTAACATTTCTCGTACTTTCGTTCCAGAAAGAATGACGTGATGCTCTACATCATGTGGACATGTTTTTTGTGAAGCCATATTCCCGCATGCTTTGCAATAAAAGCTATGTTCAAAAAATAAAGGTTTGATACCAAGTTCTCCATTCTGGAATTCTTTGAAAATCTCTTGTGCATCGTATGTTCCATAATAACTACCTACACCAGCATGATCACGACCAACAATAAAGTGGGTGCAACCGTAATTTTTACGGACAAGAGCGTGAAAAATCGCTTCTCTAGGACCCGCATACCTCATTGCCGCAGGAAAGACGGATAAATGGACACGGTTTTTCGGGTAATAGTTTTCAAGCAGTACTTCATAGCTTTCCATCCGGACATCGGCAGGGATATCGCCCTCTTTCGTTTCCCCTACTAACGGATTTAAGAAGAGACCATCAACTGTTTCTAATGCTGCTTTTTGGATATACTCATGCGCCCTATGAACAGGATTGCGCGTTTGAAATCCAACTACAGTTTCCCAACCACGCTGCGTGAAAATCGCCTGCGTTTCTGCTGGGTCTATGTAATAAGATTCAAACCGCTCATGCTTTACTCTTTTTGTTAAAACAATTTCTCCACCAACATATATTGGTGGACGTGCATACAACTTAGCAACACCAGGGTGTTGCGCGTCATCCGTTCGGTATACTTCAATCGCTTCAAGTTCTTTGTCAGGTTCATAAATCGATTCGATTTTAATAACCCCAAACACATCACCATCAAAAACCAATTTCGCTTCCATACCTTCTTCTAACTGCGCTGCCTGTTCAACTGATACTGGCAACGTAATTGGAATGCTCCATGGCGATCCATTGGCAAGTCGCATCGTTTTCACAACAGATTCATAGTCTTCTTTATTTAAGAAACCTGTAAGAGGTGAGAAACCACCAATGCCAATGAGTTCTAAATCAGAGAGCGCAAAGGCATCTAATTCGATTGCTTCTTGTATACTAGCAGTTGGATATGTGGAATTGTATTGATTCACTAATCCCGATTCTTTAATTAATGTCATTTGTTTTCCCCTTCCGTCGGCGCATGAAGGCCGCATTCTATTTTTCCTGTACCTGACCACCGTCCGCTTCTCGTATCTTCACCTGGTAAAACCGGATTGGTACAATACGTACATCCAATGCTTGGGTAATGCTGATCATGCAATTCATTGTATGGTAGCTTATGAAGCTGAATGTACATCCAAATTTCTTCTTCAGTCCAATGGATAAGTGGGCAGATCTTTAGCTTTTTAAAGCGTTTATCTTGATTTACAAACTCTGTATTTGCCCGAGTTGGCGATTGCTCACGTCTAAGTCCCGATAACCAAGCATTATAATTCCCAAGCTCCCGTTCCAAAACATCAAGCTTACGTATTTGGCAACATTGGTCTGGATTTTTAAGCCAAAGCTGATCACCAAATTGATTTGCTTGCTCACTTGGTGTGATAGCCGGCTTTGCCAAATTGATGTTAAATTGAGGATAGCGTCCTTGAACACGTTCAATCAACTCATACGTTTCTGAAAAATGAAAATCTGTATCAAGAAAGAGGATATTGGCTTTCTTTTGTACTTTTGATAACAAATCAAGCAACACCATTGCCTCTGCGCCAAAACTGCAAGCGTAAACAAGCTTTTCATCAAACGTATTGCGTGCCCAGCGCAAAACATCTAGGCTATCATGATTTTTTAACGTTGCATTCAACTTGTCATAATCAACACGTTCCATCTCTTGATAAACGTATGCCATGAGCTGCCCCTTTCGTTTTTTAGGGAACTTTCCGCCTCTTTAATCCCTTGTAATTTGATATGTTTTAAAGAAATTCTACTCGTGATTGAATTGACTGTCAATGATGGATTGTCGCACAATTTAGGAAATGAATGCTTAAAAGCCCCGGTGTGTATACTTACACATCCGGGGATAGATTTGTATATAGATATTTCTAATTAAGGTTATTAAAATTATTAATCTATTTATCGTTAAAAGATAACATCAACATACTGTATTTTTCGTATTCTTAATTCACCGGCGTTAACGCCTTGCCTTCTTCTAACTTGCGACAAATATTCTCCGCAGACAGCCTCGCCATCGCGTCCCGCGTTTCTACAGTCGCATTTCCGATGTGAGGTGTAAGAACGACATTGTCCATTTCCTTTAAAACATCATTAATGGCTGGCTCAAATTCAAATACATCCAGTGCGGCACCTGCTAGTTGCTGTTCTTGGAGAGCAGAAGCAAGTGCTGCTTCATCTACAACCGGTCCTCTTGCTAAGTTAAGCAAAAATGTAGTTCGTTTCATTTTTTGGAAAGTTTCTTTATGAAAGAGATGATGCGTCTCTTTGTTATATGCTGTGTGGATCGAGATCACATCAGCGGTTTCAACCAATTCTGCAAATGACACATAAGTCGCTCCATACTTTGCTTCCGCTTCTCGTTTTTGCTCCCTGCCAGAGTAAAGGATCTCCATGCCAAACGCGCTTGCTCGTTTAGCAACTGCTTGACCAATCTTACCAAATCCTACAATGCCCAGTTTTTTGCCTGCTAGTTCTCTCCCTAAAAAGAACAGAGGTGCCCAGCCGTTGAATCCAGTCGTACGACATAATGTATCCCCTTCTGGTATTCTCCTCATTAGTGCGAGCATTAGCCTAAAGCTAGTTCTGCTGTTGATTCCGTGGAGACGCTTGGCGTATTTGTCACAACGATTCCCTTCGCTGTGGCAGCGGCTACGTCGATATTATCAAAACCGGCGCCAAAGTTGGCGATAATTTTTAAATTGGGAGCTGCTTCAATAATACTTGAAGTCACCTTTGTAGATAAAGGGCATAATAATGCTTCAGCTTGCGCGACACCTACTTTCAGTTCTTCTTCCGTAATTAATGATTCACCTTTATGTACATAGTATTTATAATTTTGTAGCTGATGATAACCAGCCTCCGGAATCTCACCAGATATAAAAATTTGCGTCATTATAAAAGCCTTCTTTCTTATGAGTTATTCTTTGTTGTTCGTCAGTCTACGAATTCGCTTGTTTAATTTTTGTTTCCAGTCGAGTGCCAGTTCATCGACAGATTGTATTTTCGCCATCGCTACTGGATCAACATTGTTGAAGTATGTTTCATTGCAAAAAAGGACAGAAATAGCAGCTGGATGTTTTTGAACCAACTGAATGCTTGAATCAGATCGAATCATCCTTCTTCTAAAACACGAGCCAAATAACCAGTAAAACCTGTCTCGATCACACGTTTCAGTAATGTATCTGCATTAACATGCTTATCAATGGTACTGCATGGGACTCTCCCTGTGTTATTTGAATAACAGCATCGCCAACTTTATAAATGTCACCTATACATACGTCTGCTTCATTCATATTTGCGACTGTTAAATTTTCTCCAAAAGCAGCTGTCGGCAACGCTTTCCCAAGTTCATCCTCCCATTTTTTATAATGTTCGATTGGGTATAAACAGACAGCGCGATCTGGTCCGCCATGGTTTTTCTTGTCTGCTACATCATCTCGTTCAAATCCCTCGATTGATAAGTACACTTCTTTTGTTTCTGTCTTATGAATCCCTGTCGTCACCGTCTTACCTTGCCCATATTGCAACTCCTTTGGCATTCCGACAGCCAATGTATGGATCGTTGGCTCTTTATCCAGCATGTTCTCCACTCCTTAATCACTATGCCTGAATTTTAGCACATTAGCTTTAGAAGAGGAACAACGACTAACCCCGCCCCTCACTCTCCGGCAATTGCTTTACCAGCAACCCTTCCACTAAATAAACAACCTCCTAAAAAT
>BAXC01000021.1 GCA_001310375.1 Bacillus sp. JCM 19041 | reverse complement strand
GAGTGCCCCTCGGTTTTTTTCGTGGTAAGTCAGATGGATCATTAAGGTCGCAAGTACGTAAGTAACATTTCTTTTAACATTTGTTGCTGTTTATGTGGAGCGATATCTTCCTCTAAAAACGTAATGGAGGATTTTAAGGTAATGTTGCTGCCAAATGTGCCGTAGCTATTAATCGTCGCGATGATCGCTTCTTTAATTGGGATGTTTTGGCGAAAAGAGCCGTCTTTTTTTCCATCTTCAATGATCTTCATGACAAGTTCGGCAATTTTTTCTTGTGTTGCAATATACTCATCAATGGTGTCTAGTGGCTCTTGGGCAAACGAGGCATAGCTTTCAAATGCCTCTCGGAATGCAGCTGCTTGACTTAATGTTCCAGAAGATTCAACCGTTAGCAAGTCTAAGACTTTTTCTAAGCGAATGAATGCAGTCTCTTGATTATAAGCAATATCTGTAAATGATTGAATATGAGCCTCTAAATTATTAACAGCAACAGCAACGAGTAAACGATCTTTTTTGGGGAAATAGCGGAATAAGGTAGCAATCCCAATTTGTTCTGCATCAGCGATATCTTGCATTTGGACATGATCAAGCCCAGCAGACAGAAATAGCTTTTCCGCTGTTGTAACAATGCTTTTATAGCGTTTATTTTTCTTTTCTTCACGTTTTCCTAGGTCCGGCATAAGAACTCCTTTAAATTTGAGAGTAATGTCATTGTATAACAGGAAGCGTTTGCATCCAAGCTAAAAAGAAGTTATAATAAAAATATGATAGTTGAACTATTCGCTTTATACAAGGGGGCTTTTTTCAAATGAGATTACAAAACAAGATTGCATTGGTTACGGGCGCAGGAAGCGGTATGGGGGAAGCGGAAGCGCTGATGTTTGCACGCGAAGGCGCAACGGTCGTTGCAACTGATATAAATGAAGAAGCCGTTCAAGCAGTTGCAAAAAAAATTGCCGATATGGGCGGAGAAGCGCTCGCAATTCAACATAATGTCGCTTCAAAAGATGCGTGGGAAGACGTTATGACGCAAGTGAAAAATAAATATGGAAAACTAGATATATTAGTTAATAATGCAGGGATTTCATTGGCAACACCGTTTGAAGAGCAAACAGAAGACGACTGGGCGCGCACATATGGAATTAATATAAATGGCGTTATGTTTGGTATGCAGCAAGCAATTCCTTTAATGGAAGAAAAGGGTGGATCGATCGTAAACATCTCATCCATTTCCGCTTTAACAGGCATGGCTGGTGCGGGTGCTTATACAGCGTCAAAAGGTGCTGTGCGTTCCATTACAAAAGCAGCAGCAGTTGATTATGGAAAGAAAAATATTCGTGTGAACTCAGTTCACCCAGGTTATATCGTTACGCCAATGAGTGCACCTTCAATGGAAATGTACAAAGATTACTTCCTAACACAAGTTGCTTTACCGAACCTTGGAAACGCAGAAGAAGTAGCTGCAGCTGTATTGTTTTTAGCATCTGATGAAGCTAGCCATATTACGGGAATTGAATTACCAGTAGATGGCGGAGTAACAGCTAAATAATCTGAGGAGAGCTAAGTGATGTGTACTTGGCTTAGACCGTAGACGAAATGCCTCTGAGAGTTTATCGCAGAGGCATTTTTCTCTAATTCATTTAAGTGCTCGGGTTCAATTCGATTTGGAGACTTCTGATGTTTTTGGTGATGCTTGGTGTCTTCTATTCAACAACACAAGCAAAAGTATTTCACTTTCTATGCTGTAAGGCTCATCAGCCGGTACAATAAAAACCAGCAAGGATCATCACCTCGCTGGCTATTTAATCGTATTTAATTTAACAACTCAAGTGCCGCTTTATTAAAGGCAGGTAAGTCGTCTGGTGTGCGGCTAGTTACTAAGTTGTGAGAGACAACAACTTCCTCGTCTTTTACGTTTGCGCCTGCGTTTTCTAAGTCTTTACGTACAGAGACAAAGCTTGTTACATCTAACCCTTTTAACTCGTCTGTATCTACTAAGAATTGTGGGCCGTGGCAAATAGCGAACACGGGTTTTTCGTTTGCAAGAAACGGTTTCGCAAATGCCGCGTGTTTAGGATTTGCACGGAGAATGTCTGGTGAGAATCCTCCAGGAATAAGCAATGCGTCAAATTGATCAGGTGTTACATCATCAATGCCTTTGTCGATACTAAACGTATCGCCATTTTTGCCAGTAATTTTTTTGTCTGGTTCTGCGTTGATTAGCGTGACTTCATGACCTGCTTCTTTATATGCTTTTACAGGATCAGTCAATTCAATTTCCTCTACCATGTCTGTTACAAGTACGGCAATTTTTTTAGCCATTGTGACAACACTCCTTCATTAAAATCTGTCTCCTTCTTACAATACCCGTTTTGCTAGAAATAAACTCATTTTCAATGTGAAGTTTGTGTGAAGGAGGTTATGAACATTTCTTCATACGCATGGATTAAAAGTACAACGGGTGTAAGTGCGACTGTTCTCGCAAGCTGCTGGGCTTTATCTGCTTGGTTTTGTTCAATCTCTTCACCAATCGTTTGATGTATCAATAAGTCGGTTACTAAAAGAGACACAATGACAACGGCTGAAACGAGCAAGAATATCGTTGTCCGTAATGTTAACTTTCTACGCTTATCTGTCTTTATGTGTAGTGGCATACTGTTCCTCTTCTCCACAATTCTATTTGGCAGTATAGCATATTATAAAAAACGCGCAAAAAAAGCAAGGGACGGTTTTAGCCATCCACTTGCTTTTTTTTGCCAAAATAAAAGACGCCAATAGACCAAGATGCAATCATAAGAATGGTGGTCACAATTAAGACTGGAATGGATCCAAACTGGATGATGAATGGCATGGCAACAGCTGTGACAAGGCCACCTCCAACCATTGGTTCAAAAAGAATTTGTTTATAACCAAAAGCATCAAATGCTGGTGATTTATTTTCCGGATCAACAATTCGCATGAGTATAATTCCTGTAGCAGCAACACCCATTGCTTGACCAAAGTCACCAATACCTCGCTCAAACCAGAAATCTGGAATCATACGTGGACCTAAATATAGGAAGAAAAACACGTTGATAGCAATACCCGCTAAGGCAAGGAGAAAAAAGGGAACCAAGTATTCGCCAATGACGGTTAACGAAATGGAAGCCATGGCACTGACAATTAACAAATCAAGGGAAAGTCCTTGAATTCGACTAATTGTCTTACGGTCGACAAGCTTACGTTTATCGAATCGAGATAGAACAAGTTGTAGAATAATCCCACCAATCATTGCAAATGGAAAGAGTGGTATATATTCAAATAAATACAAGTCATAAGCAGAACCATATGTGATTTCCTCGAGCCAAACGAATCCTTCCAATAGAATGTAGCCAATTAATATTGCAACAGCGATAAAGCCCATATGAAGCGCCAAAGGTTCGATTGACATAGATGATGTTGTCTGCGTAGTACCGGCTGCTCGATTTTCTTCGCTTATTACTCCACTCCGCTGTTCAACAGAAATATCGTCTGGGTGCTGCAGCGTTTTGGATTTTCCTTTACGTGCTGCCCAGTTTACCAAGATCATTCCGATCACAACACCAGATAGGAGGCCGATTGTGGCAAGTCCGATGGATAGGTCATACCCTTCAGAAAAATCAAGATCTTCAAAGGTACCAGCAAGTCCAGCGGCAGTCCCATGACCACCCACAAAACTAATTTCAATTAATGCACCGGCAGCAGGACTAAGCCCAAACAATGGAGTAAGAATGGTAATAGCAAGCAGAATGCCAGCTACATAGTGAGCCCACGACATAGTGAATCCGAGCGCAACCTGCGGTCCCCCTGTCTCCCACATTTTTTTGGGCTTAGGTAAAACATAACCGATGAATAATGATGCAAAGACAACATTGATTAATAGTCCAGGCAAACCAGACCAGACGTCAATGATTCCTGATGAAAAGAGCCCTTCGTCGGCCAAAAAAGAATCTTCTGACCAAGTCTGCCTAACAGTTCGGGGCCTAGCGCTAATGCTAGAAAGCCGCCAATTAATGAACTAGGCAAAAATAAGGTTTGCAATACAGGGATCTTTAGGCGAATCCATTTTCCAATAATAAGCATCGTTGCAAGCAATAGCAGTGCCATGCCTACCAATTCAAGTGACATACAGAGTATCTCCTAACATGTGTAAAATCGAACAGAGAACATAACGTTTTAAAAGATAAGATACGTACGGCTGCATTTAACGAAGGTATCCAATATACAAATGCATCTTCCCTGTTTACCCAAAAGAATCACGATAAAAACAGTAAAAATATGGTCGGAATAGAACGAAGGATTCATTCGATGAATTGCTGATTTAGAGAATCATCAGGCTGTTTCGATGAAGGTGTTATAAGTTCTATTACAAAGCGATCGTGTTAAGCAAGGAATTACACCTAGGTATGTGGAATTAGTGAGATAAAAGGAGGGGAGCAATCATGGAACGAATGCTGATAGACGCGCTTAAAAAGCAGCATTTGCCTGCTTTGCTTCTTAATATGGATTCGCTTAAACAAAATGTGCAGCAAATAATGTCAACATCACAAAACAAAACGATTCGAATTGCGACAAAATCAATTCGGTCAGTTCAAGTTTTAAAGAGGCTCTTACAAATGGATCCTTTTTTTCAAGGTTTGATGTGTTTCACTGCTGCAGAGGCGGTATTCCTAAGCGAACAAGGCTTTGATGACTTGTTAATTGGCTACCCTTCTAATGATGAACGTGCCTTGACAAAGATTGCCCAATTAAACCGATTTGGGAAAACGATTTACTGTATGGTTGATGACCAACTTCAGGTTGAATTGCTTGAACGATTAGCTAATGAGGCAGATGGTTTTTTTAAAGTTTGTATTGATATTGATATGAGTACTTCATTTGGCGGTTTTCATTTTGGTGTGCGTCGTTCCCCTTTAGCAACTCCAGAGGAGGTTGTATCTCTTGCCGAATATATTAAGGAAACAGAAACAATTGATTTAGCCGGTTTAATGGGATACGAAGCGCAACTTGCAGGTGTGACGGATCAGTCTGGTCAATTTTTCAAAGACCAAGCTGTTCGCTTCATGAAGCGGAAATCCGTTCAAAGAATTGCAGCACACCGTACTGCGGTTGTTGCTGCACTTGAGGCGAAAGGATTTTTTCTTGCGTTTGTAAATGGTGGAGGGACAGGGAGCATGAACACCACCGTTTTAGACAAATCTGTCACTGAAGTTACGGTTGGTTCTGGTATTTACACACCTCTATTGTTTGATCGATACCTTACGTTTCAGTATAAACCAGCATTGTTTTTTGCATTGCCAGTTGTTCGTCAACCCCATCCAGAAATTTATACATGTCTTGGTGGTGGTTATATTGCATCAGGTTCTGTAGGTAAGGATAAAACTCCTCAACCAATTTATCCAAAGGGGGCAAAGCTTCTTTCATTAGAAGGTGCTGGAGAAGTGCAAACACCCATTCGCTTAAAAGGAGAATCATTATCTATAGGAGACCCAGTCTTGTTCCGTGCTGCAAAAGCAGGAGAGATTTGTGAGCGGTTTGATGATATGCTCGTGATTGAAGGTGGAGAAATAACAGATCGGTATACAACTTATCGGGGTGAGGGAGCATGTTTTTTATAGATAACTAGAATTGTCTGAGATCTAAAAGTACAGGCTTTATTCCTTACATGGAATAAAGCTTTTTTTATTTTCCCAACTTAATTCTTATTTTAATCAGAAAGTCCTGTTTAGTCATAAAGCTTACGTTTTTTTGGAGGGATTTCAATTAAACTTGTTGCATTATTCCCAAAATAAAAGCTGAATAATTGTTTTCTCTGGGATAAAAAACCATTTTCTTAGAACGTGAACCAAGAAAACTAGAATTGACGAATATATTGATAATGATTATCATTGTCACCGAAAACATATATTGATAACCGTTCTCAATTGAGTGCGGAATATAGGGGGCTTAAAAGTGGCTTCAGAGAATAAGGGACTTGTTCTTGTAGTTGGTGGAGCGCGAGGAATTGGTGCTCAGGTGAGTAGCTTATTGGCTGGAAAAGGATACATAGTTGCTATTGCAGATAAAGAGGAAGAAGTGGCGAGGGATCTAGCGGCTAAATTGGCAAATGAAAATAGTAAAGTTGGAAGCTATCGAATGGATGTCACATCAAAAACAGAAGTAGAGGCAGTTGTTTCACAAATTGAACAAGATTATGGAACAATAAGCCACCTTGTATATTCGGCGGGGGTCCTTCGTATGGGCAATCTCCACTCCATTTCAATAGATGCGTGGGAGGAGTCATTTGCTGTAAACGTCTCGGGATTGTTTTATGTGGTGCGCGCACTATCTTCTTCATTTATGAAAACAGGCAGGGGGGCATCCGTTGTGACGATTGCATCTAATGCTGCAAAGCTGCCACGCATGAATATGGGTGCTTATGCCCCGAGCAAAGCTGCGGCTGCAATGGCTACGAAGTGCTTAGGGTTAGAGCTTGCTGCTTATGGTGTCAGATGTAATATTATCAATCCAGGATCGACGAAAACACAAATGCTTGAATCAATGGATGGAAGTGATGAATTCATTGATGAGTTGCTTAGTGGGTCACTAAAACAGTTTAAAACTGGAATTCCTTTGCAAAAACTTGGCGAACCAAATGATATTGCTGAATTAGCAGTTTTTTATTATCAGATCTAGCCGGTCATATCACAATGCAAGAAATATGTGTGGACGGTGGAGCGACGTTAGGCATTTAAATAGCGAAGGAGACGAAAAAGATGGACATGGAAATGTATTCTCGTGCGCGTACAAAAAGTACAACAGAACTATTGGAAACATATAGTAGCGAAAAGCATCCTTTTCTTTACATAAACGGAGAAAAGACACTTCGATCTGAAGGGGTCGCACACGAAGTGGACGGGGTACCTATGAATGATGGGCGATTTGCAGAAAGGTTAGCTAATGCTTTTACGGTAGCCAAATTAAAGGGGGTTATAGATCCAATCGTGGTAGGAGCGATTCCATTCAGTCGCGACGAGAAACCGCACTTACATATTCCGTTTCATGTAGATGTAGCAAAGGGGAATTTCTTTGGGGAAAGCGAGTTAGAAACTGCGGTCAAAGCCATTTCCACGGCAAATGAATTCCCGCTGCGGATGGATTACGAGGGGATGGTCGCTAGAGGAGTGGAAGCTATTGGGCTTGGAAAATTAGATAAGCTTGTGCTTGGCCGCACGCTTCGGCTTACAAGTGAGGATGTTATTAATCATACGCAGTTGCTTTCAAACTTGGCATCAGATAATCACGACGGTTTTACGTTTGCCGTTGCATTACCAAGTGCGGAGCCGAAAAGACGGATACTAATGGGAGCGAGTCCAGAATTGCTCGTTCGGAAAAAAGGACAGTTAGTATCGGTTAATCCTCTTGCGGGGTCGCGACCTAGAAGTGCCGATCCGATTGAGGATCAGCGACGGGCAGACGAACTTTTGGCATCCGAGAAAGATTTACATGAGCATGCTCTTGTAGTTGAAGCAATTGCCGAGCAGTTGCGACCGATTTGCGACGAGATTCATATTCCAGATACTCCTTCAGTTATACACACAAAAGCGATGTGGCATTTGTCAACTTACATCTCAGCTGTACCGAGCCCTGCGTATCGTTCGGCGAGTGCCATCGCCAATGTGCTGCACCCTACTCCTGCAGTGTGTGGCTTTCCACGAACTGTTGCTGCTGACCACATAAAGGAGCTAGAAGAGGAAAACAGGCACTTTTTCACTGGTTTAGTCGGTTGGGAGAATGAATATGGTGACGGGGAATGGGCGATTGCGATTCGCTGCGCAGAAGTTTCTGATAATAATCTTGTTCTCTTTGCTGGAGCAGGGATCGTCGCTGATTCAACACCAATGGAAGAAGCGGACGAGACAGCCGCGAAATTTCAAACGATGATGCGCGCATTACGCCAAACAAATGGCAGAGGAGGAAATGCTAGTGAGTAACAATGGGTTTCCAGTATGGGATCAAGAGCGAACAAAAAGATACAAAGAGCTTGGCTTATGGGAAGGTGAAACATTTGGAGAGATGCTGCAGCGCCAAGCGGAAGCTATCCCTGATCAAGTTGCTCTTACATGGCGGGGTAGCCACCTCACCTATGAAGAATTGCATACGAGAGCTTACATTGCTGGCCAGAAGCTGATGGGGCTCGGCATTCAGCCTGGAGATCGCGTCCTAGTTCAATTGCCAAATTCAATTGCATTTTTTGAAGTAATTTTTGCTTTGTTTAAAATCGGCGCACTGCCAGTTTTTTGTTTGCCTGCTCATCGTTTTACGGAGGTTTCCTATATTGCCGAACATACTAAAGCAGTTGCTTATATTGTATCAAAAGACAGTAGCGGGTTTGATTACAAAGCATTAGCAGAAAAGGTGCAAAACGAATGTCGAGCGTTAAATCATGTTTTGGTCGTTGACAATAAAGAAGGAATGGGTAGTAGCGATGTAACCACAGCGAATGAAGTGTCAAAATGGCCTGCTGTGGATGCCGACAGTTATGCGTTTTTACAGCTGTCTGGAGGAAGCACAGGGTTGCCTAAATTAATTCCGCGAACACACAACGATTATGCGTACAGCATTCGTCGCAGCAATGAGATATGCGGCATTACTCAAAAAAGTGTTTACTTAACGGCGCTACCAATTGCTCATAATTATCCGCTTAGTTCGCCAGGTGTGATTGGTTTGCTTATGGCCGGAGGGCGGATTGTATTAGCCGAAACAGGAGCACCAGATGAAGCTTTTCCGCTTATTGAACAGGAAGGTGTAACGATTACGGGGCTTGTGCCCCTTTGGCGCTTGTTTGGCTTGAAGCGGTGAAACATCGGGACGATGATTTGTCGAGCTTAGAAGTGCTACAAGTTGGTGGTGCGAAATGTAGCTCTGAAGTAGCGAAGCGGATCGGTCCTGCATTTGGCTGTACGCTGCAACAAGTGTTTGGCATGGCAGAGGGATTGGTCAATTATACACGCCTTGATGATACAGATGACCGCATTTTTTATACGCAAGGAAAGCCGATGTGTGATTATGACGAAGTTCAAATTGTTGATGAAAACGGTAGAGTGCTTGGACCTAACCAAACTGGAGAGCTTTGGACAAGAGGCCTTATACGATCCCTGGTTACTTTAAAGCTGAAGAACACAACCAACGAGCGTTTTCAAAAGAAGGTTTTTATAAAACAGGTGATCTAGCAAGCATCCGCAGTGATGGTTATATCGTCGTAGAAGGGCGAATGAAAGATCAAATCAATCGCGGCGGAGAGAAAGTGGCTGCTGAAGAAGTCGAAAACCAATTTCTAGCCCATGATGCTATTTTTGATGTTGCGCTTGTTGCGTTGCCTGATGCCTATTTAGGCGAACGGGTTTGTGCCTATATCATTCTAAAAAAGAGTGCCGCATTAAGCGCACAAGAAGCAAAGTCCTTTCTCCGGAACCGAGGAATTGCCGCTTACAAAGTGCCTGATGTTATTGAGTTTGTAGACGCTTTTCCAGCCACGGGTGTCGGAAAGGTAAGTAAACAAGAGCTTAGGCAAGCTATTGTTCGCAAAGCACTTGAAAATAAAAATGAGAAGGACGTGTCACGATGAGTTTACCTAATATTCCATCTTATCCAATGCCAACAAAAGACGAATTTCCAAAAAATCGAGTTGAATGGGACCTTGACCCTAACCGAGCAGCCTTGCTAATCCATGACATGCAAACGTATTTCCTTGATGCATATGAGCAAGGCGTATTGGTTGAAACGCTTATTCGCCACATCAAACAATTAAAGCAGCTGTGCAAATCATTGGGTATCCCGGTGTATTATACCGGTCAGCCTGGAGGACAAGTGATTAAAGATCGCCAGTTGCTACAAGATTTTTGGGGATCAGGTATTCCAGCCGATCCGAGTAAAGAAGCGATTGTTGAGCGTTAGTGCCAGAAGAAGGGGATGTGCATTTGACTAAGTGGCGCTATAGCGCATTTCAGCGTTCAGACTTGCTTGAGCGAATGAAAGAGCAGGGGCGCGATCAATTACTTATTACAGGCGTCTATGCACATATCGGTTGCCAGACAACAGCGGTTGACGCGTTTATGTATGACATACAACCTTTTTTCGTTGGAGATGCGCTAGCTGACTTTTCGCTTGAATACCATGCTTCTGCCTTACGCTATGTCGCTTCGCGTTGCGGGCGAGCGCTAACAACAGAGGAATGTTTAGAGCAACTTGAGGTTGCTATCTCAAGAAAAGAAGTAATCCGCAGTGCGATAGCGGAAGTACTTGAGGTAAAACCAAGCATGATTGCAGATGATGACAATTTGCTTGATCTTGGACTTGATTCGATTCGTATTATGGCGCTTGTTGAAAAGTGGAAACAACAAGGAACGGCGATCACTTTTGTGGATTTGGCAGAGGCGCCTTCGGTCAATAATTGGTTAGAGCTTATGGAGCGGGAGAAAGTTACAACAGTGAATCCGGACTATATGTGAGGAGGGGGAGAACCATGGAGCAAACGGTACAAACGCAGCCATTGACGCAAGCCCAACAGGGAATTTGGTTGGCTGAACAGCTTGGCCAAAGCGGCTCTGCCTTTAATACAGCGGAATATATTCATGTTAAAGGAAGCATCAACATCAATATGCTTCAGGCGGCGGTGGTCCAAATGGTGCGGGAGGCTGCTGGACTACATACGGTTTTTATTAGTGACGGCGATAATATGAAACAAGTATTACAGGAACCTGATGAGGTTGAAATTGAGTTAATAGATATGAGCGGGAAGGAAAACCCAACAGCTTCCGCAATGAAATGGATGGAGAAGGACCGGAAAGAGAGAGTGTTTTCGTTGACGGAAGGACCGTTGTTTAAAGAGGTGCTCATCCAGGTTGGCGAGAACGAGGTATTTTGGTATCAGTGTATCCATCACCTTGTCGTTGATGGCTATAGCTATTCACTTCTTGCCAAACGAGTAGCTGACCTTTATTCAAGCGCTGTTCTAAAAAAAGAGCCATCGACAAAACCGTTTAAGCCATTCTCTGCTTGGCTGGAAGAAGACGCGACCTATTCTCATTCGGAACATATGAAGCAGGACCAAACTTTTTGGCAGCATGAGCTAAAGGCACATGAGGGGGCTGCAAGCATGGCAAACCGCAAACCGACTTATCGTCCCGGTTTTCACCGTCGTTCTTTTTCCTTCGCGGAGCCAAGTGAAGCACCATTCTTTTCTGCAGAAGAACGTTTACTTGCGAGTGTGGCTATTTATATGGAACATCTATCTGGAAAAGAAGAAGTCGTTTTAGGACTTCCTCTCATGAACCGTTTAGGATCGGCGGCACTCAAGGTGCCTGCAAGCACAATGAATATTGTTCCATTGCGTCTACATGTGTCTTCGAGTCAGAAGATCACCAACCTTTTAGAAGAGATGAGGGAACGGATAAGAGCAGTGAAGAAACATGGCCGTTATCGCCAAGAATGGTTGCGCCTAGAACAAGGACTATCGGGCAGCGGAGAACGGTTATATGGCCACTTGTAAATATAATGCCATTTGATTATCAATTGTTGTTTGGCGGCGCGAGAGGTATTGCACATAATTTATCAACGGGTCCGGTTGAAGATATCTCCATCCAATTTTATAAACGGGAAAAAGAGGAAGGTTACCGTCTTGTTCTCGACGGCAATCCTGACCTTTATACCGAGGAAGAACTGCGACGCCACGGAAAATCCATTTTGCGCATCTTCGAGCAAATGAATCAAACAGAGGCGTTTGTTGGGCAACTTGCTCTCGTTGATGAAACAGAGGGGCGTTTGTTGGATAAGCAAGTCAACCAAACAGCCAATGAAGTGCCCAACGGATTTTTTGTTGATGCGATTGAGCGTTATCGAGCTGTAATACCAGACGCCACGGCTCTTATCAGCGAAGGTGAGACGATGAAGTACGGTGAGCTCGCTGATGCGGTCAACCAAATGGCGCATTTTCTTAGCGCACAAGGAATTGGCCACCAGTCAATCGTAGGTGTTTCATTGCCGCGATCGAAAGAAATGGTTGTTACGCTTCTTGCTGTTTTAAAACTTGGAGCCGTTTATTTGCCTTTAGATCCAAAGTTTCCACCTAAGCGTTTGGCGTATATGGTCGACGATGCCGAACCGTCTTGCGTGGTGACGACAACGGGCATAAAGTTGCCCGCATTTAGTGCGCCCTTGCTTTTTCTTGATCAAACAGACTGGCAGAGCTACTCGGCTGGAGCGGTCCAAGAAAAGCAAGCGCTAAGAAGCGATGCCGCTTACGTCATTTATACATCCGGTTCAACAGGGAACCCAAAAGGAGTGATCGTTTCTCGTGGCTCGCTGCATCAATTTTTGCATGCCATGCAAGGTGAGTTCCAGCTAACACATTCCGATGCGTTTTTAGCTGTGACGACGATTGCTTTTGATATCTCTGCATTGGAATTGTATATGCCGCTTATAGCGGGAGCGACGCTTGTTGTAGCTGGACAAGACGATATTCACAATCCAGATACGCTTGCCACACTTGCGTCAACCTACCGGGTCACCCATCTCCAAGCCACTCCTGCTTTGTGGCAAATGCTTGTGAGCGAGAGACCAGATGTGATTGAGGACAGACATGTTTTAGTGGGCGGCGAAGCGTTGCAACCCATTTAAAAAACGATTTGCTAGAGCTTGGGCTTTCCGCAACGAACTTATATGGACCTACGGAGACGACGATTTGGTCAGCGGTTGAACGGCTTAGTAAGGATAAAGAGCCGGTGTTAGGAAGCCCGATTTGGAACACGCAGCTGTATGTGCTTGATAAAAGCTTGCGTCAAGTAAACGTTGGCACAACTGGAGAGCTTTATATTGCTGGGCAAGGGCTCGCCCACGGCTATTTAGGCAAGCCGGCGCAGACAGCAGGTGTTTTCATTGCGAATCCGTATGGGGTTCAGGGAGAGCGAATGTATAAAACCGGTGACCTTGCTAAGTGGCAACCAGACGGGACACTCGAGTTTCAAGGACGAGCCGATTACCAGATCAAGCTACGTGGCTTTCGAATCGAACTTGGGGAAATCGAAGAAGTGTTGCATTCTCATCAAGATGTGAGCAGGGCAATCGTGGTGGTTGCGCGGGAAAAAGGCAATGAACGACTCGTTGCTTACGTGCAAACGGAGGCAGAGGAAGTGGCTCTGAAACAAGCGTTGTTGTCCTTTGCAAGTGAGAAGTTGCCCGACTATATGCTGCCAAGTCAGTTTGTTTTCCTTGAAGCACTGCCTCTTACCCCAAATGGGAAAGTGGACCGTAAAGCATTGCCAGAACCAGTGTTGCCACAAGTGACGGGCCGCAATGTTCAGTCGCCAGAGGAAGAGCTTCTAGCCGAATTATTTGCCCAAGTACTCGGGCTGCCTTCTGTTAATGCAGAGGATGGTTTCTTTGCCCTTGGCGGACATTCGCTTCTTGCAGTGCAATTAACCGCTCAGATTAGGCAAGCATTTCAAGTGGACCTTAACATAAGCGATTTGTTTGAACACCCGACGGTTGAACAAATGGTTGCTTTTATCGAAAGCGCGAAAACAAGCAGCCCGATTATGAAGATAAAACCACGTCCCGAAAAGGTCCCTTTGTCGCTTGAACAAAAGCGGTTATGGTTTTTGCATCAACTTGACCCAGGCAATCCCGTTTACAATATCCCGTTTGTTGTGGAACTTAAAGGTGAGATCGATGTCGAAGCTTTATCTGCAGCCTTAGCAGATCTCGTTTCATGGCATGAGCCACTGCGGACTTTGTTTCGAGAAGAAAGTGGCATTCCGTACCAGTCCATTGGTGCAGCTGATGAATGTGAGGTAACGCTAGAGAAGCGGTTTGTTTCGACGGATACATTAGACGAAGAAATGAAAGAAGCGATTCAATACCGGTTCCAAATCGATGTAGAACCAGCGATTCATTGCCGCTTGCTTTGTCTATCGGAGCAAAAAGCTGTATTCGTTATTGTCCTCCATCATATCGCTGCAGATGGCTGGTCGCTTGCCGCCCTTGGACGCGACTTATCAAAAGCGTATGCGGTGCGAGCAGCGGGTGAGGTGCCAGCAGAAGAATTGGAATCTCGTTTTCAATATGCGGATTATGCTTTATGGCAACAAGATTGGCTTCGTTCGGGGCAGCTCGATCAACAGCTCGCATTTTGGAACAATGAGTTAACTGGTTTGCCTGAACAACTAGCCATTCCTACTGACGGCGACAGACATCCAACCGTTTCTGTCGAAGCCGGGTTCCACCGCTTTGCGATCAACCATGAGTTGCTTGATGCGTTAAAAAAACTAGCAAAGAAATGCGATGTCAGCTTATACATGGTGCTACAAGCGAGCCTGGCTTCATTCTTGATGAAACTTGGTGCAGGTGCGGATATTCCCATAGGCACACCAATTGCGAGGCGCAAAGACGCGCAAGTGGAAGACTTGATTGGGTTGTTTATTAATACGATTGTACTGAGGACGGATGTCTCTAAAAACCCGTCATTTGTTGATTTAGTCAATCGCGTGAAGCGAAACAATCTTCTTGCGTACAAGCATCAGGATGCGCCGTTTGACCAAGTTGTTGAGCATCTTCGCCCCGTGCGTGTAGCAGGATTGAATCCTTTATTTCAAGTTATGCTTGTTCTTCAACAAACACCTGAAGCGGCAGTGGAAATCGACGGCGTTCTGACAGAAACAAGAATTGAAACTGTTGGAGCTGCGAAATTTGATCTAACGTTTGAATTAGAAGAAAAGAACGGTGAAATGGCGGCATTAATCGAATACCGGACCGATCTTTTTGATGCTCTCCGGATTGAAGAAATGGCTGCTCAGTGGCTGCGTGTCTTGACGCAAGTGGTCGCTGCGCCTCATCAACCGATTGGCGCTTTGAACTTGCGCTCGGATTTAGAAGTAAGGGCTCCTCTATTCGAACAAGTTTCTGAAGAGCATCATTTAGTCAGTACCTTTGAAGAAAATGTAAAAACATCTCCTGACCATGTGGCGGTAACGTATAAGGGTCTTTCCTTATCGTACGAACAATTGGATCAGCGGGCAAATCAGATCGCCCATGAATTAATGCGTCTAGGTGCTGCGAAGGGAACCTTTGTCGCGATCGCTCTTCCTCGTTCGCTTGATATTGCCGTGGCGTTGCTTGCAGTTTTAAAAACAGGCGCGGCTTATGTGCCGATTGATCCTGCCAGCCCGAAGGAACGCTTCGCTTATATTGCAGCTGACGCCCAGCCAGTATGTATGATAACGGTCTCGGAACTTGAAGGAACGATGATGTTAGGAGATTGTCCTGTTCTTGTGCTTGATGACGAGCAGACTAGGGAAAAACGATCCTGTTATCCGTTATCAAGTCCGGTACTAGATAGAGAGCGCAAGGCAACAGATCCGGCTTATGTGATCTACACTTCTGGCTCGACGGGAAATCCAAAAGGCGTTATTGTCCCTGACAGCAACGTACTCAGGCTTTTTGAACAAACGAACGAATGGTATCGTTTTTCAAGTGATGATGTTTGGTCGATGTTCCATTCTTATGCCTTTGATTTTGCCGTTTGGGAATTTTGGGGTGCACTGCTATATGGGGGCAAAGTTGTTCTTATTCCACAGGACGAAACGAGATCGCCTGAAATGTTCTTAGAAAGGTTGATAGTAGAAAAAGTGACGGTATTAAACCAAACCCCGTCTGCGTTTTATGCTTTTGCAAAAACGTGTGTTGCCAATCAAGCAAATGCACAACGGCTTTCCTTGAGGACGATTATTTTTGGCGGAGAAGCGCTTGATTTTAGCAAGCTTGATGCGTGGTATGCTTGGGGCATGAAGCGCAGCTCGTGAATATGTATGGTATAACCGAGACGACCGTGCATGTGACGTATGCAACAATTGAGCAAAACGCTCGTGGAAAAAGCCATATTGGCAAGCCGATTCCAGACTTAGGTGTTTATGTGCTTGATGAATGGTTTCAGCCTGTGCCAGACGGTGTTGTAGGTGAGATGTTCGTAAGCGGCAGAGGTGTCGCCAAAGGTTATGCGGGTATGCCGGCGTTAACAGCCGAACGTTTTATTGCTGATCCGTTTGGGGCGCCGGTAGCCGGATGTACCGCACGGGTGATCTTGCGATTAAGCAAGGTGATGGCACGCTTGTGTATATGGGCCGAAGTGATAAGCAAGTGAAAGTGAGAGGGCATCGAATTGAACTAGGCGAAATCGATGCGGCACTTTTAAAAACGGTTGGAGTGGTACAAGCGGCGACTGTTCTGCGCGAAACTGCAGGCGGTGAGAACCAACTCATCAGCTATCTGGTTACAAGCGAGGAAGATATGAAGGAAGTGGGCGAAATGAGGCGACAATTGGCTGATCGGCTGCCTGAATATATGATGCCGGCGTCGCTTGAAGTTCTTGATGAACTCCCGCTGACAACAAACGGAAAACTCGATGAGAAGCGTTGCCAGACCCTGATTTCCAACACGCAGTAGGCGATATGCGCCACGCACGCCGCAAGAAGAAGTGCTATGTACCTTGTTTGCGGAAACCTTATCGGTGAACCAAGTTGGCATCGATGGTCATTTCTTTGATTTAGGTGGTCACTCGTTGCTTGCAGTCCAGTTGCTTTCAAAGATAAACGAATGGTTTGGCACGTCCCTTAGCATGGCTGCTTTGTTTGAAGACCCTACGGTCGCTGGACTATCAGTGCGTCTTGAAACTGGTGAAACGAAAAGCGCCTTAGGCGTGTTGTTGCCACTGCGGAGCAGCGGAAAGAAGCCTCCTTTATTCTGTATCCACCCAGCTGGGGGGTTAAGCTGGTGCTATGCCGGATTAATGGCTCAAATCGAAAAGGACATTCCAATTTACGGCATTCAAGCACGGGGAATTGGGACAGAAGATGCGATGCCGCGATCGATTCGGGAAATGGCAATCGATTATGTGAAACAAATCAAACAAGTACAAGGGCAAGGTCCATATCGGCTACTTGGCTGGTCGCTCGGTGGAAACGTCATTCAAGAAATGGCTGCGATCTTGGGAGAAGCAGGAGAAACGGTATCCCAATTATTTATTATGGATGCTTATCCGAGGCAGTACTTGCCAAATCACGGACAACCAACAAAAGAAGAATCGTTGCTCGGTTTGCTTGCGCTCGCTGGATTTGAACCGGAACATTACGAAGATGTGAAAGAGCTGACAATGGATGAAGTCATTCGGATATTGTCGCAAGACGGAAGCGCGTTATCAAGCTAGATGAGGGTACAATTAACCGCATGCGCAGAAGCTATGTGAATTCAGTTGAATGTCTGCGGGAGCATGAACCGACGGTCTATCACGGAAATGCCGTGTTTTTCCGCTCATTGTTGCTACCAGACTGGATGCCATCAATCGCACCTGAAGTCTGGCAGGCGTTTATCAAATCTGGAGTGGATGTGTATGACTTAGATTGCCGACATAAAGACATGTGTCAGCCAGAGCCGTTAAGACAGATTGCTGAAGTGGTTGCTGCAAAATTAAGCGAAGAGGAGTGAGCGTATTGGCTGAACCATTACGTGTGTTAGTAAATGAGAGAAATGAACATTCCTTATGGCCTGATTGGCTGGACGTTCCTGCTGGGTGGAAAGCCGTCTTTTTAGGCGACGAAGAGGCGTGTAAAGCCTATATTGACAAGCATTGGACGGACTTAAATATAGGGACAATGTCTAAGCAACGCGCAATTGCGAGTGGAACGAAGTAGTGGAAGCAGAAAAGACGCAAAAACGGAACATTTGCATCGTTTATGTGCTGGCAATGTTTACAGTGTCTTTAGATACAACGATTGTAAATGTTGCCTTAGCAACGATCAGTAATGAATTTTCCTTGAGACCTGAGGAAACAGGGATGGTGAATATCGGCTACTTGGCAAGCCTGGCATTTATGTTGCCGATGTCCGGATGGCTTGCGGACCGATTTGGGGCAAGGCGAGTATTCATGTTTGCTTTTGCTTGTTTCACTGCGGCGTCTCTCGTTTGTGGCTGTCTGCCAATGTGGAGATGTTAAACGCTGGCCGAATTGCACAGGGGGCAGCTGGTGGTTTGCTGACGCCCGTGGCGATGGCGATTTTATTCCGGACCTTTCCACCGCAGGAAAGGCTAAAGCTATCGCGCGCACTTATCTTGCCGATTGCGCTTGCCCCGGCACTCGGCCCAATTATCGGCGGAGCGTTTGTTGAATATGCGTCGTGGCGTTTTGCTTTTTTCATCAACTTGCCAATCGGCATCGCCGCCTTGGTATTGGCTGGCCGTTCTTTAACTAAGGATCCTGGGAGGCAGCAGGCACGCCTTGATATAAAAGGACTGCTGCTTGCTGGACCTGGATTTGCTTCGCTTTTGTATGCCCTGCATTTAGGGCATGCAGAAGGCTGGGGGTCCATTCTTGTACAAGGTTTGCTTTGGGCTGGAGTGGCTTGCTTGATAACGCTTGTGTTTGTGGAATGGAAGCAGCCAATTCCATTGTTAAACTTCCGTCTCTATACAAATCCCTTGTTTCGCTCGATGTCGATAATCATGTTTGCCTGCGCGGGGGCACTGCTTGGCCTGTTATACATATTCCCGCTTATGTATCAGCAAGCGTTTGGGGCAACGGCGCTCGAGTCAGGCTTGATCCTTTTCCCAGAGGCGATTGGTTTAATGGTTGCTTCTCAGCTCATGCCTTATTCCTATAGGCGTATTGGACCGAAGCGGATCATTCAAATAGGAGTCCTAGCCACTATCTTTGTGTACATTCTGCTGTCGCAAGTAACGACAGAGATGAATCCTTGGTATATTCGCGGTTTATGTTTTAGCGTTGGCCTGTTTTTAGGTCATGCCGTTGGTGCAGTACAAACATCTGCATTTATGACGATACAAAACAAAGAAATGAGCCATGCTACCGCACTGTTCCAAGTGCAGAACCGGTTAGGTTCCGCGGTGGGTGTTGTTTTCTTGTCACTGTTATTAGCGATCCCCCCAGATGTTTGGAACGCAGGCAGCGGCTTGCAAACAGAAGCCCCGTACCGGGCAGCACTCTTAGGGGCAGCTGGCCTGCTCGTTGTGGCTTTTATCGCCGCAACCTTCATCAAAAAAACAGACGCAAAAACTGCGATGGAGAAAGCGCAGCAAAAGCAAGCTGCGAAAAAAGAGGCTAGCTAATGGCAATCTTATCCTACTGCCGTGTCCCAGAAAATCGAAGCTGGGATGCTTTGTATCAGCTGCTTGCCTTTGTCAGTCCAGAAAGACAAGAACGGATAAAAAAGAAAAAGTGTTTGCAAAGCGCCTATCATTTATGGATATCAGAAGCGCTTGCACGAAAACAATACAAAAAAAAGCAAGGAGGCATCTGTGAATTTAGCCGTAATCGCTACGGTAAGCCATCTGTAAAAGAAGATCCTGATTTTCATTTTAGTTGTAGCCATTCAGGTGATTTTGTCGTTTGTGCGGTAGGAGAAAAAGAGATTGGTGCGGATCTTGAACAGAAAAAACCAATTGATGTAACCAACTATACCTCTTATTTTCCGGAAGTCACACAATTAGACGAAGAAACGTTTTACCTTCTATGGACCGCGAAAGAAGCCTATGTAAAGGCTGGCGGTTGGGGTTTGTATAAGCCGCTGGCAGAGGTTGTTTTCCAGAGGATACATAGGGAGTGGCTTGTGCCTATTGATCAAGCGATTCAAGGTGAAACTGGACGATGTTGCAGGCGAATGCAGCAATTGATCGATGGATACGAATTGGTTCTGTGCGGTGATAAAAATGATTTGATTCACGTACATGTCACAAAAGAAGGAATTGAATCGCTTTTATAGGGGCTGTTGATTTTTAATTTGTCAGAAGTGTAAAAACGGAGAACTACCGTGATCCGGTTACACGTAATGCAATGCGATATCAAGCTGTACTAGCGGAGGCAATACACAATGCTCATCACGAATACTGATTGGTACTTGTTTTGGCGCGTTATCGAACTTGTTCATTTGTTTGATGGCAAGCCGTTATGTTAATCCAATGACTGACAATATAAAGATCGAAAGACGTGAAGAAAGCCGACAAATATGTCGGCTTTTTTTGTTAGGATTATATGTAATTAGCCTTGTTATTTGACTTATCAGATAGGTTATCTGACAAAAAGGTTGAATAATACGAACAAAAAGGCTATTATCCTTTATAATCTTTCGGTTTATAGAAAAGAGGGATGTTGATGGATTCAACAATGGAATTAGCAAGAAGCGGTTCTTTTTGGATGTTTGCGATCATCGTCGTGCTTGTTGTAATGGTTCAATCAATTGTATTTTTCCGTTTAGCACTGAGAACAAGTGAGTCTGTCGGCCTGACGGACGCGGAAGTAAAAGCGTCGGTTAAGTCAGGGGCTATTGCTTCCATTGGTCCATCGCTCGGCATTCTTATCGTGGCCATTTCACTCATGTCGTTAATTGGGGATCCGCTTACGCTTATGCGAATCGGTATCGTTGGTTCCGCGCCAACGGAATCAATGGGGGCCTCTATTGCGGCAGAGTCTGTTGGCACAACGCTTGGAACGACTAGCGTCACACCGGAAATTCTCTCTTTAGTCGTGTGGACGCTTTGCTTGGTGGTCTTGGATGGCTCTTGATCGTTGTCATTTTTTGAAGCCTCTAAGCAAGGTTCAAGAAAAAGCAGAAAAGAAATCATCATCGAAAACGAAGACACTCATTCCCATCATTGCACTTGCAGTAATGCTTGGCGCTTTTGCCAATTTTATGAGTGCAGAGATGTTAAAAGGAGTTGATTATACGCTTGTAGCACTTGTTTCTATGTTTTCAATGATGGGCATTATGTTGATTTCCAACAAACCGAAGCTCCGTTTTCTAAAGGAATGGTCGCTAGGCATCGCAATTGTGTGTGGATTGATGGTTGGCTATTTTGTTTAATTTATTAAAGGAAATGAGGGGGTTTTTGTGGAACGTCGTATAGAAGCAGATCTAAATCTAGGTAAACAGACAAGTCAAATAGAGGGAAGCAGGAAAGCATTGAGTGTTGCTGACTTCCATTTGAAATCTCACTTTTTTGGTCGGTTGACGATGTGGATCGTCATCTTAACGGTGGTCGCCTTTCCGCTCTTTCTCTCTTATGTGTTAGGGCTTCATCCAGGCTGGGGAGCAATCGGTACTGCCTTTTTCACTTATGCATCGGTTATTGCGTTTGCTTGGGTGCTTGAGCCGGTGATGTATTATCCGACACTTGGCATTTCCGGCAGCTACGTTAGCTTTTTAACTGGGAACATATCAAATATGTGCTTGCCAGCAGCGGCGACTGCTCAAAATGCGATAGGAGCAAAGGCGGGGACGCGAAAAGGAGAGGTAATAGCCACTCTTGCGATTTCGACTGCCTCCCTCGTCAATATCTTTTTATTAATCCTCATCATCTTGTTTGGCTCGTATATGTTGACCGTTTTGCCTCCCTCCGTATTGGAGCTGACTGCCTATGTACTTCCCGCTATTTTTGGAGGGATGATCGGACAATTTGCGATTCAGAAGCCATTATATGGTATAGCGGCAGTCGCGATTGGCCTTTCAGTAAATCTATTGCCGCTGCCAAGTTTTATGAACGGGTTTACATGCGTTGTTTTAACAGCTGGCGTGTGCGTGATGATTGAAAAAGTAAACAAGGAAAGGGCGATTAAAAATGAGTAAAGAAATGGTAACCGCATGGCTTGAAAACGAAAAACAACGTTTCGAAAAAATGGCAAAAGACATATGGGATCATCCACAGATTGCCTATGAGGAGACGTATGCCGCAAGTTTACAAATGAAACAATTAGAAACGGCTGGTTTTTCTGTTCAAGCTAATGTGGCTGGTATCGAAACGGCTTTCGTCGCTGAATATGGGGCAGGCAAGCCGATACTTGGTGTTATGGGTGAGTACGACGCATTGCCTGGACTTTCACAGGCGGTCTCCCCGACCTACGAGCCGCTTGAAGAAGACGGGCCAGGACATGGTTGCGGGCATAATTTGCTTGGCACCGCGGGAGTCGCAGCTGTACTTGCTTTAAAAGAACAAATGGGCAATGGTGAGATTTCGGGTACGATCCGCTACTATGGATGCCCAGCAGAAGAAGTGCTATCAGGAAAATCGTTTATGGCGCGGACTGGTGTCTTTGATGACCTTGATTGTGTGCTGACTTGGCATCCAGGCTCATCCAATTTAGTTGTAAATATGAGTATGCAATCTGCTGCATCCGTCAAATTCCATTTTAAAGGCATCACCGCCCATGCTGCGGGTGCACCCCATGCTGGAAGAAGTGCACTTGATGCAGTCGAAATCATGAATGTGGGTGCAAATTATTTGCGTGAGCACGTCGTTGACGGCACACGTATTCATTATGTCATTACAAATGGTGGGCTAGCACCAAATGTTGTGCCAGAAGAAGCATCCGTTTGGTACTATGTTCGTGGTGCTTCAAAAGAAGCCGTTGAAGAAGTACTTGAACGCGTAAAAAAAATGCGCGGACGGTGCCGCAACAATGACGGAGACAAATTATGTGATGGAACCACTCGCCTTTTGTTATGAAACGTTACCGAACCGTACGTTAAACGAGCTCATGTTTGAGAATATGAACGCACCTGCAAACTTGTTCACGGAAGAAGAAAGAGTATTTGCGCAAGGACTTGTTGATACAGTGGCAGAATCAACGGTGAAAGAAGCACGTAGAAAAGCAAGGCGCGGTGAAGATGATTTGCTGCTCCCAACAAAGTCTCACTACTTTAAAGACTTGGAAGGCGTATCGATGGCAGGCTCCTCTGATATTGGTGATATTAGTTACATTGCACCTATGGGGCAAATTATGACTACATGCTACCCGGTCGGCCTTTCTGTTCATACATGGCAAGCAACCGCTTCACATGGATCAAGTATTGGCATGAAAGGAATGGCCACCGCTGCATGCGCGATGGCTCTCTCTCTTTATGATTTATTCACCAAACCGGAGCTCGTGGAACAAGCGCAGGAAGAATTTAACCAAGCAACTGAAGGGCGTCGTTACCAATGTGCGATTCCAGATGATGTGAAGCCAGTGACATCAAAGCAAGACGAACCACTAATCATGACCTAAAAGAATAGGAAGAAGAGCCCGTTCCCGAGAAGATGTGGGACGGGCTTTTTTAATGAGGCATGTAGGCATAGCAAGGAATCTGGAACTTTATGTTGAATTTACTAGATGACAGGAGTAGTTACTAGAAAAGAAAGGGGGTGTATGCGATCAGTAGTAAGGCGAGTTGGACGAACTGGGCAGGAACGGTGCAAAGTGAACCTGCTGATTTTTTAAATCCGGCGTCAATTGAAGAAGTGCAAATGCTTGTTTTACGCGCAAAAGAAGAGAGACGATCGATTCGTGTGATTGGAGCAGGTCACTCTTTTACGCCAATTGCAGCGACCTCTGACTGGCTCGTGTCATTGGATCAATTAACAGGAGTTGTCGAAATAACTGATCAAGGAACAGTAGAAGTACTAGCGGGAACCAGGCTGTATGATTTAGCAGCACAGTTAAATAAAGTGGGCCTCGCACAAGAGAATTTAGGCGACATTAATACGCAGAGCATTGCTGGAGCAATCTCAACTGGCACTCATGGTACAGGCATAGAATTTGGCAATCTAAGCAGCCAGATTGTAGAGTTGACCCTTGTTACGGCTAGTGGTGTGCTACTTACGTTGACGCCAGAACACCACCCGGTCTTGTTTTATGCAAGCCTTGTATCGCTAGGAACTCTTGGAATCATTGTCTCGGTAAGGTTGCGAACGGTGGAGCGACCAATTTATCATTATGAGAGCACAAAGATGGCTTTTGATTCATTAATTCCACAGATTGGGAAGCTAATTAAAGAAAATCGTCATTTTGAATGTTTTCTGTTTCCGTATTCTGATTCTGTCCAGTTAAAGAAAATGAATGAATCAACCGAAAAACCACAACGTTTGGCAACACATAGATTAGCAACAACTCTAACAGAGAATTACATGTTTTATTTTATATCGGAACTATGCCGCATGAGACCGCAAACGAGTCGTTTTTTTAGCCGCTTGTCTGCCAAGGCAATTGGGACAACCTCCATTCATGCTGCAAGTGTTGATTTGTTTGCGACACCGCGGCTTGTTCGTTTTCGAGAGATGGAATACGCAATTCCTTTAGAACATTTGCAGAAAGCCCTCGTGCGAATTAAACGTGTGATTGAAGATAGCAACTTCGGTGTCCATTTTCCAATTGAAGTTCGAATGGTAAAAGGGGATAAGATTTGGCTTAGTCTTCATATAATCGTGATTCTGCTTATATCGCCTTTCATATGTACATAGGGATGGAATATGAAGCATATTTCAAAGCAATGGAGCAGATTATGGATGCATGCAATGGGCGACCTCATTGGGGAAAGATGCATACAAAAACAATGTTTGAATTAGCTGAAGTATATCCGAGGTTCTCTGATTTTCAGCAAGTAAGGCGAGCTATGGACCCGACGGGTATGTTTATGAATGCTTATATGCAAACGTTATTTGGAAAGAGGTAGTAAAGAATGATTGAACCTTATGATCCTAAAGATACAATAGCGCTTCTTGATCTCTTTTACGAAACTATCCATACAGTAAATAGACGAGATTATACAAAGGAGCAGATCAATGCTTGGGCACCGATCGATAAAAAAGCAGAAAAACGAGTGACTTGGGAGCGATCATTATTGAAGAACAGCTCGTATATCGCGAGGCTAAATAATCGTATCGTCGGATTCTGCGATATGGATGAAGATGGCTATGTGGATCGTTTGTTTGTCCATTGTGAGTTCCAAGGTGAGGGAATTGCTTCTGCACTACTCTATCAGCTTGAGAAAAAAGCAAAAGAAAAACAGATTGGCGAGATGCGGACACATGCAAGCATCACAGCAACTCCATTTTTTAAAAAACGGGGTTGGCTCGTGCTCCGGGAACAAACAGTTACCATCAATGATGTAAAACTAACAAACTATTTGATGATGAAGAAGCTTATCGACGGATAAGCTTCACTCTAGTTGACACGGGTAATAAGAAACAAAAAAACAAGCATGCAGCTACATGCTTGTTCTGTTTTATATCGTTTCTACTTTCCAATAATCATTGTCGAATAAGATTAAATTTAAATTAAGTCTCTTTGCGTGCAATTCTGCGGCAACAAAGTCTGTAAAGGTTTTAATCATATTGTTGTTTGGATCCTTTAGTGTCTCTGCCGCTCCATCAACGATACGCGTCAATTTATACATGGGCGAACACTCCTAAATACAATTCAGCCTTTTGTAAGCTGTATCTATATTATCTCATAGTGAGAGGCTCATGAAAAGGAACGGAATTCGACAGCGCTCAACATAAAGATATTAAAAGCTAAAAGATTGAGGAGAGTGTATATGGTTTATCGATTCTATTGCCGTTCAGTTCAGCGTGCAACAAGGGCGTTGTCCAAAACCCTTGATTGGAAAATGCCAACAGTCAAGACAGGTGAAGATGCATTGTTAGCGATACCAGAGATTATCCGCGAAAAACAGGTGGGCAAGGTATTAATTGTGACTGATGAAACGATGGTTTCCCTAAAACTTATTGACCGGCTGCTTAATCCACTGCAATCAGAAGGACATCCGTTCGCGCTATTTCATAAAACGGTTCCAAATCCAACGATTGATAATATCGAAGAGGCGTTTACGATGTACAAACAAGAAGGTTGTTTAGGCATTGTTGCCTTTGGGGGTGGGTCTGCGCTGGATTGTGCAAAAGGCGTAGCTGCACGCGTCGCGCAACCAAAGAAATCGATAGCAAAAATGAGAGGCATGATGAAAGTGAAGGAAGAAACACCACTTTTCATTGCTGTTCCTACAACATCTGGTACTGGAAGTGAGGGAACGCTCGCTGCTGTAATTAGTAATTCAAAGACAAAAGAAAAGTATGCAATTGCTGACATGATGCTTGTACCTGATTACGCGATTCTTGATCCAACCTTACATTAGGTTTGCCAAGGCAAATCACCGCTGAGACTGGAATGGATGCGCTTACCCATGCCATTGAAGCTTACATTGGTCAAAGCAATACAGAGGAAACAAAGAGGTGGAGTCTGCAAGCAACGAAGCTCGTATTTACCTATTTAAAAAAAGCCTATGATAATGGGAGCGATCTGAAAGCACGAACGGAAATGCAACATGCGGCTTATAGAGCAGGGCTCGCCTTTACACGGGCATATGTTGGGAATGTTCACGCAATCGCGCATACACTTGGTGGTTTTTACGGGACGCCTCATGGGCGTGCCAATGCAGTGATATTGCCACATTTGCTACGCGCTTATGGCAAAACCGTCTACAAACCGTTGGCTGAACTGGCAAAAGCAGCAGGGGTAGGGATGGAGAGGCAATCAGATAAAAAACGGGCAAGAACGTTTATTCAAGCTATTGAACAATTAAATGAAGCGATGGGGATTCCGGAGACTCTCCCAGAAATAAAAAAAGAAGATATCTCCTTAATGGCAAAGCGCGCGCATCAGGAAGCGAATCCCCATTATCCTGTGCCGAAGATTTTCAGCAAGCGGAAATTCAGAAAAATGTATAAACGAATAAGCAGAGACGAGTGATCGGTCTCTGCTTTGCCTATTCGCTTTGATGTTACGAACGTGAATGGTCAATTTGGTAAGCAGCGAGTTCATAACGGTCCTGGAAGCCAGCCGAGCGGTATAAGCGAATAGCACCCTCGGTTTCAGTTGAAACGGTTAATGCGAGTTCACGAATTGATTTTTCTTTAAATAAGAAATCAATAGCTTGATTTAACAACAAGCGGCCAATGCTTCTTTTCTGCATGGCGGGATCAACTGCGATAAATTCGACACTTCCTTCACCAAACTCTGGGTCTGCTTCAAGGTAAACATAACCACAAACATTTCCCTCATGTTTAGATAGAAACAGCCGTTTATGGTGATCAAGCGAGAGAGGATTTCTTCGCCGCTATAATAAGCACGTGGAAATGCTGATTGATGAATCCGGATAAATGCCTCTTTATCTGCTTCATTTTTAAGGTCTATTTCTATAGGAGATGGAGCCGATTGTTTATGGTTGTGATTCTGTTTTGTTAGCGCTAAATGAATTCCTTGTTTTTTTGCTCCAAGAATGGAAGTGACAAAATGAGTAGTGGTTTGGTTTTTTGTATTAATGAAAAAATGATAGCTCCATTCATTGTTCGTGAGGGGATGAGCCTCCCATAAACGTTGAGCAACCTCGATTGATTGATTTTCCTGGAGAAAAGGCCCCCATACATCCGCTTGTTTATCATCTACGTCATAATCGAATGCCAGTACACCTACAATTTCGTTCTTTTCGTATGCGAATAAAACCTCGTTAAGTTCAAAATCTTCCCGTAATGTTGCTTCTATTTCTGCTTGGTCTGTTCCACAATAGCCAATGTGGGATGTTTCTGATGCGTTGATCTGTGCAAGAAGCGACGCCACTTCACTCCAGTGGTTAGCAGGTTGTATATGTATAGTCATTCGTGTTCCTCCTATTGATAATCCTAAGAATCGCAACGATTCTAAACAGTCTCGTTAAAATGATGGATAAATTTCTTTTGTTGAATGTTGTAACGTAATAATCGCAATGCTGCAATGGCTGCTCCCGCAACAGGGGGAAGGCTTGGTTGTACAAATTTATGGGGAGGGGTTGATAATGCGTTTAATTTAGAGCTGATATGAGGCATAAATAAATCCCCTCGATTCATGATGCCTCCGGTCAGAACGATTGGAACAGGTTCATCTCCTTTAAAGTTCAATCGTTTAATTAGTGTGAAAATTTGAATGCCAAGTTTATCAGATTCGGTTTGTATAATCCGTAAAGCGACTTCATCCTGCTCATCAGCAGCTTGTATAACGTAACGGCTTAATGAAGCAATGGTTTGACGTGGTGTTTCTCCGTATATGATAGGGATAAAGGCTTTGTGGTCGTCTGTTTGAAAATGTGTTAATAACAGAGAAGTGAGTTTAGTGGATTCTCCAACGTCATCATATGCTTGCAAGGCGGCATGTACGCCAGCTCTTCCGATTGCATAGCCACTGCCTCGTCGCCTAACAAATAGCCCCAACCGCCGACGCGATCTCTAATCTCCTCTTCGTTTATGCCATATGTAATAGAGCCAGTCCCCGCAATTTGTACGACTCCTGCTTGACCAAATGTACCAGAATAAAGTGCAATAATCGCATCATTATCCACTTCTACGTGAATATGTGATGGAAACAGCTGACGGACAAATGCAGTTAGATCGGCCTTTAAGCTCGATTCTCCAGTTCCAGCTAAACCGGCGAAGACCGCTCCTATTTGTGAAAAGGCTTGTTGATTCTGTCTTTGTAGGGATGCAATTAAAGCGTTCAGTCGCTCTTTTGCTTTTTCCATCCCGACACTATTTGGATTGGTAGGACCGACCGTTACTTGTGCAAGGATGAAACCGTCTTGATTAACTAAAACACCTATTGTCTTTGTACCACCACCATCGATGCCAATAACAAACATAAGCAACCTCCAAGTTATTAAAATAACGACTGTGTTTTTATAAACTATAAGGAAGGAAAAATCATTTTGTTGACTTTGTTTTATCCACATTAACGGGTAGTAAAATTCCCACTGATGGAAGTTTCACTTTACTCGCGTTACTCGCGCAGTTTGTCCACCACTGCTCTTGTTTCATTTAGATGTTTAACTGTTTTATCGTATTGCAAGGACGCCACGCACATAAATAAGATATCCATTACTTGCAATTGTGCAATGCGTGAAGAAGTTGCTCCACTTCGAAATGTAGGTTCTTTTGTCGCTGACGTATGTAAGCGAATATCGGCTTTATCTGCTACAATTGATTGTCCATATTTCGTCAAACTAATGGTTGTTAAGCCTTTTTTCTGGGCAGTATCGAGGAATGTTTCTACTTCTCTCGTTTGTCCGGAAAAGGAAATACCAACTGCGACATCTTCATGATTACCAGTAGCAACAAGTGTACTAGCCATATGGTTATCAGTAAAAGCATATGCGGTTTTATCGATACGGACGAATTTTTGTAAGGCGTCTTGGGCAACGATTGAGGAAGCCCCAATTCCAAAAAAATGAATTCTTCGAGCGGATTGAAGGGCAATGACCGCTTTCTCCAATTCTACTGTATTTAATAATTCGGCTGTTTCTTGAATTGTATGCATGGCATTGCTTGTCATTTTATCAATAATTGAACTAGTTGATTCATTTGGTTTAATATCTCTATGCTTGTGGTTGGTGTTCCGTTGGAGATCTCCAACGATGCGAATTTTTAAGTCGGGCAATCCCTTTAAATGAAGAGATTTACATAGACGAATGACCGCCGCGCTACTTGTGTTGCTCTTTTGACCAATTTCATGAGCGGTAAGCAACACCGCTTCTTCTGGATGTTCAATTAGATAAGCTGCTATTTTCTTTTCAGAAGGTGGGAGTACTGGAAGCATTTCTGATAGCATAACTAACCCTCCTGTGATAGAGGACATTTCGAATCAACTCTTTCTTAATGTGTTTATTAACATTATACTAAATTTCTCTTCTGAACACATGAAACCTTCTTGTTACTTTAAAATCAAAGCCTTGATACAAATGTCCAGCCGGGCTTTGTTCCCCAGTCCATAAAAACCAGGCGCCATGTAATCCTTCTTGTTTCATTTTCCATAAACAATCATTAAGTAAGATCTTACCTAAACCTTTGCCTTGTTCGACTTTATTAACGCCAAACGGACCAAACCGTTCAGGAATTCCCTCATACCCTCCGTACATGCAGAAACCAACGATTTTAGCTGCTTTTCTTACGATTAAAATCCGTTCGATTGGAAGTCCTTGCATCAAGCCTTCGCGAATGGCCCGACCCCAGTCTGGGTTAAACTCATTTTTAGCAAATTGAATCACGTCGTATAGATCTTTATCCGCACAGATAGAGAAGGAATAACCTTCATCAATCCGTTTTTCTTTTAATCTAGTAATGTCATTTGAATAGGAAAAAGAGAGTAAACTCTTATCCATTGCAACGGGTGAATACATTTTTTTGAAACCAAGTTTTGTTAAGAAGGAAGTAGCGATTGGATAGGTTTGTTCATCAAGACCTGGCAAGAGATAGTTCGGTGCATACGACGCAAAGAAGACAGTTGATCGTCCGGCATCTTTTAGAAAAGAAATAGCTTGGTTTACTAGTTGTTTTCCAACTCCAGAGCGCTGAAATAAAGGGGCAACAAAAAAGAAGGGAATCCACCCTGTTTCTGACTCCAAATCAGTGCCTTCCATTGGTAATAAACGTCTGACGGCATAGACGCAACCTACTAAGGCATCACCTGAAAAAGCAAGTCTCAAGCCGTCAGGATCAAAGTTTGCATCTAATAAGACGAGATGACGGAATCGTTTCGAATTTATTGGATCATGTGGCATTGTTTGATTCCATAAAGAAATGATTTGTTGCTCATCACCAGATTGATAACCTCTGTAGGTAAACATGGTGTTTCTCCTCCCACTTAATAGAGTAAATAGGGTTCCACTTTTCTTTTGAAAGCCGCTGACTCTATTTGACATTGTTTTAAAAAGGGACTGATTTTTTTCCCTCCTGTTACGTTCTCTTTTAACGATTTAGTACCAGCCAATAAATCAAACATAAAGCGTCCACTACTATGTTCTAGAAATGAAAAATGATCAGGATACGTTTTAGCAATGAGGTCAATTAGCTTTATAGCCATTTCAACCGCATGTAACGTGTGGCGATCAGTAACATGAAGTTGAATCCCGCTACATACCTCGTTTTTATATTTCTGATAGGTTGGTTTAAAAGAGGTTGGTCTTGCTACAACTCCAGGCAAGTGTAGCTTATTAAAAGCGTTTGTTAATGTGTAACCATCTATGAAGGGTGCCCCAATCATTTCAAATGGTTTTGTTGTTCCGCGCCCTTCGGAGACATTTGTTCCTTCAAGGAGACATGTACCTGGGTATAGCATCGCCATGTCAAGGCTTGGTGCATTGGGGGATGGTGGGACCCAAAATAAGCCTGTTTCGTCAAAATACATCTCTCGACTCCAGTCTTCCATCGGAATAACGGTTAGTGAGCAGCTATAGCCAAATTCGTTTTTAAAAACCACTGCTAATTCACCAACGGTCAGTCCGTGGCGGTTTGGAATTGGAAGGAGACCAACAAAAGAACGACATTCGTCTTCAACGAGGTTGCCTTCCATTTTTAGACCTCCAATCGGATTTGGACGGTCGAGCACAATAAATTCTTTTCCATGTTCATTACATGCTTCCATCATGTAAGCCATTGTATAGATAAAGGTATAGTAACGAGAACCGATATCTTGTAAGTCAAAGACAACCACATCAACGTCACGTAACATTTCTTTGGTAGGCTTCTTTGAGTCGCCATATAAGCTATGAACAGGTAAGCCTGAATACGGATCAACGGAGGATTGAACCGATTCTCCTTCCTTGGCATCTCCGCGAATTCCATGTTCAGGTGCGTATAAAGCGACGATGTTTATTTCAGGGTGATTTGCGAAAAGGTCAATGGAAGGTTTTAAGGCATGGTTCACTCCTGTCATGTTTGTCAGAAGGCCAATTTTCTGTCCATGAAATCGTTTGTATTCAGTCTCCAAAAAAACGTCTAATCCAAGCTTCATTATGGTAGCTCCTTTTTCGTCAACGGAAACCCTGGTATGTCAAAGCCTTTGTGAATATTCGTACCAACACGGTATTTCAGCGTTTGTGCATAGGTTGTGCGGTTTAAACAACCACGTGTCGTGCCAAGTGCTTTATAATAGTCGTAATAACGGAAAGATCCAGAATTCATCACGAACCAATAACTCGAAATTGCTTTTAAATACGTTTCGAATTCTTCGCTCACATCTACATAAATGTCAGGTTCATAATGGGGATCTTCCCAATTTTCACTATGGAACACTTGCCGTATGCCATGAGATGGAAAGCCAGCTAAATCAAATCCAGGTAAAGCGGCTTTTAACCAAGCTTCCTCAACGATCTTAGGGCAAGCTGCATGGTCGGGATGGATGCTTTCGGTCCAATGCGTGATGATTAAGTCTGGCTTCAGTTTTCGAAACAAGGTGGCAACACGAAGCGCTGTCGATTCATCCATTTTTAGTTCGGCATCATTGTAGTCGAGTGTCATTGTCTTGACACCGAGAATATCTGCAGCAACCTCTGACTCGTTGATTTTTTGATAACGGTACTCTTCAACAGATAAATGAGGCGGTGTTCCTTTTTCTCCGGCAGTCAAATGCAAAAACGTTACAGGGTGCCCGGCTCTTGAATACTTGTGAGCAATGGCTCCAGCTGCTAGTTCAACATCTCCGCAATGAGCACCAACGAATAAGATATGTTCTTTTTGGGACATAATCGCATTTCTCCTTTTAATATGGCAGTACCATTTTCCCCATAGAAACAGCTTTTTTTGCCCCGGTTGCAGAAGGGGTATTATTCGGTTGCTGGCGTAAAAACTCATTACCCAGAATGGCGAATGCAACCGCTTCTTTCGCATCGCTTGAGAAACCTAGGCACTCCATAGAATTAACCGGACGTCTCGTCTTTTCTTTTAATTGTTTCATGATAAATGTGTTGTGAACTCCTCCTCCGCCAACAAACAGTTCGTCGATTTGAATGATGGGATCGATTTGTTTGTGAATCGTTAATGCGATTGATTCGACGGTAAAGCTCGTAATGGTTGCGACAATATCTTCGAAACATAGTTGGCGCTTTTTTCCTTCCTGCCAAAGTTTTTCAGCCATTTCACGATGATAATATTCCCTACCCGTGCTTTTTGGATATGGGAGTGAAAGGAATGGATCTTGAGCAATTAGACCATTCAGCCATTCTCGATCGATGTTGCCTTTTAAAGCAAACATTCCCCCTTGATCAAAATCAGCCTCCCCATTTGTTCCAATTCGAACGATTTCATCTATGAGAACATTTCCTGGGCCGGTATCAAAAGCAAATACATCAAGATCATTTTTTGTATTTTCGGTTATTCTGGGCAAGACCGTTATATTTGCCATCCCACCGATATTAACGAGGATACGGCCCGTTTTAGTGCTGCGGAATAATAGTTGATCAACAAAAGGAACAAGAGGAGCTCCTTGACCACCAACCGCTAAGTCGCTTGGTCGGAAATCGCCAACTGTTAGGGTGTTTGTTTGATGGGCAATGACTGCTAATTCTCCAATTTGCAATGTAGCTCCTTCAGCTGGCAGATGGTAAATTGTTTGTCCATGAGAACTAATAAAATCTAAGTCATGCATGCTGTAATGACTTTGTGCGACTACTTTGTATGCGGCTTCTGCCATTTTTTCAGCGAGAATAACATTAAGTCGGCAAATGAAGTCGACAGAAGATGTTTCTGGTCGGCAAATGCTAAAAACGTCTTCCTTTAACTGTTTATCAAAAAATAGAGTATCAAAAGCAAGTAAGGTTACTTTGGTGTGGGAACCAGATCCTTTAATCCGAACAAGTGCTGCGTCTATTCCGTCCAATGATGTTCCGGACATAAGTCCGACGGCTAATACGGCTTCTTTACTTAATGGCAATGAGATGGGCAATGCAATTCACCTACTCTCTAGATAATCTTGTTACGAAATATTATTTTGATTAATCATATAATTTATGAAATAAAAGATCAATACTGGTATTTTATATAAGAAGAGTGAGGAAGAGGTTTCCTTTTTCAAGTATTGTCTTTTAACGATTTTTCTTTAAGGTCGCTATTCTTATCGTGTATACTATATGAGTGTATATACAGAAAGTTGGGATAACGATGTCGATTTCTTTTCCTGAAATTGAGACCGAGCGACTGTTACTAAGACGGATCACGTCAGCTGATCGAAATGACGTCTTTCGATACTTATCAACTGAAGACGTCGTTAAACATATGGGCATCTTTCCGTATCGTTCGGCAGAAGCAGTTCAAGATGAAATTAATTGGTATGATCGAATTTTTCAAGAAGGTTCAGGAATTAGATGGGGAATTACATTTAAAGGAAAGAAGCAAGTTATAGGCAGTTGCGGTTTTCTAAATCGGAAGAAAGTCCATTTCAAAGCAGAAATTGGCTACGAATTAGCTCCAGAATATTGGTCTAAAGGAATTGCTGGTGAAGCACTTCTGGCCATTTGTACATACGGGTTTGATTTTCTGAATATGGAGAGAATTGAAGCGTTAGTTGAACCAGAAAACAATGCTTCGATGAAACTACTAGAACGATGTGGGTTTTTAAAGGAAGGATTATTGCGGCATTACGAATACACACGCAACAAGTTTGATGACGTTTATATGTATTCTTTTCTAAAAGGAGATCGTTCTACTTTTTAATCTAGAAGAATACGAGAATAAACATTTTGAGAAAAAGTTCGCTTGTCGTGGAAGGGGAAAATGGATTGAAAAGCATTTATTCGTTTAATCGAGAAACAGATAAAGAATTAAGTGGCTACGCAGCTCTATCAGAAATTATTGGGGGCATGCAAGAAGCCCTCTTTGATACTTATGGAAAACAGTTTGAACTCTTTTCAATGAATGAATACCACTTTGAGCTGTGGACGATTTTTGAAGAAGATATGCGCGATGAAGGTTCAGAAGTTGAACATGTGACAAAAATCTATGAAAAACTGGAGAGTCGAACGTTTACCTATGACGGGGAGGCACAGGAACCTATCTATCAAGTTCAGCCCGCTCTCCAAAACAATTTATATGCTTATAAGAATGCCGGTATTGCATTTGCGCGCGTGCCGATTTTTGATGGAGCACATATCGGACAACTTGAATGTGTACTCGCGGTTGGCGAACACGAGATGAAGACATTTCTACAAACGCTTCGAGATCGTTTGTGGCAAAAGAGCCGCAATGAGGTGCTCATGTTTAAGGATGGGATGGATGGATTACAACAAGAACATCAACCAGTGACACGAACGGTCACTCGAGATGATGTGGTTTTAAACGAAGAGATGAAAACAGAAATTTATCAAATGTTGGATCACTTTTTTGAGGAAGATCGGTCCTTCTTCACGTCTTACCGCATTCCATATAGGCGAGGAATCTTACTCTATGGTCCACCTGGAAACGGGAAAACAACCTTAGTAAAATCAATTGCCCATACCGTTGATGCCCCGGTGGCTTATTGGCAGATAACAGAGTTTACATCGAGTGATTCAATTGCGCAAGTGTTCCAAGTAGCAGCTCGTTTAGCACCGATGATTCTCGTTATTGAAGACATTGATTCGATGCCAGATGGCGTCCGTTCCTATTTCCTTAACACACTGGATGGTGCAACGTCGAAAGAAGGTATTTTTCTGGTTGGAACAACGAACTATCCAGAACGAATTGATCCTGGTTTAATTAACCGTGCAGGACGATTTGATCGTGGATATGAGGTGAAGTTGCCGGGTGAAGAACTTCGTAAACGATATACGGTCAAACGTAACTTTCAATCGGTGATGGATGAACAAGGTCTAGATCTGGCTATTCGTCATACAGAAGGGTTTTCTTTTGCCCAGTTGAGCGAGTTATTTATTGCTTGCGCCCTTGAAAAACACCAAAAAGGAAAAGTGGACGTTGGTAGAATCATTGAGAGCATGAGAAGTGAATACAAAAAAAGCAAAACAGGTAAATGGTGGGAAGGGAATGATCATTTAGGTTTTCGTTAGAAGGGAAGAAGTGCTGGAAGATTTGAGCCAGCACTTCTTTTTTAGCTAATTTGTGTAAAGTGTGTTTATACACTCGGTTTGCGAAAAATAAGGACATATGTCCTTTATTAACAGATAAGCAATCAAGTTAAATAATAAAAGGAGGGATTGATTTGAAGGGAGTCATTTTTGCATTATTAGCAGGTACATTTATTACTCTACAAGGGGTCATTAATTCTAGAATTAGTCAAGATATTGGTACGCTACCAGCTATTACTGTTACCCAGTTTGCTGGTTTTTGTTTGGCTTTTGTAATCTTATTGTTTGTTAGAGATGGGCATATTACACAATTAAAAAAAAGTGAAGCCGCTCTACTTATTTGCAGGAGCATTTGGACTACTTATTATCTATAATGAAGTAACTGCGATTCATTTAATCGGTGTTACTGTAACAATGTCAGTTATTTTAGTGGCACAAATTGTGATGGCGTTCTTGATTGATGTGAAAGGTTGGTTTGGTCTAGATCAGCAAAATTTTGCCCTTCCTCAATTCATTGGCGTAACAATGATGATTGTAGGCGTTCTAATTATGCAACTGTAGAGAGGTGAGTGAAGTGAACAAACGAAGAGACAAAGAAGAATATATACTTCAGTATCAACTAGAGAAGGTCATTGACGAACCTTTACGCTCATCGGCAACCTTGCACTATTTTAAAAGAGGGGAACGTATATGTTCTCAAGGAGACCCTATTCATGAACTATACATATTGGTAGAAGGACAAATAAAAATCTATACGAATTCTCTTCAAGGAAAAACATTAATTCTCTGTTTTAAAGATCCAGTCGAAGCGATAGGAGATATTGAATACATTCAGAAAAAAGCGGTTATAAACACGGTTGAAGCGGTATCTGATGTGTGTATGTTAAAAATCCCCTATCAGGCAATTGATGCAGATGGAATACATTCTGTACCATTGCTACAATTTCTTCTTAAAGTGATAACAGAGAAGTTTTATACAGATTCTAACTTCACAAGCTTTAATATGCTGCATCCGGTTGAAACGAGGCTTGCTAGTTATTTGTTGTCGATGTATCCACTTGAAAACCACCAAACGAAGCAACAGTTATTTGTTAAAACAGCGGATTTAGCGAATTTACTCGGAACCTCATATCGACATATCAATCGAGTAATAAAGAGATTAAGTCAAGATCAAGTAATTGTAAGAGAAAAAGGTGTGATTACAATAGTAAACCGGCAGCGGTTAAAAGAATTGGCGCAATCACTGATGATCTCGCTTAGTAGTAGGAGGATGTTGAGTAATGGTAATAGGAATGATCATAGCTGCAATAGCTGGAGCTGCAATTAGCTTACAAACGGTGTTTAATAATAAAGTAAATGAACAAACAGGCTCTTGGACAACAACGACACTTGCTCTAGGCATGGGGTTTGTTTTTGCTGCGGTCGCAGCAATTATGAGCGAAGGAAGAGCGTTGGGGCAGTTGTTTGAAATGGAATCATGGTATTGGTTTGGCGGTGTTATAGGTGTTGGTGTCGTTTTTTGCCTTGTTCAGGCGATTAAGCGTTTAGGACCAACATTCACCATTTCAATCGTATTGGTTGCACAACTGGCACTGCCTTGTTCTGGGATTCAATGGGATGGTTGGGACTTGAAAAGATGCCATTTAGTTTTATGAAACTTGCTGGGATTCTCCTCATTATAACCGGGGTTTTCGTCTTCTCTTATAAAAAATCAAGCACAGGCAACGAACAGGAAACACAACATAGTTAGAGTGATTAAAGTGGAGTGACAACGACCAAATTCAAGCAGCTGACAGTTTAGCTGCTTTTTAGTTTGAACATTTTTGTATGTCTAAAAAATAATGTACGTACAGAAAAGGATAATCGTAGCACTTGCCATTCTAGTTAACTCGGTTGATACAGTGTCTGTATGGAGAAACAATTGATTTGAAAAATAAAATGCATTGATTATGCCATGCATAAGGGCTGCAGCTAAAACGGCTCCTAATTTTAGGCGGACAAAGCTAATAAGTAATGATTAGTATAAACAATTGAATGATAAATAGGATAGTTTTGTGGATTCCCCTTCCCACCATTTAGTTGAAGAATAAAATGAAAGAGAAGAGTGAGTCCGTAGATAAGTGAGAGTGTGTAGAGCGCTTTTTTCTTGTTTAGCGCATGCATAACCCCCCCCCCCGAAGTCAGACGTTTACAATAGTGGGCAACGCGGTTCGTTAGAACCACGTTTGCGATTTGTTACGAAATTTTTGTGTCTGAAAGAGAATCATTTCTTTTATTTCTTGGTTTTCCAGTCCAAGTTAAGTACACGATCATTCGAAGCAGGCGTTCGGCAGGTCCAATTGTCCATTTTTTTAAATAGAGATAGCTTAAAAGAGCAAGTATTGTGTAGATGCCAAGTGCAAGAAAGATTCCATTTAACACACCCAACTGACCAAATAAACCTAAGCCGTAACCATAGAAGATCGTTGTACAGATAATCGACTGTAGCAAATAGTTTGAAAGGGAGAGCTTACCTACTGCTTCTATAAAAGGACGAATGATTGATAATGATTGATAACAAGATGCGATAAGAAAGATATAACCGAGTGGGAGAAGAAAGTTACTTAAACCATAGCCAATACCAGTCCAACCTTGGTCGGACAGCAGTTGGTGTAGGATATTAAATAATAGCCGACTGTAACAAATAGCCCGGCAGCTTTTATAAAGAAAAGGTGCTCCCCATGCTGACCAGAAAACCAATTCCTTTTTGCCGCATACATACCAAACAAAAACATTGGGATGTATAAAACAAGGGAGATGAGCGTAATTAACAAAGCGCTACTCCCTCTGGGATGTCCATGGCTTTCATGATAGCCTCTTCATCTTGGCGTACATCTTGAATCTCTGAATAACTTCCATCTTGGTAAATGGGGGTAGTCTCTTCAATGTATGGAACCATCCCATCGCTTTCAAGTGCAGATAAGTCATTAAGGGATCCATAACTCATTAGCGCGGCGAGAAAGGCAATGCTAATGCCCCAAACGATTACTGTTTTACGTTTTCGACGTACGAAAAAAAGTAACGCAAGACAAGTTAACCCATATGTTAACAAGATATCTCCTTCCCAAATAAAATAACTATGAATGAAACCAAGCAAAATTAAACCAAGTGCCCTTCGCGTTAACGTCCATTTAACCCGCAATCCTCTGCGATCCAAGCTTTCAGAGAGTTTAATCATTCCATACCCAAATAAGAACGCAAAAATGGGCATGAAACTGCCTTCAATAAAAACTTGGACGATCCAGAGAGCTGTTGCATCAACATTTGAATCGGTAAAAAGTTCTAATTTCAGTGTTCCAAGCAAACCGTATTGAAAAATAAGCATATTTGCGAGCAATATGCCAAGTAAACAGAGGCCTCTAATCCCATCGACATATGGTTGCGCTGTTGATTCATTCGTTCACCTCTTTTTTGTTGTTATCGTTTATAACGGTATGAAAACAAAAAGGTTTCAATACCTTTAATTAATTCGAGGGAAAAAGAGATGTTGACGTTTCGTATCCGACTTGCTATTATTTTGAATGATAATGATTTTCATTATCGGATGAGGAGTGGTGAGGAAAACATGAAGCGTTTTTCAACGGTTATGAGTGCAATCACTGTGGTTGCTATAACACTCAGTGGATGTGGAAATACAGATACACAATCAGAAGGTAAAGAAGATACTCGTACATATATAGATCCTGCTGGTGAAGAAATTCAGATTCCAGAAAAACCGGATACAATCGTTACTGACTTTTATGCTGGAGAGTTGCTTGCGGTAGGTGCGAATGTTGTTGGGTCAGGATCATGGTCATTCACAAATCCTTTTATTCAGGATGAGCTTCAAGATATAAAAGACCTCGGTGATCCTATCAATACGGAAGAAGTATTAGAGTTAGCTCCAGATTTGATTGTAGTGATGGACGGAGAACAGGCGGAAAAACTCTCACAAATCGCTCCAACGGTTGTTATCCCTTATAATACCGCAAAAAGTGTAGAGGAATCACTTGAGTTATTTGGGGAACTCGCAAACACAGAGGAAGAAGCAGAGACGTTTTTAGCAGAATATGAAGAAGAAGCTACGGCTGCGAAAGAACGTGTAAATGAAGTGATTAGTGAAGATGACACTTTTGGGATTTATGAATTAACAAATAAAGGTGAGTTCTGGGTTTTTAATGATAATGGCGGTAGAGGAGGACAAGTTCTGTATAATGCATTTGATCTGAACGCTCCTGACCGAATTGAAGAAGAAGTTATCAAGACAGGTGAAATGAAACAGCTATCTCCCGAAGTTGTACCTGACTATGCCGCAGATTATATGTTTATAACAGACTATAATCCTGATGGCGATAGTACAACGCTAGAAGAATTAGAAGGATCAGCTATATGGCAAGGGCTTGACGCGGTTAAGAATGAAAAAGTCTTTATTAACGATTTTGATACGTTTTACCCGTATGATCCGATTTCTATCCGAAATCAATTAGGCTTATTTGCAGATATGATTGTAGAACGTGCCGAAACAAATGAATAAATAGGTTAACGCTACTGCTTTAAGCAGTAGCGTTTTTTTTTTTGAAAAATAAAATTGACAGTTTACAATCACACTGTTACAGTTATATACATAAGTATATAACTGTATTACCATATAAGGTGTGGAGGTGCACATGAGCGAATTACGAGACAATGGAAAGCCGTTGTTTATCCAGATACGTGAATTGATTGAAGATCAAATTGTAAACGACCAGCTGAAAGAAGGCGATCAGGCGCCGTCAACAAATCAACTTGTCCAATTTTATAAGATAAACCACGTGACGGTTGCAAAAGGTGTTAATCAACTTGTAGAAAGCCGAATCTTATACAAAAAACGCGGAATTGGAATGTTTGTGGCTGAAGGAGCAAAAAACAAATTAATGACAAAGCGAAAGGAAGACTTTATGGACGATTATGTAGTTAAAATGGTTCGAGAAGCAGATAAACTCGGATTGTCAGAAGGCGAATTGGTTGAACTAATTAAACGAGTGAGAAGAGGTGAATCAAATGGGGAATGAAGTAGAATTTAAGAATGTAGGGATGTCTTATAAAAAGACGGAAGTGATAAAGGATATCTCATTCAAATTGGAAGAAGGGAAGATATATGGTCTTCTAGGACGTAATGGCGCTGGGAAGACGAGTATGTTATCTCTTCTTGCGGGGTATCGTCAAGCTACGGAAGGAACTCTTCTGTTTGATGGGAATCCGTTATTTGAAAACGAAAACGCGATGGAAGCAATCGGCTTTTATTACCAGAGTGATAACATCTACGAGGCAAGGCAATTGATGAATATAAGAGAGTTAATTGATCAAACAGAGGAATTTCGACCAAATTTTGATAAGCAATACGCTGAAAACTTGGCAAAGAAGTTCAAACTACCATTAAATAAGAAGATGTCTGAACTATCTAAAGGTATGCAAGCGTCTGTTAGTGTTGTTCTTGGTCTTGCGAGTAGATTGCCAATTACGGTGTTTGATGAAGTGTATCTAGGGATGGACGCACCAACAAGAAATATTTTTTATAAAGAACTGTTAGACGATTACGAGAAGCATCCAAGAACGGTCGTCCTATCAACACATCTGGTTTCGGAGATGGACTATCTATTTGAAGAGATTCTCATTATTGATAAAGGGTCGTTGATTATAAATGATTCCTATGAATCCATTGTATCAAAAGGAGCAACAATTACCGGGAGTATACCGGTCGTGGATGAGTTTGTTTCAGGACTTAAGATCGTTAATGAGCAAACACTCGGACCAACAAAGTCAGTCGCGGTTTACGGGAGAATTAGTAAGGAAAAACAAGAAGAAGCGTTGCAAAAAGGGTTAGAGTTAGGTTCAATTCCCTTGCAAGATTTATTTATCTATTTGACGGAAGAGGAGGAGGAAGCATGAGTAAATTTTCAAAAGCGTTATTTGAGGAGCAGTTGAAGTATGCTGCTTGGTATCTTGGCGCTGTCCTAGTGTTCCAACTCGTCTATTTTGGTCTAGCGATCTATTATGAAAGTGATGTAGGAAACTTTTTAGCATTTGTCATTGCACCTACACGAGTGTTTATGCTAATTATCGGTATTACTTCTGCCTATGGACTTTTGACGTACTATGCTAAATTAGGGAAAACACGCAAGGTTTATTTTAAAAAGAACTTGGTTGCAGTTGGATTACTTGCGGTTACCATTGCGTTGATTGCGGGAGTGGTTACTTTTATCCAACACGTAGTTGCTAATGTAATGGGCTGGTCACATCTCCTTCAATACACTATGTCCGGAACGCATATTCAGAGTCCAAATGGTAGTTTGAATCTTGATTTAACTGGAATGGCTGAATCAGGATCAGGACTTAATTTTGATGAATCGCTACTGCTTTCGTTTGCTGCTTTTATCATTCAATTGGTTGTTTTTTATCTAATTGGCTGGTTCGTCGGAGCAGGCTACTACCGATATGGTTGGCTTATTGGGTTTCTATTTGTTGCGGCTGCACTGATTTTTATTGGCTCTCTACAGTGGATTTGGTCAGGTCGAGTCATAGAAGCTGGTTCACTTATTGTATCAACAGGTGCAACGGTAATGTTAGGACTCTTTGTAGGTTACCTTACGTGGAAAGTTCTTTCGAAGACTCCGATAAAATTATAAGTGTTATCCGATCCGTTTTGTTAATAAATGCAAAAGCCCGTTTACTCACCGAAGTAAACGGGCTTTTGTCATTTGGTTAGAGAAGAATCTATTTGCCTTACCTTTATGCTAATAAACCAGGGTGGTCAAAGAATCTTGTTTTGAAAGGTTATTTCAGCATGCTTTGGTATTCTGGTACACGGTCAAATTCGGATTTTGCAAAAGGACAGAGGGGGACTATTTTTTTGTTTTGTTTTTTCATTTCTTCTACAACAGAAGCAACTAACTTTGAAGCAATTCCTTGTCCACGTAAGCTCTCATCAACAAAGGTATGGTCAATGATAATCATTGATTTATCAGATTCCACATAAGTGATTTCCGCAATACGATTGTTGTTTTCATCAAGGACATAATGAGCTTTATCAGATTTAATAATGTTCATTCGATCGTCTCTTTTCTCATATATTTTAGTGCGCCACTGGGACAAAATTCAATAACTTCGGCTACGTTATCTACTCGAGCATTAATTGGAATGATTCAAGAGTGACTTTTTGTATCAAATACATCAGAAGGTTACCTACACATTCGGCCGCATGAATACAAATCTCCTAGCTAAAAAACAAGTCAATTTTTTCCAGTATAATTGAGGTACCCTTTTTCAAGTAATGTTTCTCAATCATTTCTTTTCTTAATTGTATATTACCCGAAAATGGCAAAAGTAGTCGTATGCACTTGCTGGCTTTAGGTTGACATTATACCTATTGGGGTATAATATGGATTTAAATCAAATTCGGAAAATGAGGGTGAAATGATGGTTGAATATACTGATCAAATGAAAAACCGTGTTAAGCGAATTGAAGGGCAGCTGAGAGGTATTCTAAAAATGATGGAAGAAGATACTGATTGCCGGGATATCATCACACAACTGTCAGCATCGCGTACGGCACTTGATCGAACAATGGGGTTAATTGTTAGCAAAAACCTTGTTGATTGTGTGGAGCGGGCAATTGAAGAAGGCGAAGATACGCAGGAATATGTTGATCAAGCCGTGAATTTGCTTGTGAAAAGTCGATAAAATCAATCTTAATTAAGATTGATTTTATTGGCTCTTTTTTAATTATAAAGAGATATGTCGTGTTGCTAAAATGATAGACTAATTATTTTAAACTTTCGACTAAAAAGGTGATATTGTAAGAGAAATAGTGTATCCTTGGATCATCGAGGTGATACAAAATGAATAAACTGTATAATGTTCTGATCGGTCTTGGGTTTGTGATCATGGTCTTTTTTACATTCCAGTGGTGGCAAGGCTCACAGTCAGTTGAGCGTGTTTCAGAAGACCAACTTCGTTCGGATGTATCAGATGTAAGACCAAAGCCAACGGCGTCCATTGGTTATGCAGCAGAGACGAAAGAGGAAGAAGGTATTGCTGTTCCAGATAGCCCGCCTATGACCAATGATTTAAATTCACAGTTTGACGTCGGAGAAGCGATGGCAAGCTTATATATACCTTCTCTTGAGAGCAAATATGAGACGTATTGGGGCGCCGATGATGCGACTTTAAAGCGTGGTGTAGGTATGTACGTTAGTGAGTGGACAACCACTCCAGACGAAAAAGGACATACTGTTTTAAGTGGACACAGGGATACGGTTTTTTCGGAGCTAGGAGAACTAGAAACAGGCGACCAGATGTTTTTAGAATACGAGGATCAGCGTTATGAATATGAGATCGAGAAAATATGGATAACGGATGCAGATGATTTAACTGTTATTGTAAGGAAAGATGTTGCTACGCTAACGCTAACTACTTGTTATCCATTTCAATTTATCGGAGCTGCTCCAGACCGTTATATTATTCAAGCAGTTTTAGTCGATATTCAAGATGTGTGATGGAGTGCGGCTGATAGCCGCTTTTTTTGTGCGTAACAGCGCGTGTTTCATTCATTGGGACAGGGTTATTTGCGTTAAGCATAGCAGTCGACATAACAATTATTAATATGATAGAGTATGGAACTATTTTAGGAAATGAGTTTCTGTTAATCACAACTGGAGTTGTAAATCTATCACTTGAGTATCCTCATTTTCAAAAAAAATGATGAACGTACAAATTATTTACTTTAAGCGGATCTCTGGGGTCCGTTTTTTTGTTTTTAAGGGGAGACCTGAACGTAAGTGGAAATATGCCCTTTTCGGTGAATGATACATGGTATCTTTTGTAAAACGATAAGCCTCACATCGGTTGTCTATAGACATAAAAAAAGGCGACCAAAATAGAATGAGATACAAGGCAACGTATGAGATGCAGAATTTCAACATCGTCTTTTTCTTGCTATCGAGCGACACGGATATCGTTTAAAAATTCATGATTGGAAGGAGTAGTGAAAAATGAGTGGGGTTGTAATTGAAGGACGACGTATCGGAGAGGGAACGCCGCCTTTTATCATTGCAGAGATGTCAGACAATCATAACCAATCACTTGGTCGAGCGATTGCCCTCGTTGATGCAGCAGCAGACGTTGGTGCACATGCCTTTAAAATCCAAACATATAAACCAGAGACAATGACACTCAATCTTAAGCGTGATGAATTTATGGTGGAGAAAGGGAATGAACTATGGGTAGGAAAATCGCTTTATGAACTATATGAAGAAGTACAAACTCCCTGGGATTGGCACGAACAAATCTTTGATCGATGTCGAAAACGGAGAATGATTCCTTTTAGTACACCATTTGATGAAGAATCCACTGATTATCTTGATTCCTTAGGTGTCGGTTGTTTTAAAATTGCTAGCTTTGAAAATACAAACTTGCCCCTGCTTCGATATGTAGCGCAGAAAGGCAAACCAATGATTGTGTCGACAGGAATGGCAACCCTCGCTGAACTTGATGAATTGGTATCGACGGTCGAAGAGGCAGGTTGTAAACAATTTGTATTATTAAAGTCCACGAGCAGTTATCCCGCTAATGCTGCTGGTGCACACTTGCGTACGATCCCCCATATGAAGCATGCATTTAATTGTGAAGTCGGACTATCAGATCATACAATTGGAATAGGTACCGCAATTGCGAGCATTGCTCTCGGAGCAAGTGTCATTGAAAAGCATTTTACGCTAAATCGCAGCAATGCTGATTCTGCTTTTTCTATGGAACCAAAAGAGTTTAAGCAATTGGTCGAGGAAAGTGAGAGGGCATGGCGTTCATTAGGAAGGGTATCTTACGGTCCGACCTCTTCAGAAGTATCATCTTTACAATATAGAAGATCGCTCTATATCAGTGAAGACGTTCAAGCAGGCGATGAGCTCACAAAGAAGAATCTATGTGTCATCCGTCCAAGTCTTGGTCTTGAACCAAAGTATTATGAGCGTATACTTGGTCGAAAGATCAAGCAAGATGCAGTGAAAGGGACACCTCTTAGTTGGGATCTGCTTCTAGATTAAAGGACTCTAGTCAACTTGTATATTTTCAGCGTGTTGGCTTTTTCTACTTACATCATACTTAAAAAGGGTTTTGTACATCTTTAATGAATAAGGTTAGTGAAAAGAGCAGGGAGTGAAACGCATGATTAAAGAATTAACACCAGAAAATTTTTATAGATGTAAGAGATTCTCACAAGATGAAATACTAAATATGGAAGCACTCGCGGTCATCAACGGAATGAATCCAGGTAGAATTTTTGTAGATAATGGTGATGATCCTCTGCCGGTATGATTTGGCTTGGCAATAATGATGGTTTTTTGTTTATAGGTGACGAACGAAATAAATTGTTTCATTCTGAAATGAATCATTTTGTTAGTGAGTCCATTATCCCAGAGGCTCAAAAACAAGGGCTCAATTGGTTTGAAGCGATTCCGACGCACCATAAATGGAACAAAACAATTGAACAAATGTTCTCAGAGCGCAAGTTAGAAAGCTGGCAACAGCGTGTCTATCACTTGGAAGAGAGTAATTATCGCAAAGATCTTGAACCAGTTTTGAATGATCAATATAAGTTGCGTATAATTGATCAGCAATTATTGTTAGAGGAAGTTGAATTGTTCGAGAACCATGATTTCTTGAGCGGAACTATTCGTGAGTTTTGGGCAGCAGAAGAAGATTTTCTTGAAAATGGATTTGGTTACTGTGTAGTAGATGATAAACGGATAGCAAGTATATGTTATAGTTCATTTGCTGTAGGAGATATGCAAGTGATCGGAATCGAAACATTACCTGACTACCAACGAAAACGTTTAGCTGCGAAAACAGCGCATGCATTCGTTCAAGACTGTTTTAAAAGAAAGATGACTCCCTATTGGGATTGTATGGAAGAAAATATTGGTTCTTGGAAAACAGCTGAAAGCCTAGGGTTTACAATGCAATTCGACTATAAAGGCTATATGTTCTCGTTTGAAAAGGAGATATGAGTTGCTTAAACCAAGCGCGTATGATTTTGAAACCTAGATGATTGTTTTACGAATGAGCCTTAGAATAGTCAAGCAATTGAGGTACAGAAGTTTTAAGTTCTGACCGGCAAATTTTGAAATAGAATAGAGAGACAGGCTAGCCGGAATGAAAAGGGGAAAAACAATGCTTAAACGAACGATACATATAGTTCAAGTTCTGTTATTACTTTTAATGATGCTTGTCTGGATTGTTTCACTAAGTGATAATGGTACACAGCAAAACCAGCCATCTACTATAATAAATGGTGTGTATGGTTTTCTTTTATTCCTATGGACAGCAACGTATGTGATTCAAATAAGTTATAAAAAATGGTTTGTGAATGTGCTTTGTTGGGTTGCCTTTGTTAGCCTTTATTTATTCTTATTCCTATATGGTATCGATTCATTGAATGAGTATTTCTATTAAGAATAATAAACAGAACCATCGCCAATGCGATGGTTCTGTTTATTATTCTGCTTTTGGTTGTTTTCCGAAGAAGCCCCCTTCACCGCCACGCTCCAAAGGACCATTTCTCATCAAGAGATAAGTAAAAAGCAGTCCTAATAATCCGAGCAAACCAGTGATATGCACAAAGGAAAGGTAATTCATTACAATGAATTCGAAAAAGCTGCCCAAACTACCAAAGGTTACATACGAGATTAGTCCAATACCTACTATCGTAGCGACAATCATTGTTCGAAGTGTTCCAAGGTAAAACCAAAGCGAGCTCATCGCTGTACCTATCCCAAATAAAAACGTACACCATAGCAGATCAATCCAAATATAAAGAAGAGGATTTGTACTTTCACCCAAGTCAGCCATGTGAAAGATCGTTCCCATGCTGTATCCGTGATCAACCAAAAATTGATTTAGGAAGTAGAGGCTATTTAGGAGCAAACCCCCCGCGACAATCAAGATGGCACCAGCAGAGAAAACGGCCAACAGAAACTGTTTTCTCGTACCCCCAAAAGCAAGAGTGAATTGATATGGCCTATTGAAAAAGAAAAAAGGATAAAACAACAACAAGCCATAAATTGGACCAAAACTTGCTCCGGCATTAAACACTTCATCTGCACTTGCAAATACGCCTAAAAGAAAATAGACGATCGATAAGACAATTGTTATACCACCAATTATGAAAAGCTGAATACGTAAATCTTCGAAGACAATTCGAAACGGTCCCTTGAATGTATTCATTTTCTCATCACCTCCTTTTGTGTCGTGTTTACTAGATAATCTTGCAAAGGTGCTTTTTCAACCGTGACACCCAACTCTTTTGCACGTTGCTTCCAAGTTTCAGTGTACATTTCATCAATCATGACGTTTAATTGATTGCCAAGCTTCCTTTCTTCTAAAATCTTGCTACTACCTATAATCGTCCGCACGGCTTCTGCCTCACCGGTTACATGAATTCCTTGCATTTTTAGTTGTTCGGTTTCTTCATAACGAGTGATGGTTCTTTGGTCAACAATAGCAATTTTTTCACAAAGCGGTTCAATCTCATCAATATGATGTGTCGATAAAAGAATAAGACGTGGATGCTCCTCAAACGTATCAAGCAATGCATCGTAAAACTGTTTACGCATATGGGCGTCAAGTCCGTTTGTTGGTTCGTCCATAACTGTAACCGGTGCTTTGCTTGCGAGCCCAATTGTGATTTTAATCATTGTTTGCATCCCTTTTGAAAACTTACTAATCTTCTTTTTTCGTGGGAGCTCAAATAAGTGAATAAGTTCATCTGCTAATTGCTGATCCCAGTTTTCGTTGAAATAGGATCCGAATCGGAGGGCGTCATTTACATTCCAGAGATCAGAAAAAGGCTGATTTTCTTGCATGTATGTGACGTGTTTCATTGCTGAGCTATTGTTGTAAGGGACAATACCGTCGATTAAGATGGTACCTTGATTCTGTTGTTCAAGCCCAGAAATTAGTTTCATTAAGGTGGTTTTACCAGCACCGTTCCTTCCCCATAAACCAGCAATAATTGGCTCTTCTTCAAGTAGTGATACATGTTTTAATGCTTCTGTTTTTCCATATGAAAAGGATACATCTTTTAACTTAATCATTATTTTCCTCCTCCAAAAAGTGAATGATCTCTTGTTTAGTTAGTTTGATACGACGTGCTTCAACAAGCATGGGTTTTACATAATGCTTGTAAAAGTCCGTTTTCCGTTCAGTTAACAGCTTGTTTCTCGCTCCTCCAGCAACAAACATGCCAACTCCCCGCTGCTTATAAACAAAACCAGCATCAACAAGAGTTGTTAGTCCTTTTTGGGCTGTAGCTCGATTTACTTGATAAAACTTTGAAATGTCAGTAGTAGACGGTACTTGATCGCCTTCGTGAAGTGTTCCTTCCACGATATCGTCTGCAATCATTTCAGCAATCTGTTGGAAAATTGGTTTAGAATCATCGAAAACAGCCTTCACAGAGAACTCCTTTCTAAATAAAGTTGATATGTTGATTAGTCGTGTAATCAACTATACAATGTTAATGTGACTTTGTAAATAGAAAATGAAATACATTTTTTAGTCTTGATAAGACACGGTAGCATATTCAGCGTTGGATTAATCATGTTTCTATATAATAAGCTTTTACTAACCATAGCCTCACAAAATAGGAATAATGACGAATCTGTATCATAGTAGTATGCTAAATCGTCATATTTGAGGTGATGCTAAAATGAATGAGTTAGAATCAGTTATGGAGCTACGGGGGCAAGGAGATTGGGAGCGAGCCAATAAGGAATTAATCCATCTAATCAAGAGAAACCAAGAAGACGGATGGTTGCATTATTTATATGCTTCCAATTGCGACATGATGGGACTAGAAGAACAGGCATTGCCTTATTATAAGGCAGCGATTCGTCTTGGCCTAGAAGACGCTGACTTAAAAGATGCTTATTTAGGTCTTGGAAGCAGTTACCAAGCGCTTGATATGCATGATGAAGCAGAAGAGATCCTTTATAAAGGAAGCAAGCGATTTCCAGAATGCGAGGCATTAAAGGTGTTTTATGCGATGGCTTTACACAGTTTGGAACGATATAACGAAGCGGCAGAATTGTTGCTTGCGTGTATTGTGCGTACATCTAGTGACCAGAGCATACGTGCTTACAAAGAAGTAATTTATTACAATACGTTGAACTCAAGTCAACATAAGTAAAGAGCTACCTCGTCACGTTGGTTTTGAAAACCAACGTGTTTTTAATGTTATAACGCGTTTTAGATGATAAAGGAAGGCTATAGGAAGGTAGCTAGATAAATATGGTTAGGAGAGGGAGTATGTCAGCTCAGCGTTTCGTATATTGATCAAGAACTGAAGTGATGGATCAATTTTACTTGGGTGAAGAATCTGTTTTTGTGTCACTTGTGTTCGATATCGTTTATTGACTAATGATCTTATGAAAAGGAGTCAGATAGATGAAAATGCTGAATGTGTTGACTTCAAAACTATTTAGGCGGATTTCTTGCTCGCGTCTTGTTGTATTTGGGCATTTCTTAATCAACTGGCTTAACACGATGTTTGATTCCTTTAGTACGAAGCTGCCGTTCTTGTTAATTAGTCTTGTTCCTTATGGAGAAATTTTAAAGCGATCGCTTTATAGATATGAAGCAAAAGCCGAGATAATTGCGGGTGGTGTTGTTTTTTTATTTGCAATGATCTCCCTCGTTTCCACAAACTATATGTCTATTTGAGAGGCTAAGCAAGAGGGGGCTCTTATTTTTTTGACATTATGGAGGATACGGTTTATTTGCACCGCCTTGCGATAGTCCGTGCAAAAATTGGTTCGGGTCTTGGGGGCAAGGTATTAAAATTGGCTGAAGAAATTTGTAAGGAACAGGGAGCGACTTTCTTACGGTTAGACTGTGTTAGAAATAATAAGAAATTGAACCAATTTTATCAGCACAATCATTTTCATTCGGTTGGGTCATATAACAATCATTCACGCTATGAGAGTATAAAGTACAAATAAAGAGGGGAGATCCCTCTTTATTTGTACTTTTTTGTGTCTTCAACAAGAGACTGATCCCATGCTTTTTCAGGTAACGACGTGTACAGCTCAATTAAATGACCTTCAGGATCACGTAAATGAACTGTACGTAAGCCCCACAATGGTCGTTCTTGAATGGAATCGGTAAAGGTTGCTCCTCTTTCCTGTAAGTGCGTTACGGAAGCCTCCAAATCGTCAACTTCAAAAATGAGTGCAACAGTATCCTGTACTTTCGCAGATTTCGGATAACTCGATGTCCCCACCGCTTCAGCCATAGCTTCCTGATTAAATAACGCAATAATCTGGTTGTTCCCGGCATCAAAACTAGCATAGTTGGCATGCTTGTCTCCCCAAGTTGGCTTAAGACCAAGAATGTCTTGGTAAAAGGAAAAGCATTTTTCAAATTGGCTCACAAGCAAGCGTATGTTGTTTAATTTCATTTAAACATCCCTTTATAAATAGGTTATTAAATTAAGTATAAGTAAAAGAAATCTATTAATCTACTTATTTATGTTTAGATCAGTTCAGGATAGGGTATTAGTCAATGTTCGTAATTTATAAACATAGAGGAGGTAAATCGTGAAGAATTGTTCAAAATGGGTAATCAGCTTTGTTGCTGCTTTGATGCTCTTTTTTGGATTGTCCGAACAAGAAAGTGCTCTTGCTGCTGACGTACAAGTAGGTGTTGTTCAATCAGATAGTCCATTAAATGTAAGGAGCACTGAATCAACAAATGGACCAGTTATCGGACAACTTAATCCTGGAGAACGGATTGAATTTATAAGTATAAGTGATGAGTGGGCTCAAATTACATATCAGGGACAGCTAGGGTATGTGAGCTCAATTTTTTTAGCAACAGAGAGTACGCAGGCCAATACGGAAACGGTATT
>BAXC01000020.1 GCA_001310375.1 Bacillus sp. JCM 19041 | reverse complement strand
TGGATATCGACATCTCAAAACAAACATCAGATATGATTAATATGGAACTTCTCAACAACAGCGATATGATTGTCACATTATGTGGTGATGCTGCCGACCGCTGTCCAACAACGCCTCCTCACCTTCGACGTGAGCATTGGGGATTTGACGATCCTGCTAAAGCAGAAGGATCAGATGAAGACAAATGGGCTTTTTTCCAACGTGTTCGCGATGAGATCGGCGACCGTATTTATATATTTGCCGAGTCAGGAGAATAAGAAAAAGGACGCTGTAGCGTCCTTTTTCTTATCTATTTCCAGCTGCTTTTTCATTTATCCCAAGCAAAGCTCGTACAATTTTCATGGCGATTGGAAAGGATACGAGCAATCCCGCCGTTGCACTTCTTACATACGCCGAATTATTTTATTTCTTAATTCTTTTGTTCAAACGATTCATCCGTTAGATCGGCAATGACCCCAACCGCTGCTTTATTCCCTTCCGCAGCAGCAATAATCAATTGCGATGGTCCTGCAATTGAATGATCACCAGCAGAATAAACGCCTGCCTGATTCGTTCGCCCAAACACGTCAGTCACTACACCGCCTATCTCATTGACTTCCAATTCTAAAGAGCTTGCGAAATCGGTTGCTTGTGTAAAACCAGTCATGACAATACCTGAATCACGTTTGATCTCTTCCCTTCCTACAAACTTGATCGTTTGTAATTGTCCATTCTCTCCACGTAACTCACTGATTTCATCTTCAATGACAGTTATCTTCTTTTTCGCAAGTAACACTTTCTCCTCGTCCGATAAATCGCACGTCCCATTCGTACATACAACAACATCTGTACTCCAATTAGTAAGCAGCTTCGCCATATGAACGGCATGCTCACTTCTTTCCGAAATCACGACCAATGCTTTGTCTCGCATTTCCCAGCCATCACAGAAAGGGCAACTAAATAAGCTTTTACCATAAAACGACGCTACCCCTTTAATTTCTGGCAATACATCTACTAACCCTGTTGTTAACAACACTTTTTTTGTCGTAAAGTGCGTTCCATCCGCTGCTTCTACTAGAAATGAATGTTCCTCTTTCTTCACAGCCACCACACGCTGTCGATTAAGCGACACGCTCGGGTAATGAGCCAGATCTTGATGAGCGATTCGTTTAAATTCAGCAGGTTCAATCCCATCTCTCGTGATAAACCCATGAGATTCACTTGTGACGCGATTTCTTGGTTTGTCTTCATCAAATAAGATAACTTTCTTTCTTGCCCGTCCAAGTACGAGTGCTGCATTTAATCCAGCTGGCCCTCCACCAATTACGATACAATCTAACATTTGATCGACTCCTATTCTTATTATCTATATTACAGACTCTTTATATCTTTAATTAGCTTAAAAAAAGGATTAGCCCTCTTTTTTTTTCTTCCATTTTTTTTGCGATATCCACAATGTACTTACTGTTTAAATCCTCTCTCATCTTTGCCTCGCTTCTGCCATCACTTGCTCGATTAAACAGTCGTCATTTCTAGAAAGTTCATCATGTTCGAGTGAACAACTAAACAATGTCGTTTGCCCTTCAATTGCTTGAATGACATCTAAAAAAGAAATTGTGCGAGCACGTTTTAAAATGCTATATCCACCATTTACACCAGGATTGGATTCGATTAATCCCGCTTTTACTAACTTCGTAAGAATTTTGGACAAGTAGGTTGGCGAAAGATCTTGTGTTTTTGCTAATTGCTCAACTCCAACCGCATTCCCTTTTGGAGCAAGGATCAAGTAAACCATTGTGTGCAACGCATAATTTGTCGCTTTTGAATATTTCATCTAACCACCCCTTTACACCTATTACAGACCCCTGATGTCTGTAATAGTGATTAGTTTACCTAGATTGATTTGAAAAAGCAAGATTGTTCACTTCACATGATTAGATCCAATTGCAAATAAATGAAGCCCACTCATCATATGAGAGGCTCATATATCGAATCTTACTTCCGTATTAATTCTTTATTTCACCAGTTTGATACGAGTACGAGAAGGTACCCGCATCTCTTTTTAGTAACACACTATCAGCACGAAGATGCCTTTTAAGTGTTTCCATTTCTTCAGCATCGACACTTGATAAATCCAGTTGCTCTGCTTCTAACGCTTTAACATCGCCCACAATAGGAAGACAAATATAGCACTTGTGTTTTCTGGAACCGTGCCACTTACAGTAAACGTATCTCCTTCTAAACACCAGTCCAATGCCAATTTTCCGTATGGCGTTTCGAGTGATCCTTTCGCAGAAGACAACCTTGCCGTTGGCTTTGGGGCAAGAATTGATTTTTTATAAGCTGGTTTTACAAAATCAAAACCAGTAATGTTTTGATACATCCAATCTCCAATGGAACCGTACGCATAGTGGTTAAATGAGTTCATATCGGTACTCCAAAACGAACCATCTTCCTTAATACTGTCCCAATGTTCCCACATCGTTGTTGCGCCACGTTCAATTTGGTAGAGCCAAGATGGGTAACTCCTTTGGAAAAGCAAGTCATAGGCCACATCTGTGTATCCATTATCAGACAAGGCATGGCATAAATATGGTGTACCAACAAAACCAGTCGTCAAATGGTTGTCATGTTTGCGGATGAGTTTAACTAATTGATCGACGAGGGCTTGGCGTTCGTGCTCAGGTGCCAGTCCAAAGTGAAGCGTCAGCACATAGGCTGTTTGTGTATCCGAGTACAGTTTGCCCTTTGCAGTGATATACGTTTCTTGAAACGCCTGTTTGATTTTCTTAAACAAGTTATTGTACTGATGATAATCATCAACCTTTCCTAACACACGAGCTGCTTTTGCCAAAAGTTTCGTAGAATAGGCATAATAAGCCGAGGCGACTAAATCATTGTCCGTTGCGCCATGGTAACTGTTTTCTTCAGCATCTAACGCAAGCCAGTCACCGAGCTGAAATTCACCTTGCCATAAAACCCCGTTCTTACTCGTACTACGAATATAATCAACCCATGCTTTCATACTTCCATATTGTTCTGATAACACACGATCATCACCGTAGCTTAAGTACAGTGTCCAAGGGCAAATGACAGCTGCATCTCCCCATGCTGCGCAATTCCGACCTTGGTTGCCGTTAAACTGACCGTTTAAAATATCAGGTACAACAAATGGTACAGAACCACTCGCACTTTGATTAAATGCTAAATCGCGTAGCCACTTTTGGAAAAAGCGCTTCGTGCCCATATTAAAGTTGGCAGTACGGATAAACATTTGCGCATCCCCTGTCCAACCAAGGCGCTCATTTCGTTGTGGGCAATCTGTCGGCACATCAACGAAGTTACCCTTTTGTCCCCACATAATATTATGCTGAAGCTGGTTAATTGACGTATCGGACGTTTGAAACAGACCTATTTGTTCCATGTTTGAATGAAGGACCAAGCCAGTAAAGTCTTCAGCACACACGTCGTCTGGAAAACCCGTAAGCTTCACAAATTGGAATCCTTGGAACGTAAAGTGAGGTCGAAACACTTCTTCACCTTCACCGCCACAAATATAGGTGATGCATTGTTCCGCGGTTCGTAAATTATCACGGTAGAAGTTTCCATCGCAATCAAGCACCTCGCCGTGAACGAGTTGAACCGTTTGCCCTTCTTCGCCTCTCACTTTCAGTTCAATCACACCGACCATGTTCTGACCCATGTCCAGCACAAGCTCATCTTTTGGTGTTTTAAATAAACGCTGAGGTGTCAAACGTTCAAACACGGCCACTGGTTCATTTTCCTGAGCAACTAGGTGGCTTTTTGGATAAGATAACTCACGCATCTGACCAATGGGTTCAAATGAAATGCGCGCATCATACATTTCACCGTTATAAAGGTCTGACATTAGAATTGGTGTTGCAAGCTCTTGCCAGCTTGTGTCTGTAATCACCCAGTCCACTTCACCATCTTCATACTCAATTCTCATTTGTACAAGCAACCCATTTGTGTTTCCATACGTATCTTTTTCTCCTGCCCAGCCCAGATGTCCGCTATACCAGCCTTCTCCAACAATGGCCCGAAGATCATTATCTGCTTGCAAATAGCTCGTGACATCATACGCTTGATACTGAATCCGGTTATGGTAGTTCGTCCAGCCTGGTGTTAACGCATAGTCACTCACCGGAGAACTATTTAATGTGAGTTCATATAACCCTAGACTCGTAGCATACATAACTGCCTTAAAAACAGGCTTCTTAATTTGAAACTCTTTTCCACACGCGAATGTATTTGTTTCACTCGCACTCGCAGATGTAATCCAATCTGCTTTCCATTCTTCCGCTTCAAGAATGCCCATTGCAAAAGATGCAGATTCGCTCCAGTCTGATCGTTCATCGTCCGCCCAGACCCGAACACGCCAGTAATAACCTTTATACGACTCAAGTGGTGGTCCATCATACTGAACATGAATGGATTGGTCAGTAAAATCCCGTCTTGACCAAATGATTCCATGTCCCTCTTTATCTGTCATCACTTGAAGCTCGTAGCGTGTTTGCTTATAATCCGGACGACTACTACTTGCAATCCAACTAAATCGTGGTGTTTTACAATCTAAGCCGATTGGGTTTTTAGTATCTTCACACGTCATTTTTTTCATCGAAATCATGTTATCCGCTCCTTTTTTTATCCTTTTACAGCTCCACTTGTCATACCTTTCATGACAAGTTTATTTAAAAATACGTATAAAATTAAGATTGGAACTACCGCTAATGCAATGGACGCAAATGTTGGACCCCATTCTCTTTGTCCATATTCACCTGCAAAACTCATTAATCCAGTCTGGATTGTCCGCAGTTCAGAATCACTAATAAAGCTCATTGCAAAAATCAAATCATTCCAGACAAAGAAAAACTGGACAAGTGCAACAGTGACAATTGCATTCTTTATTAATGGAAATGCGAGCTTGAAGAAGATCTGATAGATCGTTGCTCCATCAACAACGGCTGCTTCAATCAACTCATTTGGAACTGATTTGAAATAACTTGTAAACAAGAAAATGGTGAGTGGCAATCCAAATACAAGATACACCAATCCAAGACCAAACAAACTATTGAGCAAGTTCGCATTAAAATACATTTGGAACAACGGCAACAAGACAATTTGTACAGGAATCATAATACCTGCCAAAAACAGAAGCATAACTACATTTTTTAACTTCCAACGTAACTTCTCGATCGCAAATGCCGCCATTGAGCCAAACAAGATAATGCAAACGAGCGCTGGAAAAGTGACTAAGATGCTATTACGAAAGTACACACCCATATTGCCTGTGTTCCACGCCTCTACATAGTTGCCAAGATATAACCTTTCAGGCAATGCATTCATCGAGTTTGTAATAAATTCAGCTGGCTCCTTAAATGAAGACAACAACAACCAAACAATGGGGTACACCGTCATTAACAAAAAGATTCCAATGAAAACTTTACCTATAATAGATAACCCCACGCCTGCTCGCTTGCTTTTTCTTGCGACGTTTTGATTAATGCCAGTCGTTACTTTCATCCTTATTCCTCCTCTCTATGAGACATTCTTTCGTGCAAAGCGGTAGATCAGTAACGTTACAATTAAACACATAATCAGTAAGTAGACGGCGATTGCACTACCATACCCATACTCACCATATGAAAAGGCTGTGTTGTACATGTACATCGTTAACATCGTTGTGCTGTTTCCGGGTCCACCCCCGGTTAAAGCAACGGCTGATTCAAATACTTTTAATGTCCCGTTCAAACTGAAAATGACAGCTGATAACAGAATCGGTCGAATCATAGGCAACACAATGCTTGTTACAAGACGGAATCCACTCGCTCCGTCTAGTCGAGCTGCTTCAATCACATCATCTGGCACATCAATCAAACCTGTATAAAGGATAATCGCGTAAAAGCCCATCGAACGCCAAATATCCATGAGCACTAAAACACCAAATGCTGTCTCTCCTTGCGCAAGCCAAGCCTGAACATATGCATCCAAGTTCAATGTAACAAGCAAATCATTTACAAAACCTAACTGCGGTGAATATTCAAAGAGCTTCGAAAAAAGTTGCGCCACCGCAACAGCAGGCAAAATAACTGGGAAGAAAATAAGCGTCCGAACTAGTGACGAATATTTTTTCAGAAAAAAAAACAAACAACAATGCTAACGCAAGTCCGAGGGCAACTTGTCCCGTCGTTACAAATGCTGCGTATTTGATACTTGCTAAGAGACTATCGATAAAATGGCTATCTGATAAAGCAGCTGTATAATTCGCAAAACCTACAAACTCAAAGCCTCTAATCGGTGAACCAGCAAAAAATGAATAACCGATCGACCAAAGCGTAGGTACGATTAATAACAATAGATAAAAGAGTAGCGCTGGTCCTACAAAGAAAAGGATCGTTTTTTTATTTCCTAACACTTTTTCCATTCTCCGTTCCTCCTTTCAAAGGGTTAAGCATGTCTGCTTAACCCTTTTGTTGAACCATTAATCGTCCAGTGCACCCATGAACTCTTCAGGCGTCATGGATCCGCCAATCAGTTGTTGTGCGTTTGTTTCGGCAAGTTCCTGTTTTCGCGCGTTAAAGGTTGCTTCAAACCACAGCGCACTACTTTCTGCTTGTTCAAGTTCATCAAGTACAAGCTGAGTTAACGGATCATCCTCTTCTGGTTCCACACTTGTCGCAAGTCCAGAAACCATCCCATGTTCACTCATTGCGTGATCTGCGTAATGAGTATACAGATATTCGAACCATTCCCGTGTTGGCGCATCAAAACCGGCTTGAGAGAAAACGGTTATTAAACCAGCATTCATCATGTAGTCCTCAAGCGTTCCTTCTCCCCCTTCAACCAAGGGAACATTAAAGAAACCGATGTTTTCTGGCCCACCAATATGGTTTTGATTATCATCATTCATCTCGCCAAGTGCCCAGCTTCCCATGTAATACATCGCAGACTGGCCAGTTAAAAAAGAACTAGTTGCTGCATCATAGTCCATTGCATTAACCCCTTGACCAAAATAACCATTATCACTCATTTCCTGGACTGTTTGTGCGGCTGTAATAAAACCATCATCCGTAATTGATAAATTACCGTCTGCTACACGCTGCATCGCATCCACTCCATAATAGCGCACCGCATAAGCATTAATCAGCCGAGTGATTGGCCATCGATCTTGACCAGCTAATGCAAACGGCTGGATCTCATTTTCCAAAAGCACTTCACTAATTTCCATCATTTCATCCCATGTTTGAGGTTCTTCAAGTCCCAAAGATTCAAAGATCTCTTTGTTATACCAAAATCCTTCAATATTCAACTCCATTGGCACCGCATACATTTCTCCAGTGCCGCTGAGTTGCTGCATTAAATCAATCGCAGCTGGGCGAACGGTATCGAGCATACCTGCTTCTTCAAACGCATTCTCGATATTCACTATGTATTCGCCCGCAATTAAATCATTTAATTGGGCCGATTCATAAACAAACATATCTGGCAACGCATTACTAGCAGTTAATAGTTGGATGCGCTGAACAATATCCGATTGTTCAATCGTTTCTAAGTCCAAAGAAACATTTGGGTTCTCTTCTTGGAACTGTTCCATAATGGGTAATACGATTCGTGGTTGGCCTTGGTTTGCTGTCCGATTCGATAAGTAATGGATCTCACGCTCTTCGCTGTCTTCTTGATTATCTCCGTCAGAACTTGAAGAACAGCCCGCAATGAAAACAATTGAAGACAGCAAAATAAGTGGAAAAGTCATTTTTCTCATTTTTGTTCCCTCCCTTTTTTATCAGTTTAGTACGTGGTCCTCACAAATGTAAGCGCTTCAAAAATTGGTTTATGTCCGAATTTTTTGGGTAGTAAAAAAGCAAGCGTCATTCGCTTGCTTTTTACTCGCCTTTTGTTTTCATTTCACTTGGCAGCATTTGATACTGTTTCTTGAATGTTTCGGTGAAATGACGGTACGATTGATAGCCTACTTTCTCACTTACATCTGTCACCTTCTCACCCATTAGAAGCAATCGCCTTGCCATCTCCATTCGGTACTTCGTCACATATTTTATATACGATAAGCCAATCTCTTTTTTAAACAATGTGCTAAAGTAGGACGCATTCATGCCAATATGTTTTGCTACATGGTCAATTGTGATGTCCTTACCATACCGGTCCGCAATAAACGTTAATGCTTTCTTAATTGCGACATGGTTTGTTCTTGAAAAACTATCATCTCGCCATTGCTGATCGAGCCGGTCATGCTTACGTTCCTGCACCATCGCTCGGTCCAATGCGTCTTCGATCATCGTTACCGTCACTGGCTTAACCAAATAATCAAGCACCCCAAGCTTTAAAGCTCTTTTTGCATATTGGAAATCCGTATGGGCGCTAAAAATAAACAACATAGACTGTGGGGAGATCGGCTTGATTGCCTCTAAAAAATCGAGCCCGTCCATCCCAGGCATTTCAATGTCCGTAAAAATCAAATCGGGTTTCTCACGTGCGACAAGTTCCAGTGCTTCATCGCCATTACTTGCCGTTCCGACGACTTGGGCGCCTTTTGAGTTCCAATTTACCATTTGTACCATGCCATCCACCATAAGCTGTTCATCATCAACAATGATTATTCGTAGCATTGTATCCCCCTTCTTCTTTAAGCGCCAACCGAATCGTTACAACCGTTCCTTGCTGGACGGTACTTACAATGTCAAGTTTACTCTCTTCTCCGTAATAAAGTTGGATTCGTTCATGGACGTTTTTCAGACCAAATCCTGTCATTGCTTGTGCAGTTTGAACCATACCGACACCGTCATCTTTGACCTGGAATACTAGCATGCCTTCTTCTCTCCAACCTGAAAGTACAACACAACCAATCCCTTTTTTCTTCTCTAAGCCGTGAACAATCGCATTCTCAATGATTGGCTGTAACAACAGCTTAATGACTTCTCTCTCTAATAAAGAGTCATCGATCTCTTCTACGTAGTGGAATTTACCCTTAAAACGTAAATTTTGAATGGTCATATAGTGTTTAATATGTTCTAACTCTTTCTTTAGTGGAATTCGTTCTCTACCGTTGTTTAAGCTGATTTTAAAGCTTTCAGATAAAGACACAGCCATTTGAGCTATATCTGGTTGCTTCTGCATTTGCGCCATCCAATAGATAGATGACAATGTATTGTATAAAAAGTGCGGATTAATTTGTGCCTGCAATAACCGCAGTTCAGCTTCCTTTTCCCGAAGTTTTGCTTCCATTAACCGTTCATTTAGTTGTTTGTTTTGAGAAGCCACACGTCGAAATGTCCCATCAATCACTTTCAACTCATCCAGTCCACTCTTCTGCTCATCAGATGGGTTTTCAAATAAATTGATAGCGCTGTCATATAACTGCGACAATGGTCCACTTAATTTTCTGGACACCGGTATCATCGCCAAGATTAATAGAGCTGATAAAACGCCTCCAAGTCCAAACGTCACCGCACCAATGTTATTTAATTGCCCCAACAGCTTTGCCTCATCGATTACTGAGTACAATGTCCATCCTGATAAAGGATTCGCATACTCATTAAAAATATAATCCTCCGATTCTAGTGCTCTTGCATTTATTCCTTCTTGAATACCGGGATCGCTTCGCGTATCGAGAACCGTGTGGTTGTTAGCTTGAACAATTAAGTCCCCTTCTGCACTTGTGTTACATCTTCCAGCAATGCTTTATCAATCGTCACAACAAGCAAACCAATTGTATCGAGTCGGAACTCATCTGGGTCTCTCAGTGATTTTACATACGAGAATGTCTCTGGATCATTCCCCAAAACATTTTCAGAAAACAATAACTCACCACCGTTTTCCTTCAATGCATCTAAATACCATTTCTCAGTTTGAAATGTTTGAGCATCTCTTTCTGCCATCCCACCATGACATACGGAACGAAACCAATTATCGAATAAACATACTGAGTCAACGTAACGTTGGTCAATTAAATAATTGGATAGAAGCTGCTGTAAGTTCCTGTATGTATCAACACCAATCGTCCCTGCCCCCTCTGTCACCTGCTCGTTACTCCGAATCAATTCTTGCCGAATGGAACGATCCGCTAATATGAGCCGTTGAATATTAACAATGTCTTCAAGTGAACGGTCAATTAATTTACTCGCATTTAAGAGATGTGCTTCATTCCGCTCATTATACGTTTCAATTAAACTGCGATCCGCTAATTGTTTCGAGACAAAGCCGATAAACAAGATTGGCAAAATTGAAAACAATAAAAACACAATTAAAATCTTTCGCCGAAACCGCCGAAGACCTAACCATTGATACACACGCTGAATCATGACCGGTTCCCCCTTTTGATTCCCTATTATACGCCTTAACAGAGTTTGGAGGTCAATAGGATCAGTGAAAAAACTAGCAAACATGTAGTCTAGTAATCTAAATGATTTTTCCCAACATAAAACATGTTTCAACCCGTCCTACCAGGGTAACTTCCATAAAAAGGAGGTTGGTTAAATGAAAAAACCATTAAGAGTGCTTACTTTATTCTCTGTCTTCTTTGTCGGAACACAAATAACTACTAGTACAAGTGATGCCCACACCATCACGACAAGCGAGGAGGAGAACCAGCTGAAAGTCATGTCTTTTAATTTGAGAAATGGGAACGCAAACGATCCATCTCCACACAGTTGGACGGAACGTCGACCAACGATTCAGTCGTTTTTGGAATCGGAAGATGCGGATATCATTGGCACGCAAGAAGTGCATCATTACCAAGTCACACAGCTAGATGATGATTTAACAAACTACGACTGGATTGGACTAGGACGAGAAGGTGGCACCTCTGGTGAATTCATGGCGATTTATTATAAGAGTAACCGCTTCACACCATTAGAATCTGGTCATTATTGGCTTTCTGATACACCGGATGTAATCGGTTCTACAACATGGGGTAACTCAATCCCACGCATGGTTACATGGGCTAAGTTCCAAGAAGTAGGCACGGATGAAGAATTCTATTTTATTAATACACATTTCGACCATCAATCAGCGGAAGCACGGCAAAAAAGCGCCGAACTCATCACATCAAAAACCTCTGATTATGACGAGAGTCTTCCAATGATTTTAACTGGTGATTTTAATGCCCCATTGGTAGTGAACCTTATGAAACCTTAACAGCAGAGAACGCGTTCCAAGACCCATGGGACTATGCTGAAACAACAATGAATGAAGATCTCGGAACCTTCAACAACTTTAATGACCCATCAGGAGGAGGCGCAGACAATAAAATCGACTGGTCCTAACAAGCAACATTCAAGCCACCTCCATTGAAATCAATGATTACCGTAATAACGGCCAATACCCAAGTGATCATTACCCTGTCATAGTTGAATTAGAACTCGGGGAAGAAGTGGAATAAACATATAGTAAAGAAGGAAGCAGCCCGCGCTGCTTCTTCTTTGATTAAGCCATTAGATGATGTAAAAACAACCCTGACAGCATCTGCCAGAGTCCAAAAAAAGTTTCTATAGAAGTTTTACATCCCAGCAGCCATTTCTTGAATAAGCTCCAAGGCATTTTCTTTATTTTCCGCGTCTCTACGGACCGCGGCGACTTTCGTTGATGCTTCGTCAACATTGATCCCTGTAAAGTTGGTTCGTTCGCCACTTCGAGACCGTAAACTTGTTCAGTCGTATCTTGTTCTGCTTTGGTTTGATGCCATTGATTCTCTGGAAAATGTTCGCTTATTTCATCTAAAGGGGCAAACATACCACTTCCTACATATCGTTCAAAGGATTCAAGATCCATGACATACATATCTGGTTGTTCTGTCGCTAAAATGACTGCACTTTTCTGTTGCGCACCAACATCGGTTGTGTCAGCCCCATTTATGGCATGAATTGTCGTAATAACACGTTCCCATGAAGGCATCATCTCAATGATATTCTCTTCCAACATATGCTCTGCCTCTTCATCAGCTGACAGGGCTGGATTTAAATAAGAACCGTAAAACATAATCTCAACATTTTCAGGTGGTAGGCTTGCTAGGTACTGTCTTTCTTGATAATTACTCCATATCGTATTGCCAATCCCAATGAGGACTGCCAGTGCAGCAACAATGCCTATTACATGCAACTTGTAATAAGTGAAAAAATGCCCCATCTTGTCTTTAAACGTATAAGAACGGTGTGGTCCATTCGCTCCGTATGCTCGGTGATTTTTAATTGTATCGTAAGCGATCGTGATGGAATCAAGATCAATTGACGGGTCCGCCTTATTCTTCCTAATCCATAACATAAATTGCTTTTCAATCTCTTCATCGCTCGCTTCTTCTGTTAGTTCCAAACGTGCATAAGCCTCTTGAATCTCCATTTTAATCGAACGCCCCATTTCTTAATGAAACTCCTTGATAGTCAAACGGCCTTTGACCGATTCGCCACCATAAGGCTCATTAAGCGCCCATCCAGGTTAGGCGAACCGGAACGATTTAAAATGAAAATGACTTCCAGGTAAAAAAACAAACGTCACTTTTTGCAGTCCCCGTATCTTTTCTAAATCAAAGGCACGCTCTTCATAGCCGTCAGACTTATCAAATTCAACCATTTGCTTGCTTTGACCTTGCTCGTTTTCAACATGGATGTGAATCGCATTTTTATCAATTGGTGAGTATCCATTAATGTATAGCTTGGTTGCTCCCTCATGAGTGAAATCCAAGTTAGTAAACTCAATCGATACATTATTACCAATATTTTCAATTGCCTCGTCTGTCTTAGTAAAGGAATCACCATAAATGTAATCGCATTCATTAGCGGCATTCACTTCATAGATTCGATTCTTCTGCTCAAACGAAAAACCTTTTATATGAATCTTTTGATTCACAACAAAACAGATCGAAGTCACACCACGGAGTTTTTTTGATAAGCGATACGTTTCTTCTTGATAGACATTCCATTTTGATTCTTTCTGGTACGTGAAAACTCCTAGTAACTCGCTGCCTCGTTCACCAGGGATACCTTCCCATATTTGCAGTGTGTAAAGATCACTTGATAAAGCAAAAATTGGGATCGTAATTGTGTCGGAACCGCTGCGACCAAAATCAATCGATGAAAATCCAACTTGCGTCTCTCCATCACGACTCGTAGCGACGCCTCTCTCGTTTCCATTGCTCACTTCACCATTGCTATAATCATACAGTCCTGCCGAAATAAATCCGTATGGGTCTTTATAAGCCATACCTAAACCTTGAGCTGAAAACTCTAATTCAGAAATCAGTTTAATTTTGTTGGTTCCATTTTTGCTCGTACAACGTAACCTAAAATCACCGTCACCAAATGCCGTCACAATTGCCTCATGTCCATTCGCTTCCACTTTTGAGATATTTGATTCAATCCCTACGTCGTTCACAACACTCCATTCAACTTCTTGATACGAAGTTGTTTCTGGATAAAGTTGTGCTCGTACGACCTTTCTGTTGCTGGTCGCATCAAAAAGTTGTCCTGATTCACTAAAAAGAGCGATTTTGCGAAGAGGGATTTCATTAATTGTACCAGTTTCAATCGGTCTTTCACTATTTTTTGTTGATGTAGAAATTCCTACGACCTCATCATGGCTACACACTGTTTGAAAATGAATCTTTGCACTCGTGAGTCCTTCGGAGACAACTTCACATTCGATCTCTCCTGGCTCAAGCGTTCCCGCAACAATCGCCATTAGTTTGCCGCTAAACAGGCGACGACTGACCCCTTTGTATTGATCATAATCCGTACTATCCCCATTATCTAAACCAACTAAGCGTCCTGCTTCTGTTACACGGACAGTCATCCGATTGGTGCCATTTTCGACTGGATTTCCCCACTCATCTTCAACACCAATCTCAACAAAGACCAAGTCCTCGCCATTTGCCACTAGACTTATTTTATCGGTTTTTAGACGAATGGTCCTTGCATCACCAAACGATCTCGTTACATCCGTTGCAATGATCTGACCTTCATCATCATAAGCAATCGCTTTCAATTCTCCAGGCTGAAATGGAATTTTCCAATGTCCGATGAGTTTTGTGCCTTGTTTATGCTCCAACACTTGAATGCCTTGTGACTGGTCATTTAGCAGCACTTCAACTTGCGAAGCATTCGAGCAAACTCGTACATCAATAAGCTGACCTTCATTAAAGTCCCAATACGGAAAAAGATGAACCATTGGCTTTCTTTGGACATCCACCCATGCGGCTTGATACATATAATAGGAATCCTTTTTAAATGTAGCTGTATCAAGCTGACCAAAGTAGGAATTCTTTGTATGGTACGGTGTTGGCTCCCCAATATAATCGAAACCACTCCAAATAAATTGTCCAAGCGAAAAAGGGGTATCTCGTTCAGCAATAAGACAAGCCTCTACCGATTTGGCACCCCAGCTTGTTGAACTATTGCCGAGTGCCGAACACTGTTCATCGTCATCAGCTAAAATTGGTTTTTCGAACGGAAAATGATAGATGCCTCGGCTCTGCACAATCGCGGCGGTCTCACTTCCATAAATGATCCAATCTGGATGGAGTTGGTGATGCTGCTTGTAGTACTTATCCCCGTAATTATAACCTGCGACTTTAACGATATCTGCACATGCTTGAGCGTTTTCCCATGGCATGTAATTTGAGCCAATCGTCACTTTTCCATTTTCGTTCGGATCGTATTTTTTCACTTCATTCATGAGCATTCGCGTGATTTCTTGCCCTCTTTCACTTGCATGTGTATCGTAAATTTCATTGCCGATGCTCCACATGAGTAGCTAGGATGATTCCGATCACGCTTGACCCAACTCTTTACATCGGCTGCAGCCCATTCGCTAAAAAATCGACCATAATCATACGTCGTTTTTGTTCTTTCCCACATATCAAATGCTTCCGTTACAATAAGAAGACCCATTTCATCCGCTAAATCCATCCATTCTTTTGCCGGCATGTTATGGGCCGTTCGGACAGCATTTACACCCATCTCTTTTAACAACTCAAACCTTCTTTTTTGAGCCGTTCGATTAAAGGCAGCTCCTAATGCACCTAAATCATGATGCTCACATGTTCCATTTAATTTCATCTTTCTTCCATTTAAAAACAATCCTTCATTCGGATCAAGCTTAATTGTCCGAAAACCAATACGCTGGACAATCGATTCCATTTTCTCTGACGGCTTCACACCTATTAATTCTGAACGAAAAGAATAAAGATTTGGGCTCTCTATATCCCATTGTTTCGGTGATTCGATAAACATTGATTGCTGATTGGTCAGAACGGAAAACTCTCCCACGGAAATCGTTTCAGTAGTAAGACAAATTTCTTGATCGTCACTGTCAAAGAGTCGATGTGTCAGTTGTACATCTTCTTCAATGTTTAGCTCTGTTTCAATCTCCACAAGCCAACCATTTTCTTGTCTACTCGTTGTGATGTAGATGCCATCGGTGACAATATGATTGTTTCCCCTTGTTTTTAGCCATACATCGCGATTGATACCAGCTCCTGGGTACCAGCGGCTGTTCGGAGTCTGAAAAATCACTTTCACAACAATTTCATTTTCTCCATCAATTAGCTGATCTGTTACATCATGCTCAAAAGACGAATACCCGTACTTCCATTCGCCTACAGCGCTTTGATTTACATAAACGGTTGAATCCATATAAACGCCGCCGAAGCACAGCAAGACTTGTTCCGCTTTTTTGTTGTAAACAAAACGCTTTCGGTACCAACCGATACTGTTTTCATATAAGTCTAACGTATTGTAGATTTGCCAATCATGGGGGATATCAACTGCCTCATATGATAAATCACTGTAGTCCTCTTTTTCCAAACCGCTCTTTGCAAACTCCCATCCGTCATTAAAGCGTATCTTTTTGTTCATCGTATTCACCCTACTTTCTGTCCTTATTTCGCACGCATTAACTCGCTTGCGATTGTTCCACGAAATGCTGTTTCACATCATTGCGTACAGTTTGACTATTCAACACGACTGCATAACAGATTAAGCTCGCGATAAACAAGAGAATAAAATCGGATAAAACACTCATTAGGAAAAAAGCAATAATGGCAATCGCGATATTTCCAGTCGTTGCTTTTACTTTCATAAAACTGTAATAAACAGCTAGACGGTAAATATCCCTCACCCTGAAATGAAACTGGGCGTGGATATAAAATACATAGAAAGAAAAAGTACTAACGAGTAGCAACGCGACTAAAAAAATACCTGCTAATACTTGGTTCATCGAAGAAGGATTTACATTAAAATAATAAAAATCAACTACGAGGATTAGCAACACGGCGAGCAATGGTAGCCACACTTTCATCGTACTCACAAAATCATTTTTATAACTTGTGAAAAAGTCCTTTGTTGGAGCGATTTCCTTCTCACGCACTAACTTGCTAACTGTCGAGAACATCGCTGTTATTGCCGGACCTGAAGGAATTAGCGCAAGAAAGTAAATGGCCATATTGGAGAAACTAGGGATAAGCAACAGAAAAGCAACTAGGAATAAACCATTACATAAAATAAAATAAACGTTAATGAGAGCTAACGCATAAATGTGATTTGTCACTATCGACAAGATCCCTTGACCAAACTCTCTGCCATTATCACTCATCATCTGCACATCCTTTTCTTGTTCTTGAGTAGGCTTTACATAAAAATGAGAGAAACCTGCCTGAAAACAGGCAGATTTGCTCTAGTTGCTATCATTTTTAATTCCGTTCTTGATAAACACTATTTGCTAGATCAAGGAAGTTTTGTAGTCCTCTTGATTCCAGTTCTTGCACGTAATCATCCCACTCGGCTAAATCCCGTGTTCCTAAAATGAACTGAAGCGTGTTTTGCCTTACATGGTCTGTTAACGGTGTGCTTAGCAACGTTGCTTGTTCAAGCTCCATCGCATTGTATTTGATTGGTGGATCCGGCATTAGAGGTTCTTTTGTGGCAAGCATCTCTTCTTGGAACTCAATTTCTTCGTCATTCATCATTGAATGCAAGAGTTCAGTAGAACCACCATAAGAGAAGTTCCCGCCAGAAAATCCGAAGTCTGCATTAAGTGCTTTTGTGCCATCTGGATTTAAACCAACATAGTTTACATCATCAGCTAACTGCCTATTTCCGTCTCCATCTTTCGTAAACGTTTCCCCTTCTACTCCCCATTTTGTAAATTCTTTCGCTTCAGGCTATAGAAAAACCAATCAACAAATTGCATCATCGCTTCGAAGTTTGGATCTTCTTTTGCTTTCGCATTAATCATCACACCATTTTCTAGCTTAGAACCACCCATTACACCACCTAATGGTCCAGACGGAACAGGAATCTTTTTAATCTCAAAATTGTCTTCGCCTAACGTCTCATTCATATCATTACGATAATCTATCACTGTTTGTGAGTTCGTATTAATGACAAACGAATCGCCGTTTACTAGTTTTTGTTGGGCTTGTTGGTCTTCTTGTGTCACACTTTCTTTATCCAATAATCCTTTCTCTACCAACCCATGGAAATAGGTTACAAAGTCTTTATGTGCATCACTTGCAGGCGCAAAATAATACTCCTCACTATCGTGGTCAAATTTCAGCACTTCCTAACCCCCAACCAGCTACTGTGCCAAACGTTGGCGCAGCAATGTTCATCGTGCTATCGAATGTAAATCGGTCAGAAAAAGGGATAACGTCTGGGTATGCTTCTTTCATCTCTTCTAGAACAACTTCTAAATCATCCCATGTTTCTGGCACATCAAGGTCCAACTCTTCTAAAATATCCATTCGCATCGCAAGTGTATAATCTGGCCAGACGTTTTCATGCATTCCAGGTAATACATAGTAATTCCCATCTTCTTGTTCTAATGTTTCTAAGTAAGGTTCCATCTCGTATTCTTCTATCGCTGCTGTAAAATGCGGCATCAAATGTAGGTATTCACTGACAGGTAAAATCGCTCCAGAAGCAACAAATGGCGATTCTTCCCCTGGATATGTTTTTGGAATGATAAACGGCGCATCTCCACCACTTATAAGCAAGCTTCTTTTCTCCGTGTAATCACTCATTGGCACAACGGTCACATCTAAAGACACGTTTGTCCGTTCCTCTAATTCTTCGAACAACAACCAATCGCTTTTATACGGATAGTTTGGGTGATCACTAAAAAGCATCGAGAATGAGATTGGTTCCGTTGCTTTGAATTGGTCGCCAGCCGCATACTCTTCCATCGCCGCTCCACTTACTTCTCCTTCAACAGAACCAGGTTCATCGGCATTGCCACTGCAAGCAGCCAACGCTGCAACTGCAAGTAAGCTAGACATCGATAACAACGAGACTTTTAACCTTTTTTTCACTTTTATTTCCCCCTTAGTTTTAATGGAATCGATTACGAACCTACCAACACCCCCGCTTGTAAGTCACCTCCATACCCATATATAAAACGCTTACATGATTCATTTGGGCTTACGTAGATTAAATCTACGTTACCCTTTTACAGAACCTAGCATCACGCCTGAAACAAAGTACTTTTGGATGTATGGATAAACGCATAGAATAGGCAATACGGTTAAGACCATCGTTACAGACTTGATGTTCGACGATATTTGATTTAAATTATCCGCACTTGTTGCCCCTGTTGAGAGCGTTCCTTCTACACCTTTAATCATGTTTCTTAAGTACATTGAAACCGGGAACAGATCTTTATCGCTGAAGTATAGAAAAGCAGGGAACCAAGAGTTCCAATGCGTTACCGCATAAAAGAGCATCATTGTAGCCAAAATCGGTTTCGATAAAGGCAACACAATCTTAAGTAGAATCCCGTATGTGTTCGATCCATCTACAATCGCTGCCTCTTCAAGTTCTTCCGGGATATTTTCAAAAAATGTTTTCATTATGAGTAAGTTGAATACACTAATTGCCCCAGGAATAACAATTGCCCAAATCGTATTACCAAAACCTAAACTACTAATTAGCACATAGTTAGGTATTAGCCCCCCATTAAAGAACATCGTAAAGACAACAAACATAATGATGAAGTTCCTGCCTCTTAATCGTCTCTTTGAAAGCGGGTAAGCGAGCATTGTTGATAAGACAAGCGAGATCGCTGTCCCAACAACGGTATAAATTACGGTATTTTTATAATTAATCCAGAACATATTATCGCTCATAACGACTCGGTACGTATCGATATTAAAGCCTTGCGGGATTAAATTTACATTACCCGCAACAATATTTGCCTCTGAACTAAACGACTGAGCAACAATATTTAAAAAAGGATAAAGCGTTACAAAAATAATTAACAACATCAGTGCTGCATTAAAAAACTTAAAAATTCGATACTGAATTGATTCCTGCATCAAGTACCCTCCTTACCACAAGCTGTTATCTGTTACTTTTCTTGATAGGAAATTCGCTCCAAAGACTAAAATCAACCCAATTAGTGCTTCAAATAAGCCAATCGCTGTCCCGTAACTAAAACTGGCTGATTGAATTCCAATTCGGTAAACATAAGTAGCAATTACATCAGCTGTTTCGTAAATAAGCGGATTGTACAGCAATAGAATCTTTTCAAAACCGACTTGCAAGAAGTTCCCAATGTTTAAGATTAATAAAACAACAATTGTAGGAAGGATACCCGGGATTGTAATATGAAGCGTTTGTTTCCAGCGATTTGCTCCGTCAATTCGAGCAGCTTCATACAACTCATCATTAATTCCAGTTAACGCAGCAAGATAAAGAATCGCACCCCAACCGGTTGTTTGCCACACATCTGAAGAAATAAAAATCGTGCGGAACCATTCAGGCATTTGGATAAAGCTGTACCGGTTACCAGTAAAGAACTCTACTAAATTATTTATTGACCCGTTTACCGATACGAGTTCTAATACCATCCCTGCGACAACAACCATCGAGAAAAAGTGAGGCAGATAAGATGTTGTCTGTACAAAGCGTTTAAATCCTTTTCGCTTAATTTCATTCAGAAGCAAAGCAAAGATGATTGGGATAGGAAATGTAATGACTAATAAAAGCAAGGCTAAGATAAGCGTATTTTGAAATACCGCAAAGAAAGTCGGATCATTCAGAAACATCCGGAAGTAGTATAGTCCTACCCATTCCTCTCCAATGATGCTCCCCCCAGGGACAAAGCGTCTAAACGCGATAATATTGCCAAACATCGGGCCATATTTAAAAATAATGAAATAGAGAATCGGGATTAACAATAACGAATACAATTGCCAATCTTTTTTTATGATTTTCTTTGCTCTTCCCCACTTTGTACTTGCTCTTAATGATTGCATGCTTAAATCTTTTGCTACTTGCTGCACATGTCATGCCCCCCTTACTTTAAATGCCTTCTAATTTAATGAGATCCCTAGAAGAATTCATTCACAAAAACTTAGTTTAATGATCAAATTAAGTAGGTAAAAAAGAAACCGTTTTCACAAACGGACTTCTTTTTCTTCGAATATGTATGTTGTTAATCTGATCTAACTAGAATGCTAATATATCAGTATGATAGCCTCAATTTTCAGAAATGTCAACATGTTAATCTGAAACTTTCTGCCAATTCAACAGCCTATTTGTCGATTTGCAGCTATTTATTCGTCTTTTACATTGTAAGAGTTCAGAAAACGTAAAAAAAGAAGGGGTATGAGTTTACTACTCCCTTCATAAATAAATCTTAAGAGAAATAAGTCGGATAATTTAATCTCAACTGGTCTTTTTCATAATTAACTGCTTCTAAGTGGTCATTCATTACTTTTACAGCTGATTCAATGTCTTGATTGCCTATCGCCTCAAAGATCTTTTGATGTTGTGACACAATCCCATTCCATTCAGGGTTTGAAGCTAGTCTTAAGACTCGCAGCCGATCAAAGTGACTGTTCATTTGACGGATCATCTTCCAAGAACGGGTCTTCTTACAGCCCTCAAATAACGTCCGGTGATATTCTTCATCAAGTTCAAATAACCGTTGGTGCGTTCCCTTTTCTAGACACAATTCTTGCATCGCTAGGTTGCTTTCTAATTGAAATAATTGGTCTGCTCCAAAGGTTAAACATGCCTCTTTAACGATTGCTGCTTCGATTTTCTGCCTGACAAAACGCCCTTCTTCAACCAAATCTAAGTTTATATGCGATACAAATGTACCACTTTGCGGAAAGACATCTAATAATTCTTCTTGTGCAAGCATCAGAAAAGCTTCACGAACCGGTGTCTTACTTACTTCAAGTAACTTCGCTACTTCTTTTTCAGAAATCTTTCTCCCTGGTTCTAATTCCAAATTAATAATTTGATTTTTAATCGTCTGATAAACAAAATCTCTAGTAGAACCGTTCACTCTTTTCGTCTCAATCGTAGAAATCGTACCCACCCACTCTCTTAACAAATTCGTACGCTTCTTACATTTTAATCATACTAGTATGTCAGTTATGATCATTATATTTTATATTGTTATAAATTTCAATCATTTTAAAATCATCCCATTAGTGAACATACTAAAGTAAAAAACAACTTATCGTCATACAGACGCAAGCTGCTTCTCCTTTGGAACTCTAAGTCTTATGCGAAAAAGCGAGGAAATCAAAACGAGACTTACTCTCCAGTCGTATCCGGTAATGATTTAGGACACGTACTTGTTCCTCACTCTGGTGTTTCTTATTCCATTACATATGCATCAGATTGTATTCGAAAATTTTTTTAACTGAAACAATAGAGGCATCTTCTGTATCATATCCTTGGGGAGATTATTTTCTTCATCATACCCGGCAAATTGAGAGCGGGTGATTGCCACTCCATAGTCGTTTAGATTGCGTCCACCTAAAAATGAGTACTCCATAGCTGAATATATTTTGGTTCTTCTAAATCAGCTCATCACGGACAAGCAACTAAAAACAACATCACACAAGAATCTCTAAGCCTTCGTATTTATAATTTTTCTTATCAACGTAAAAACGGTTCCTCAACTGTCTCTCTTAACAACTCGCGATAGGCTTTTACTTTTCGAAATGTATTTCCCATCATTCTTTTTTACGATAGTTACGTAATTCGTCTAAATCGAAGTTAGCCATAAATAGCCCTTCACTTGTTTCGTCCGCCATCATTACGGTGTTATCGACCGCTAGCCCATCCTCATCCCAACAAACCGGGCTAAACGCACATGAACAACCTGCATTCTCTCTAGGAGGGTTCGCCATAACAACACCTGTCATATTTTCAAACGCCCTCGTTGATAACGCCTGCACTCTCGGGGCCATTGTCTCGCAATCATTTGGTACTAAAATGAGCTCTGCGCCTTTTAACATTAAGATTCGTGCACTCTCTGGGAACTCTCTGTCGTAACAAATCATAATGCCTATCTGCACACCGTCCACGTTGGATACGTGAAATGAATTACCAGACTCCAACATCTTTTCATCAGCAAAATCACATGTGTGAACTTTGTCATATTGAAAAGCGATTTCCCCTGCTTTATTAATAACAAAAGCACTATTGCGCGGAGCTTTTTCTCCTTTTGTATAACCAGTAATAACAATAGCAATTTGAAGTTGCTTGGCAAGATCACAAAACGCCTGCACATGTGGACTTTCTTTAGTTAATGCTTCATCACGCCACTTTATAAACGAAGGGTCGTCTTCCAAGTCAGCATATGGTTTGTTGAGATCCGGGAACTCATAGCCAGTAATCCAACATTCGGGAAAAAGCACCATGTCTGCCCCTTTTGTTTTTGCTTTATGTACAAAAGCGAGCCCTGCTTTCGTATTTTGCTGTTGGTTATACGGATCACGTTTCGATTGCACGACTGCAATGCGGAATGGATTCATATAAGCACCTTCTTTCTTTTTCTCACATCTTGCATTTTTAGTTCTAGTAGTCTCTTCGTAGCTGTGCGAGCTGTTAATCAAAGGCAACCAATTACCTTCTTTATAAAACAACCACGTTAGTGATAACTTTCTCGACATTTAATACTTACTTCGATTTATGATCCGAATTTCCTGTTTTTAGTTAGGACAATCAAATCGGGCAGGATATGCAAACGACTCCTTATCTCGTTTTAATTGATTGGGATCATGATGAGCCAATAGCACTACTAAAAAATGGACTGAGTTTAGTCGATTGCTTCACTCAGTCCATTCCTGTTTACACCTTCGTTACACTTGCTCTGTTACTACGCTCTTAGTATGCTCGTAGTCCACCCATGTGGAACCTTGATCAGCAGAACGTACGCAGTTTTCAATCCAACGAATTCCGTCAATCCCAGCTTCAATTCCCGGATAGACAAGCTCACCTAAGAAGACTTCGTCGCCTCTATTTTTTGCCTCTATCGCCAAAGCAATCCGCTGATACACGTTCGCCCAAGAATCGGATAGGCCTTCTGTATGGAGAGCACCGAGTCGTTCATCTTCTTTGGCCGCTTCGTCTAAATACTCGCTTCCTCTCACCAGCGTCTGGATCGGTTGCCCTGCACTTCATAACGAAGCTCATTCGATTGACTGTCCCACCACTCTAAGCTTGCTTTTGATCCGACTACTCGTATACGGTGCCCGTCTGTACAACCTGAATTAATAGAAGAAACCCACATTGTCCCAACAGCTCCGTTTTCATAATGCATTAGTACATGGGCATTGTCTTCCAATGGAAACCGTGTGCCTACAAAGCTTTGACGATCGCATAAAAGCTTTGATATTTCATATGTGGCATAATCATTTGTGACATGTAATAGGTGTGTTGATAGATCTCCTAAGACAAAACTAGGTCCTGCTATTTTAGGGTCAATTCTCCACTTCTGGGCATCGCTTAATTTTTCTGCTTGGTCATTTGCGTTATAGCCATGCGTATACTGAAGATCAACTACACGAATATCGCCAATCACACCTTTCTCAATCATCGCCCGCATTTGGTGCAGCATCTGGTTCCCTGAAAACCCGTAAGTCACACCAACAATTCGTTGCTTTTCTTCGGCTAATGCCTTGATTTCTTCACCTTCATCTGAGGTGAAAAACAATGGTTTTTCACAGATTACGTGCAAACCTGCCTCGAGTGCTGCTTTCGTAATTGTATAGTGCGTACCGTTTGGCGTCGCAATTGAAACCACTTCAATTCCGTCAGGATGCTCTTTTTCTGCCTTAAACATCTCTTGATACGTCGCATAGCAGCGTTCTGGTGAAACACCAATTTTTGTTCCAAAATCCTTTCCTTGAACAGGATCAATATCAAATGCACCTGCAACTAGTTGATAACTTGAATTATCTCGCAAGGCGCCTGTCCGGTGCTTATAACCAACTTGACTGTTTCTTCCGCCACCAACCATTGCCCATCGAAAGGGTCTGTTAATCTTTCTTTCCCCATTGTTCATATCAATCGCTCTCCTTTATCCTGCTCTAAATTGTTGTTCCAATTCTTCTAACGTACGCCCTTTCGTTTCTGGTACCATTTTCCAAACAAAAACAAGGGTAAGTATATTGAATAAAACGAAGATTATGAATGTATTTGTTAATCCTAAAGCACTCAACGCAACTGGGAAAAGCAAGCTAATGGCAAAATTAATCATCCATAAGCAAAAAACACTCGCCCCCATTCCTAAGCCTCTTAAACGCAGCGGAAAGATTTCCGCCAACATCAACCACGTGACCGGTGCAATCGCTCCTTGCATAAATGCCATAAACGTCACTGTTAAAGCGATCATAACGTAGGGCAAAGCGTCAGTTCCTTGCAAAACGTAGGAGAAAATAGCAATTAATGTTAAGGAACCGATTACGCCAACCTGCCAGTTAATAGCATTGGTCGTCTACCAACCTTCCCGAGTAACCAGATACCAAAAATTACTGCAATCACAGATATTGCACCGTTTGCCACATTCGCAATCAATGCTGCATTTGTCTCAAATCCCGCATCTCGTAAAATCGTCGTTCCATAATACATGATTGAGTTTACACCGGTTAACTGTTGCACACAGGCTATTCCAATACCTAGAAATAAAAGCTTCCGTATCCAACCAACTTTAAAGTCTTTAAACGTCGCTTTTGTCCGTTCTTTTTCTTGTTCGTTTGCTAACGAAATTTCCCTTAACTCTTTATCCGCTTCTTTGCCATCGCGGATTTGTGCTAATACAGCCTTTGCCTCATCTATTCTTCCTTTTGCAACTAACCAACGTGGGCTTTCTGGTACAAGCAGCATGCCGATAAACAAAATCATTGAAGGGAGCGCTGCAACAACTAACATGTACCGCCAAACATGGGAACTATCGCCCATCAGATTTCCTAACACAGCGTTAATGGTGAACGCAAGAAGCTGTCCAGATACAATCATTAGTTCGTTGATCGTAACAATCCTCCTCTACCGCTCGCAGGGGACATCTCCGCTAAAAAAGTCGGAACCGTCACCGATGCGCCACCAACAGCCATCCCTAATAAGAAACGGAAAAACACCATCACTTCAACATTTGGCGCTAACGTACAGCCAAATGTCGTGATAAAAAACAAAACCGCTAAGTATTTAATCGTTCGCCTGCGTCCGATAAAGTCAGAAAGCTGTCCACCCAAAACAGATCCGACTGCAGCACCTAGCAAAAGCGAAGCAGCAACAAGTCCTTCTGTTAAAGCCGTTAAATCGAGTTGATCAGGGGCAGACATAAATGGCAGCGCACCATTAATGACGCCTGTATCATACCCAAACAACAAGCCTCCAAATGTAGATAAAACGATGATACGCCTGAAAAGAGACCGCTTATTTCCTTCCTGATTCATCCTGCTCAACACCTTTTCTTATAGTTACACAGCAAGAGAGAACGCTTTCAAACCATGTGTAAAAAGAGGGGAGATACCTCCCCCGCGTAAGCTAGGACGAAACAGACTGCATCAATTCCCGCTTCACTCGGTCTAGCATGATGCGACTCGATTCATCGGCACGCTCAAACCAAGCAAATACAGCGATTGTCGCAATGCCATCAAACTTCATTTCTCTTAATTTAGAGAAAAGCATATCCCAGTTAATTTCCCCTTGGCCAATATCAAGGTGTTGATGAACCGTTACATTTGCCCCTGGAGGGTTAACAATGTAGCGCAAATCCTCCGATGCTCGGTGATTATACGTATCAGCAATATTAATGTGCGTTAGCTTATCGCCCGCATAATCAAACATCGATGCGATATCGCCTTTTCCGTCATCATAGAAAAATGTATGTGGAACCGAATAAAATAAGTTAATCCAGTCTTTATTAAGACCACGAATCAAATCAACCGCTTCATCATTTCGTTCAATAAAATCAAACGGATGCGCTTGGATATCAACCTTTATGCTTTCCCTCTCAAAAATGGGCATAAGTTCATCCATCGATTTAATAAACATTTGTTCACACTTATATGGTTTGTCTTTATGCCCCGTAAATTCAGTGTTCACTAGATCGACGTCCAGTTCAACAGCTACTTCAATCGCACGCTTCCAGTTCCGAACAGCCGCTTGTCGGTCTTCTTCATCTGGCCCAGCCAGTGCTGCATCGGTAAAAGCGATGTAATTTGCACACCTGCATCGCGACATGCGTTCTTCAACTCTTTGATTCTCGCTTTGTCTACGCGAGGGTATTTATAAAAAGGTAAAAAGTCATCTCTTGGAGATAGTTCAATATAGTCGTAGCCAAGCTGTGCTACTTTATCAACCATTTTTGTTAGTGGTAACGATCGATACATCGTTGGATCAAGTGCAATCTTCATTCATTTGTCCTCCTTTTAGTAAACGCGTACTGCGCTCTTAGCCATTTGCTCAAAAGTCCGGGGGATGCTTTGCTTTAATAAAGCAACTGATTTTTCAACTCCAACAAGTGGATCCATTGTCATATCCTCCATCTCTAAAACAACGGGTCCCTTATATCCAACCATCGACAGAACGGAGAAAAACTCACTCCAGTAAGCTAAGTCATGCCCATACCCCATCGCTACATAGTTCCACGAACGTGGCGCTGGTTGATCAATCGCATGGATATCAATCAGACCATTCGTTTCTGCGTGGCCTCGTTCAATTCTCACGTCTTTTGCGTGTACATGGTGGATCGCATCACTTAAATAACGAACCGCATGGATGGGATCACCACCCATCCAAAAGAGATGACTTGGATCAAAATTCATTCCGACTGTCGGTCCCACTTCGTTCCGTAACCGCATTAGCGTTTCTGGATTATGCACCAGATTGTTTCCGAGGTTTTCAATCGCAAGCTTTCGAATGCCTAAGTGCTTCGCCTCTTTTGTTACGCTTTCCCAGTACGGTAATGCCACATCTTCCCATTGATAGCGCAAGGTTTCATCATGCTCTGGTAGAATTGGGTGCGTAACCCAGTTTGGTGTTTCATCGTTTGGCCCACCACCAGGACACCCTGACATCAAGACGATTGTTTCAACCTCTAGCTCATGAGCAAGTTGCATGGTTTTTCGCACAACCTCATTGTGCTTTTGTCCATAAGAACCTGGAGCAAGCTGGTTTCCCGAACAGTTTAAGGCAGCAATTTGCAAGTTACGATCGTTTAACTTTTGTTTAAACACGTCTCGCTCATTCGAATCGTTGAGCAAAACATCTAGGTTTATGTGTGGCGCCTTCGACCAATTGCCACACCCAAACTCAAGAGTCTCAATCCCTAAACGCACCGCTGTATCAAGCATGTCATCAAAAGACAAATAGCCAAGCCCGTCTGTCACAAAGCCTAATTTCATATCGTTTCCCCTTCCTAAGAGAGCGCCTTCTTTTTTAATGAAATTCTCTCACCTGTATGCATCGACTTGGTTGCTGCCAAAGCGATCTCTAAATTGATGGTTGCATCAATATCTGTCACAATAGGCGTTTGACTTAATCGGATACACTCAACGAAATGCTGCAATTCAAGACAATAGGCTTCGTGGAAGCGCGTCTGAAAGTCCGGAATCACTTCAAAATTTGAGCCACTCCGATTCAGAACGGTAAGCGATTTATTACGAAGCGTTCCAATAAACAAACTTCCTTCTGTTCCAATCACTTCGGCGCGGATATCGTACCCATATGGTGAATTTCGACTTGCTTCAATATCACCTGCTCCTCCATTTTCAAATTCAATATAGGACAAGGCCTGGTCCACATCCTTGCACTCATGCATATAATCATGCTTTAAAACGCGTCCATGTCCAGAGATCGATGTGATTTCACTATCAAACAAGTACCGAGCCATATCATAATCATGGATGGAACAATCAACAAATAGTCCTCCACTATGTTTGATGAATTCTGGCGGGGGCGCGCCCGCATCTCTCGTAAATCCTTTATAGTAGATTGGTTTGCCAATTCCCCCTGCTTCGATGCGACGTTTTGCATCCGCATACGCGGGATCAAAGCGACGCATAAATCCAACTTGGCAAAGAACACCTTCTTGTTTCACCGCTTCTGAAACAAGCACGGATTCAGCTAAATCAAGTGTTAATGGTTTCTCTACAAACAGCTGTTTCCATACGAAGCCGCTAGTTGAATGATCGCTGCGTGGGTACTTGTTGGTGTGACAACAAGTAACGCATCAATCTCCTTGCTTTGACACGCGTCGAGTACGTCAACGGAATACTGGTTAATGCCAAATTCCTCGGCTACTTGTTTCGCACGACCGGGTAGGGGATCGACCACCATCGTAAGCGATGCTCCTCGCACGTTCATGAGAAGATTTTTAGCGTGGTTATACCCTAACCGACCAAGCCTAGCACAGCACATTTAATCGTTGTCATTCCCAAATTCCCACCCCTCCTTTCTGTGGTTCCGTTTGTCTCTTCGCTTTATTGGCGCCTCCAAATTCATCAATCTTCTGTTCAACAACTTGTTGCACCGCTTTCATCCCTTCTGCCATTAAGATGCGAGGTTCAAACGTATTCACATCTTCTACGAACGTTTGACGAATAGCTTGTGACCACACAATCATACATTCTGTATTGATATTAATCTTGGCGTGCCCAAGTCGAATCGCTCGTTGCAACTGTTGAAGCGGAATGCCAGATGCCCCGTGCAACACAAGCGGAACATCTGTCATGGTGGCTATGGTTTCCATCTCATAAAAACCAAGCTTTGGTTCGCCTTGATACCTGCCATGCACTGATCCAAGAGCTGCAGCTAATAAATCAATTCCACCTTCCTCAACAAGGCGATAGCACTCATCAACATCTGCATACTGAATCCCACCAATCAGTCCGTCTTCCATGCCCCCTACTGTGCCAACTTCCCCTTCAACAGAAACACCTCGCTCATTTGCATAGCGCACCACTTCTTTTGTGCGGGCAATGTTTTCATCAATTGGTGAATGAGAGCCGTCAAACATGACAGAACTAAAACCAGCATCAATGGCGGCTTTGCACCGGTCCACTGACGATCCGTGATCAAGGTGAAGCACAACGGGCACCGTAATTGCTAATTCTTCTTTTAAGCTAGACACCATTGCAACAATCGTGTTAAATCCACCTAGATACTCGACCAATCGGTCAGAAGCCGCAACGATAACAGGAGCTTGTTTGACTTCGGCTCCTTGTAAGATTGCTTTTGTCCACTGCAACCCATTGATATTGAACTGACCAATGGCATATTGTTCGCTTTTCGCTTGTTTTGCGAGTGCTGTTAACGGCTCAAATGTCATCGTACGCCCCCTTTTAAACGAGCAAGCACTTGAAGGGTTGTCTCCTTTGCTTTTCGAACCGTTTCCTCTGGTGGAAGCTTGTAGTAGTCAGGGCAGAATAACTCAACGGAAACAGGCCCTTCATAGCCAAGCTCTTCTAATTTTTGGAATTGCCCCTTTAAATCGATCGCCCCTTCACCTGGCCAGACACGATGCTCGTCGCGTAATGTTCCAATTGGAAAGTCTTCTGTGTCATCAATATGAACGATAAATACTTTCTCCCCATTCACTCCGTTTAGGTCCTCCAGACGAGAGCCCATTGCATGAAAATGAAAGCAATCAAACACGAGTCCTACACTTGGATGATCGACTTCCTTTACGATTTGATACGCATCGGCAAATGTATTCACTGTACATTCAGGGTGACCAACAAATTCTAAGGCAACTCGAACACCGTAAGGCTCTGCCATCGCCGCGAGTTGCTGTAACACCGACACACAACTCTCCCGAATGACCTGTTTTTGAATCGGTTGCTTTGTTACGAGTGGAACGGCGACAATATAGGGAACGTGCAGTGCTCTAGCGATTTCGAGCATGTCTGAAAACGTCTGTAACATCGCTTCATGCTCTGCTTCATTTAAGTTGTTAAAAAAGACAAGCGCATTTAACGCTAGTGGCTTTACGTGATGCGATTCAAAGAACGCAGCCAGCTCTTCTAGGAATGCTCTGTTAAATACTCCGGCAATTTATCCATTGTTCGTATTTCTATAAAGTCATACCCATGTTTTTCACATAGCTCCAAATCGGTTTTTAAAGTAGAATTCTCAAGCGTTGTCGCTTCGTTCAGACACAATTTCATTGAGTCACTTCCGTTCCTTGTTTATCCCCTGTATAGAAGGAAGGTTTCTGATGTAGTTTAATCGCTTCTTTTTTGCCTGACTCCTGAGCCAACACGCTTGCATCGGCGGTAACAGAGGCTACATATCCATCCCAAGCACTTGGACCCGTAGCTGCCCGGTTCGCCGAGATATTATCGATGAATTCTTGCAATTCCACATCATAAGCCGTCGCAAAACGCTGCTTCCAGTCTTGCAGAATCTCACTTCCTACACGTCCTTTGCTGCGCAAATGAACAGCAGCTACATCAGGAAGGTGTGCGACCCCATCTTCGCCAATAATTTCGCATTGAATGTCATAACCATACGTACAATTAACAAATATCTCCGCTTGAATGAGGACACCTTTTTTTGTTTCAAGTAAAACAAGTTGAGGGTCTTTTAAATGAGGCAAGGCATGCTTTGTTTTTCTCGGAAAAAAGACTTGCACGCTTACATACTCGTCGTCTATTAGCCAATGCAACACATCAATTTCATGAATAAATGTATCTACAATCCCCATATCCGTTGTGTAGCTCTCTGGAGTCTCGGCATTACGGTGTACACATCGAATAAACAAAGGCTCGCCTACTTGTTGCTGATCAACCGCTTCTTTGAGCTGCACATAACCGGCATCATATCGTCTCATAAACCCCACTTGGACTAGCCTCGATCCATGCTCCATTTCTGCATCGACAATGCGCATGCATCCTTCGGCTGTTGTTGCAAGTGGCTTTTCACAAAAAACGTGTTTCCCAGCCGTAATCGCTTTTAATACACTCGCTTCATGGGCTGGTCCCCAGCTCGTAACAAGAATGGCATCCACTTCCGGTGCGTCAATGAGCGCTGTGTCATCTGCATAAACCGTTGCTCCATTTGTATAATGTTCAGCCACATGCTGAGCGAGTTCTTGATTCACATCGGTTACCGCCGTAATCTCTGCTCTAGAAAGTTTCGTTTCAATTCGTTCAATATGCGATTGTCCTATCGCACCTGTGCCAATGACTCCTATACGTACCCCCATGCGTTTTCCTCCTTCAATTTAAGCAACTTTTGATCAATATAAGCGCGTGCTTTTAAGGCATATTCAAGGGGATGAGCGAGGATCGGATCCTGTTCAGCTTCAACCACAACCCAACCAGTGTAACCGCTATCAATCAAGACTTGATACACTTGTGTAAAGTCAATTGCTCCGTCCCCTGGTACGGTAAACATCCCTTTTAAAAAAGCATGACGAAACGATAGCGATTGCTGCTTGGCTTCTGTTAAAACGTCGTCTCGGACGTCTTTAAAATGCACATGTTTGACCCTTGATAGATGGGTAATCAGCGGCGCCAACCACTCACCATCTGATACATAGGCATGACCTGTGTCATAGAGCAAATGCACACAATCCTTCTTTGTCATCGCCATTAATTGATCCACTTCTGTTTTTGTCTGCACGCCGGTACCAAGATGTGGGTGGTAAACCATATCAAGATCATATATTTGTGCTATTTCGCCAAGTGTCTCTAACCCTGACGCTAAGCGTTCCCATTCGTTTTCTGTAAACAGTGGTTTCTCTGTAAAAATGTTGGCATCTAAGCTTTGGATGCTCCGCGTTTGTTCCGAAACCACCGCTACATCGGCACCTACATCTTGGAGAAAACGACAGTGGTGGTGAAAATCTTCTGAAGCTCGCTTCAGCCCATCCTGCAAAATGAAACTCGAAAACCATTTGCCTGCAATTTTTAACTGTCTCAAAGCCAACTCTTTCTTTAAAACAGTAGGATCTGGAAAGAACCCACCAGCTTCTGTCCCCTCAAACCGTGCAACGACGATATCGCTTAACAACTGTCCTAATGTATGATTCGCACCAATCTCGGGCATATCATCATTACGCCAACCAATGGGGCAATGCCCCACTGAATGCGTTCTACTCCCATTCCGCTCTCCCCTTAGTATCGTTTAGCTGTTGCTAACTTTGCTTGACGGACATGATGCGCATCACGAACGCTCGCTGACTCAGACTCTTCGGCAACACCAACGTTCCACCAGCTTTCATAACCGTCCGTCATGGTTTTCGGTAAAACTTTCATTTCAATTACTGTGGAAGTATCTTGCACTTTCGCGTCTTCAAGCGCCGCTTTCAGCTCTTCAACCGTGTTGGCACGATACGCTTTTGCCCCATAACCTTCCGCAACTTTCGCGTAATCAATATTCATTACTTCATTGTCAGATGTCCGGAATTCACAGAAATAACTGCCACTCCCATGGTCCATTTGCAAATTGTTAATACAACCAAAACCAGAATTATCAAACAACAAAACGTTGATTTTTTGCTTGTATTGAATCGCCGTAATCAATTCAGAATGAAGCATTAAGAAGCTCCCGTCTCCTACAATAGAATAGACTTCTCGGTCAGGATGAGCTAACTTCAAACCAAGCGTGCCAGAGATCTCATAGCCCATGCAGGAATAGCCATATTCAAGATGATACGTATTCGGTTCATTTGCGTGCCATAAGCGTTGCAAATCTCCTGGCAACGAACCCGCAGAACAAATAATGATACTGTCGTCATCAATCGTTTCATTAATTGCTAGCAGTGCAGTTGTTTGGGGCAACTCTGTGCCTAGTGCATCAGCATATTCATTTAATACATCTTGTGAGAAGTGATTTTTGATTTCTGGATCAAACCCTTCACGGTAAAATGAAATATGCTTTAAACGTTCTCGCTCCTGGAGCCATTCTTGTTTCCACGTTTTAATCTTTGATCCGTACGCAGATTCATACGTAGCTAGCTCACCAAGAAGAGCAGCCAACGTTTCTTTTGCATCCGCTACCACTTGAAACGCATCGAGTTTATACGTTTGCATCCGATTGACGTTAATGTTTAAAAACGAAGCGTTTTCAAAATCAAATGCCGTTTTAGATGACGTCGCAAAATCCGTGTAACGTGTTCCAACACCAATTATTAAGTCTGCTTCAAGTGCCGCCTTATTAGCAGCTAGCGTTCCCGTAATACCAAGCCCACCAAGGTTGTGACTAAAGGTAGCGGGAATCGTTGACTTGCCTGCTTGCGTTTCAACCAACGGAATGTTACACCGTTTAGCAAGATGCTCCAGCTCCTTACGTGCGCCTGAGTACTTTGCACCGCCACCGACTAAAATGACTGGCTGCTTGCTGTTTTGAATCATTGCCACCGCTTCAGAAAGTTCACGTTCAGATGGTCCCCTCCGCTCAAGGTAATGGACACGTTTGTCAAAGAATGATATCGGGAAATCGTACGCCTCGCCTTCTACATCTTGGGCGATGCAAATCGTTGCTGGTCCTGCTTTTCCAGGATCGGTCATCACCTCAAATGCGCGAAGTAAGCTCGACATGAGTTGTTCTGGACGTGTAATTCGATCCCAGTAACGAGAAACAGGTTTCAGTGCATCATTTGTTGTGATGGCCGCACTATGTTCTTGTTCGAACTGTTGCAACACAGGGTCTGGTTGTCTTGTCGCAAATGTATCAGCTGGCAACAGCAACACAGGGATGTTATTTGCTAAAGCAGTTCCCGCCGCCGGAACAAGATTGGCAGCACCGGGACCAACTGATGTAGACACTGCGTAAATCTTCTTGCGTAGCATCTGCTTTGCGTAAGCGATGGCTGCGTGTGCCATGCCCTGCTCATTTTTCCCTTGAAACACTTTTAATTGGCCTGGATCTTGCTCTAGCGCTTGACCGATTCCGAGCACATTTCCATGCCCAAAAATGGTGAAGATTCCTTCGACAAAAGGGGTCTCTTGCCCATCAGCATGTAAATATTGTTGATTTAAAAACATAATTAATGCTTGAGAGGTTGTTAACCGAATTGTTTTGGTCATCTTTTAACACTTCCTTCCCTTACACATGCTGCTCTGCTACAAGCGCCTCAATTTCCGATAGTGATGGCATCGCTTCTGATGAACTATGTTTGCTGACAACAATTGAAGCGGACGCACTGCCATACTTTAATGAAGATTCAATTGATTTCCCTTTTAATAAACCGTATAGAAAAGCGGACGCGTACGAATCCCCTGCACCAAACGTCTTTAACACCTTTGTTTTATAAACACCTGCAGAGTACACTTCACCTGATTTTAAATACGCAAATGATCCGTCCACTCCATGCTTGATGACAACTAGTTTAGCGTTGTGAGCCAACAGTTCATCTGCGGTATCTTGATCACGACCACCCGCGTTATTTTTCATTACGTCGTATTCATCACGTGTACCGATGACGACATCTGCGTGCTCTGCAGCCCATCTGTAGTAAATCGCCGTTTCTTCAGTTGAACTCCAAGTATATGGTCGGTAATCAAGTTCAAACACAATTGGAACCTCTAGCTTTTTTGCATAAGCCACTGCTTGAAAGATCGCTTCCCTAGACGGACTCATCGCTAAAGCAGTTCCAGAAACAAGCAACAATTTCGCTTGAGCAATATAGCTTTCTGTCACTTCTTCTGGTCGCAAATACAAATCAGCAACATCGGTTCGATACATTAGGATACTGCATTCTTCTGGACTTTTGATTTCTGTAAACGTCAGCCCAGATTTATGCCCGTCTGTATCAATGACCATCTCGGAAGTATCAACGCCTACTTTGTCCATATAACCACGAATGAAGCGTCCATGCTGGTCATCAGATAACTTGCCTATAAAACCTGCCTTTAGACCAAGCTTTGACGCACCAATCGCAATGTTAGCGGGAGATCCGCCAACATACTTGGAGAACGTCATCGTCTCTTCCATTGGACGATTGTATTCAGTCGCATTCAAGTCGATACAGGCACGACCAATTGCAATTAGATCAAATGGTTTGTTTGCTGCAAATGTAAGTTCCATATCACGATTCCTTTCGCTTTAAAATCCATTCATGGTCCGGGTCATTATGGAACTTCCATGTCCGCTTTGGTCCTGCCATCACGTTCAAATAATAAGAAGTATAGCCATCAGGAACCCCAACCGGATGATACCCCGCAGGTACTAACACCACATCACCATGCTCCACTGCCATCGTTTCATCAATGGAACGGTCATCCGTATACACTCGTTGAAACACAAACCCTTGCTTCGGATCTTGCTCATGGTAATACGTTTCTTCTAAAAAAGATTCAGCAGGCAAATTGTCTTGGTCATGCTTATGTGGAGGGTAACTTGACCAGTTTCCGCTTTCCGTATAAACTTCTACAACTAAAAGAGAGTCGGCATAATCATCAGCATCAGGCAAGATATTATGAACGGTGCGTTGGTTCATTTTAATACCTCGGTGCTCTTTTTCGATGTTTTCACCGAGTAAAAGGCGGTTATTGCGCTTTGTTATGCCTGGTGCATAACAAAGCGCAACTCGTGCATCTGTTTCTGCGGTCACGGTATACCGTTCTTCTTTTGTAATATAAACACTATCAGTAGGGATTTTTTCAAACACACTTTCACGTGTACCAATTGATTCATATATGTCAGACCCAGCCGTTACACTTACTTTTCCTGTTAACACAACCACGCAACATTCCCAATCCGTTAATTGTTCTTCATATGTCGCTCCAGGATTTATATCGATAACCGAAAAACCAACGTATTCTAACGGTGAACTGCTTTCCTTCACTTCATGTACCAAGGTTACCCCTAGACTTATTTCCTTTCTTTCAGGTTTACGCAATAACGTTGGCATAAAGTATCCTCCCTCTCATCTTGCATTCTCTTAATCATTGAAAACCGGATCTGTTAACCGAGCTGTAACTACTTTCTTCCGTGTATAAAAGTCGACGCTGTCTTTTCCATTTGCATGAAGCGTGCCATAGAAAGATGACTTCCAACCAGAGAACGGGAAGAATGCCATCGGGGCTGGAACACCTAAGTTAATCCCTAACATACCTGCATCAATGTTTTCACGGAAGTAACGAATTGCCTTTGCATCTTTTGTGAAGAGACAAGCGCCATTAGCGAATTCCGACTCGTTCGCTACTTCAATTGCTTGCTTTAAATGTTTAACGCGAACAATCGATAATACAGGAGCAAAAATTTCATCACGCCATATTTTCATGTCAGTTGTGACATGATCAAAAATCGTTGGTCCGACAAAGTAACCTTCATCGTTGCTTCGTTCTCTTCCGTCCGTAACAAGGATCGCACCTTCTTCAATTCCTGATTCAATATAAGATAGCGTGCGTTTCTTATTGTCTTCGCGGATAACCGGCCCTAAAAAGACACCATCATCAAGTCCATTACCAATTTGAAGCTTCTCTGCTTCTGTCTTCATTTTTTCGATAAATTCATCTGCAATCTCTTCCTCAACCGTAACAACCGCACACGCCATACAACGCTCACCAGCTGAACCAAAAGCTGCCCCAATAATATCTGTTACCGCTTCATTAAGATCCGCATCTTTTAACACAACAGTATGGTTGTTTGCCCCTGTTAATGCTTGAACTCGCTTCAAGTTCTCGCTGCCTTTTTTGTAGACATATTCACCCACCGGTTTTGAACCAACAAATGAGACCGCTTTAATATCTGGATGTTCTAGGATGCCATTTACAACGTCATGCGCGCCATAAACGATATTAAAAACGCCATCTGGTAAACCAGCCTCTTTAAAGAATTCGGCGAATTTTTCAACAAGCAATGGTGTTCTTTCTGACGGTTTCATAATGAATGTATTACCAAGCGCAATTGCCATTGGAAACATCCAACAAGGCACCATCATTGGAAAATTAAAAGGCGTAATACCACCAACAACCCCAATTGGATAACGGTAATTACTCGCCTCAACATTTGTTGCAATCGCAGGCAATGAATCACCCATCATTAACGAAGGTGCGCCAGCCGCAAATTCAACGTTTCAATTCCACGTTGCACTTCGCCTCTAGCTTCCGTTAGGTTCTTACCATTTTCTAACGTAATCAACCGAGCTAGCTCTTCCTTATTTTGTTGAAGGAGTTGTTGAAAGGAAAAGAGAATTCTCGCTCGTCTTGGTACAGCTATCTTCGACCATTTCGTAAAAGCTTCGCTTGCAATTTTTGTTGCTTGATCTACTTCTTCTTTTGTTGAAAGAGGCACTCGGCAAAGCACTTCTTTAGTCGCAGGATTCACCACTTCTTCATACTGACCGGTTTTGCTTTCTACCCACTCACCATTTATGTAATTTTTCAGTGTTCTCACTTTACTCGCTGTTTCTGCCAATGTAATCCCTCCATTCAAAAATCAAACAAACAGTAATCGCTTTCATAATAAAAAAGATAACAATTCTGTTTGATCATTTGTTGGTTATATTTTAATCAACTCTTGATCCAGTGTCAATCATTTATTTGTTATTGTTTGATAATAAACCGCTTTCAAAGAGATGTATTGATTATATTTTGGTAATAATGATATAGTAGATGACAACATCTGTATCTCATAGGGAGTCAACTAACGATGAAACTAGTTCGTATTCAAGAAATGGAAAATTATATTCTATCCAATGGTACCGTCTCACTCGATGATTTATGCGCAGAGTTTGGTGTGTCAAAAAACACAGTCCGTCGAGATATTAAACGGTTAACCGAAAAAGGTATCATTGAGAAAGTATATGGCGGTGTAACCGCCGCTGAGAAAACACTTGTCCCATTTGAAAATCGCAAGGTTGTGCACCACGATGAGAAATTTCGTATCGCTCAATATGCGGGCTCGCTCATTGATAACAATGATTTTGTTTATATCGACTCTGGTACTACAACGAAATCAATGTTCGAAGACTTTCCAGTAACAAAAGAAATTACGATCTTAACAAATAATTTGGACATTATTAATTCTGTCGCTGATAAAGAAAACATTGATTTAATTGTTCTTGGAAACCACTACCAACATAAAACACGTTCCTTTGTGAACGTAAGCGACCCTTCACTTCTAAAGAAATACAACGTAAACAAAGCATTTATGGCTTGCACAGGAGTGAGCATCCAAAATGGGTTAACAAACGCTGACTTGCTTGAGTACGAAGTCAAAAAAAGCATCGTCCAAAAGGACAATACTCTTTATTTACTTGCCGATACATCTAAGTTTGGCAAATCAACGATGCTTACTTATGCGCCGTTTTCTCGCATTGATCATATCGTTACTTCTGGTGAACTTGATGAACAATATGTAGGATTTTGTAAAGAGAATGGGATTGAACTTATAGTCGTTTAATAAATAGAGTACTGCATTCTCTTTTTTCAGTTAAACAAACGTTTAATTAAAACCCGTTGATCTTAGCTCAACGGGTTTTGTTCGTTATGAATCAAAAGACCTGATGCTCGCCAGAGTGGCTACCACCCATTTATTTGATTTTTTTATAACAAATCAATTTTTTGCTCTCTCCTTGCCCTCCATAAGATACAACTAAAGGATAAGGCAAGTGAAAGCCCTAGTAACAGAAACAACTCATACTTATATTGCCAAATAGTAAAAAAGCCACTACTGTATCTCCCCGTAACGTTAAAAAGCAAAATGATTGCAGGTACAAGTATTCCTAATAAAGTAAAGTAAGAGGTTGATAATCTAGAGACAAGAACAATTGCTGTTGCTAAAGCAAAAGACAGCATATAAAAAATAACCGCAATGACAACCATGTATTGATTAAATGTGAAGTTAAACCAAAAGTAATTATACGTTGCAAACGAATTAACAGTTGCTTCCCAAAAAAGAGTTGTATCATTAACAAAAACATAAGCAGAAAAAGCCGCAGCTAGAATAGCTGTCGTCAAGAGAAACGCGACTACTACACTTGCTAACCATTTAGTAGTAAATAGTTTCCTTCCTTTCTTGCTTGTGTATTGAATACTTATTACATTGCGTTGCCTATCACGAAAAAAGACTGGGGCTAAATACATAACAAGCGCGAACATAATTAAGAACGAGAGATTATAGGCAAGTCGGTTGACGTTTTCTACGACCATATAAGGGAGAACCGATTGGGTTTCACTGTTTTGTATAATCTCTTGAAGTCGTTCATTTTGTTGCTTTGAATATTCTGGGTATATATGTTTGTTCGCATACTGTTCCAGTAAATTTTGTTCAGCTTGAATTCGCCAGGTCAACCCATCCTTCTCTTCCATTAACGCCCAACGGAAATCATCTAACTCCTTAGTCTCTTCGTCGCGTGAAGTAAATAGCTCTTCATATGTCGATACACCTAGTTCCTGTCCTTTTGGGTGATTCGCAATCATTGTATCCGCTTCTGCTATTTTTCTTTCGTGATTCGCAGCAAACTCGTTCATATTCGCATCTGTTACTTTAATGCCATACCGTTGAACCAACTCTTCAGCAGCTTCATATGTATAAATCTCACTCCCATTTGGAAAAACCGTATATTCAAATTCAATGAATAAAAAGTAAATAATTACAGCTACCGGTAAAAATAATAACGTCACACGCCAATTTAAAATTCGCTTTACTTCTTGTAGAAACGTTCTCATTTTCCCCTCCTAAATTGATTGCTTTTTCTTGAAATGACCAATAGCCGCTACAACTGCCAGTCCAGTAATTACAGTCCATCCACTTACTGTCCCGATTTCATAAGAAGCTCCCCCTGAAAAAGGAGTTCCTAAAGAAAACCAACTATGTGCATTAATCATGACTGTGAAGGGTGTGTATTCTGCATAGAATATAAATGGGCTCGTGATCGGCACCAATGCGGGTAACATAAAAAGGAAACCAGCACCAATAAGCATAAGAAAAAAAAACACCATAGCTATTACGTACCCATACCGATGTAAAAAAGGCAAGCTGTACAACAATAAAGAGCAACAAGTATGTTAATCCGATTGCAAGAATCAAAAACTGCCACATCGTTATTGGCCACCATGTTAAATATGGAAGACTCCCATCCATATTGAAATAGGAACTAACATATGAATTCCACATTCCAGAAAAAGAGGTCGTTAAAAAGAAAGCGAGCAAAGTAGCACCTAATACGGCGGTAATAAATAGTAGCGAAGCAACATTAACTGCAAGCCATTTGTTCACTAGCAATTTCCGCCCCCTTTTCGTACTGTACGTATGGAGTGCAGTATTGCGGTCAAACTCATAGTTCACACTGAAAGCGGTTAATAGCACTAATACAATGCTTAATCCTAACAACGTATTCCGGATGACTTCCCTGTAGAGTAACGAATGAATCTCGTACCCTCGAAAAAACAATGTTGTATGCTCGTTGGTTTCAACCATTTCTGTTATTCGATTATCTATTGGTGCGTAACGGGCCTGCACAGCCTCCGCTTGAGATTCAAGCCCAAAGTGACTAATATGATGATCTGCTATGTCCTTTGATTGTAAATTAGAATAGTACGTATCCGCTTCAATCGCTGTATCGATTATTGATTCGCGAATCACGAGCGGGACAACCTCCTTCATACGTGAATCGTCTGTTTGGATTGTAGAAGATTCCAGAGCAATAGATCCCGAAGGATACTCTTCTTCAAATGACTGATTCATTTCTTCTAATAGCCTCTCATTACTAGCTTCTATGTTTGAAACAAAGCGACGATCTGCTTCATACCCATAGTCTTGTGCGATTTCATTGAAGATTGGCTTTGTATCATAAGCATCCTGCCACTCCTCGGATATGACTAGAAGATTCAAAGCAATCATTACTAAAGATAACACGATTAAAATAGGTGATTTCACTAGCTTCAACAGCTCAAACCAAACGATTCTCACGATTGGTCATCCCGATAAATTGTTAAGAACACATCTTCCAATTGAGGATCTACCGGTTTCCATGTATCTATCGGTTCATTCTTACTTTGAAATTTAACAATAATGTTGCCGGATGCCTGCTTTTCTCCAAGCACTAAGTGCGTTTTTTTTAAAGACTTCCAACTCATCGAAAGTTAGTGTCGTTTCATAGATCTCTCCAGCTAATTGATTACACAAGAAACCAATTGATTCTTTGTAGAGAATCTTCGTATCTTTAATCATAATGATTTCATTCGCAATGGACTCAACATCAGCGACAATATGCGTACTTAATAGAACAATTCTGTCTCTGGACAGCTGCGACAATAGATTACGGAAACGGGCACGCTCTTTTGGATCAAGACCTGCTGTTGGCTCATCTAAAATAAGAATCTTAGGATCATTTAACAGTGCTTGAGCAATTCCAACTCGTTGAATCATTCCACCCGAGAATTTTTTCATTTTCTTTTTTGCTACTTCAGTGAGAGCAACAAGCTCAAGCAACTCAGGTATTTTTTGGTTAGCTTCTTTTTTCGTTAACCCTTTCAGTGCTGCTATATAATGAAGGTAGTCTGTAGGACTATCATTCTTATAAAACCCAAATTGTTGCGGCAAATAACCAATTAAATCACGGTATTCTTCACCCATAGCGATAATGTCTTTCCCTTCAAAGCGAATGCTGCCCTTGGTCGGAAATAATAATGTCGCTAGCATTTTTATGAGCGTTGTTTTACCAGCTCCGTTTGGTGCAAGCAAACCATAAACGCCATTACCCAGTTCAAACGACAAATCCGTTAAAGCAATAAAATTGCCAAAGCCTTTTGTTACGTTATCAACAACTAACATTTACAAGACTCCTTTTCGTTTTGTTAAATCAAACAATCGTTTTGTTTGTTCATAGAAGCCATAGATACACGCAAACAAAATGACAACGTACACGACAATTGGAATTGATCCAATAAGCTGCTCTGACGGTATAAAGGGTGTATACAAGAATACAGTGTTTCCAATGATCCAGAACAGAACAAATCCCCAGCGCTGTACCCATGATGGTTTTAATCGTGTCAAGATGGCCAAGTAGAGAAACGCAAATAGAAACAACGAACTAAATGAAACAAGAACCGCATGTACAATAGAAATAATTGCTCCTTGTACAGCCAAACAAACGATGAGAACAGCCATACTAATAAGCGCCACTACACTAAACAAAAGAAACCGTAATGCGGACAACTGGTACATGTTATAGCGCGTCGTAAATTCAACCGCAGCCCCCGCTTGATTTATTCTAAATAACACGAATGCAGAAACATATAAAATAAAATTCCCAGGCGAAATTGTGAATAAAACGCCAAGTGGCCCGAAGTTTCTTGGGCTCGAATCGACCCATTCAGCAATGAAAAAACCGAGCGTTGGCATTCCAACTAAAAGCATAACAACCATCAATAAAAGTTCTCGGCGATCATAAAATAAATAGCGAAATCCAAGTCGTCTATATAATCGCCAAATCCGTTTGTAAAACGGAGCTTGTTCAACCATACCCGCCTTGACAATACGCTCAATTTCCATGCGTTCCGTTCGCTTTGCCATAGGCAATCCGCTCCTCCCAATCTCGTTTTAGTTTCCTTAACGTCGAATAGTATTTCGTTTTCACCGTGGATTCTGGTAGCGAGAGCATTTTCGCAATGGTGTGGAATGTCTCGTCACCAAACACTTTCAAACGGAGGATTTGCTGGAGTTCCCCACTGTAGCTGTTTAAAAGAATTAGTATCTCTCTCGCTTCTTCAATGTCGACCCATTCTTCTGTAAAGTCACTCTCCTGCCTCATATCGAAATCGAGGCGATCGGTTAACTTTGTATGTTTGTACACTTTCGAACGAAAGTAATCAACAACTTTATACGTGGCTATACGGTACAGCCACGTTTTAAAACTCGCTTTCTTAGCGTCGTACGAGGAGAGCGACTGCAGCATATGCACAAAGATTTCTTGTGTCAGATCCAGCGCCTCTTCTTCGTCATTTACTTGTTTTCTCACATAGTGCAAAATTTGAGCATAATAAAGGGAAACAAGCTCATTTGCGGCAGCATTCTTCCCTCTGTTTACAATTTGCTTAATTAACTTTTGCTCGCGCGCCAATGAATTTCCCTCCTCTCTAGATGCTCTACCTATGTATTCGTATACTAAACGAAAATCGTTTGCAGTTTCTGAAAAAATGTTTATTTTATTTTTTATTCAATTAAAACGGTTGACCCTGAAGTTCTGATAACATCAAAAAAGCTGGACGTCATACTGTCCAGCTTTCTCCACTACTATTACTCCCGAATCAATTCAAGCTCTACTGGGATAAAGTCTTCTACATCTTCACCATTTAGTATAGCCGATGCCGCTTCAATCGCTTCTTCCCCAATTAGCGTTGGTTGCTGAGCAACTGTTCCGGCGAGACCGCCATTCTCTACTGAGGCTACAGCATCATCTGTTGCGTCAAAACCAACCACGACGATATCATCACGACCGGCTGCTGAGATTGCTCGAGCGCCCCGAGTGCCATTTCATCATTGTGTGCAAATACGCCCATGATGTCAGGGTTGCTTTGCAAGATGTTTTCCATAACCGTTAACCCTTCGGCACGGGCAAAGTTCGCTGTTTGTTTCGCGCCTACATCAAGGGAACCATCAGCAATGTTGTTAAATCCTTCTCCTCGCTCACGAGCAGCAGAAGATCCAGGGATTCCTTCTAGTTCTGCAACAAGAGCACCATCACCAACAAGTTCGAGTAAAAGCTCCCCAGCCATTTCGCCTCCAGCGATGTTATCAGAAGCAATGTGAGTGACAACCTCTCCACTATCAGCTGCCCGGTCAACAGTGATGACTGGGATATTTGCATCGTTCGCTGATTGTACTGCCGCTGTCACAGCAGAAGAATCGGTTGGGTTGATTAGAATTAAATCAACACCGCTTTGAATGAGATCCTCAATGTCATTGATTTGTTTTGCACTATCGTCTTGCGCGTCAACAGAAACCATCTCAATACCGAGCTCTGTTGCTTTTGCTTCTGCACCTTCCCCAAGCGTAACGAAGAATGGGTTATTCATTGTTGAGACAGATAGACCAACAGTGAACTCACCATCACTTGCTCCGCCTTCTGTTCCACCTTCTGGTACCGCGTCATCTGAGCCTGGCGCATCCATTGAACAAGCAGCAAGCATTGCCGTAATTCCAACCATTGCAACCGATAATTGAAGTTTTTTCATTCGAAATCTCTCCTTTAAGCTGTTTTTCTACGATCAAGCAAGACCGCGAGTAATATAACGCTTCCTTTTACAACTTGCTGGAAGAACGAGCTCACTCCTAACAAGTTCAATCCATTATTTAAGACTCCTATGATTAAGGCACCAATAAGCGTGCCGACAATCCAACCTCGTCCACCAGTTAAACTTGTTCCACCAAGTACAACCGCTGCAATGGCGTCTAATTCAAACATCGTTCCTGCCGTTGGCTGTGCCGAGTTCAAGCGTGAGGTTAAGATAACACCAGCCACCGCAGCTAAAAAGCCCGTCAGTGAGTACACGTAAATTTTTATTCGATCGACTTTAATTCCCGATAAAATCGATGCTTCTTCGTTGCCGCCAACTGCATATACACGTCGACCAAACGTTGTTTTTTTCAAGATGAAATACAAGATAACGAAACTGACCATCATCGTAATTGCTGGCATTGGAATACCGAAGAAATAACCGCCACCAATCATTTGGAACACTGTTGAATCACCTAAATTAGAGACAGGACGTCCATCCGTAAACATCAATGTAGCCCCGCGGTAAATCGTCATTGTCGCTAGTGTCGCAATAAAAGGCGCTACTTTCCCCTTTGCAATAATGATTCCGTTGATCGCCCCAAGCGCTGCTCCAACAAGCAAACCAAGTAGAATCGCTAGAATTGGGTCCATTCCAGAAGCGAGCAAGGTAGCCGTTACTGCTCCAGAGAATGCGAGAATCGCGCCAACAGATAAATCAATTCCGCCTGTAAGAATAACAAAGGTCATTCCAAAGGCAATCAATGCATTAATGGATACTTGCCGAAGGACGTTAAGCAAGTTCGCAGTTGAAAGAAAACTAGGGTTTAAAATACTAATGACTACAATGATTAAAAACAAACCGATGAATGGCCAAGCGTTGCTGCCAATGCTTTGACTCGTTTATTGTCGAACATGCTTTTCTCCTCCTGTTGCTTCATGCATAATGGTTTCTTCTGATAGCTCATCACGATTTAAAATCTTCATGAGTTTCCCTTCAAACATGACGGCAACTCGTGTACTCATACCAATGATTTCTGGAAGCTCTGATGAAACCATAATAATTGCCACTCCTTGTTTTGCCAGTTCATTCATGATCGTATAAATTTCCTTCTTTGCACCAACATCGACTCCTCGTGTTGGCTCGTCAAGGATGAGTACTTTCGGCTTAATCCCAAGCCACTTGGCAATTACCACTTTTTGTTGATTGCCCCCACTTAACGATTTTGCCTGTTGATTTGGACCCGATGTACGAACACCAAGCTTCTTAACTAACTCTTCATATAAAGCCTGTTCTTTCCCTGCCTGCATCACTCCACCAGCTGAAACCGATGCTAAATTGGTCAAACTCATGTTGTCACGTACTGAGAAATCCACAATTAGACCCTTTGTCTTGCGGTCTTCTGATACAAATCCAATGCCATGTTCAATCGCATCAACCGGACTTTTGAAGGAAGATTTTTTCCCGTCTAACTCAATCAGTCCACTATCTATGCGCCTGTATCCAAAGATGCTTTCAACGACTTCCGACCGTCCCGCACCCATCAGCTGCAATTCCAAAAATCTCACCGGCGCGCACATCAAAGGTAACGCTTTCAAACTCATCCTTTCGACTTATCCCTTTTACCGAAAGTTTTAACTCACCAGGTGTCAGATCGTGGTCTGGGTAGCGTCCACCAAGTTCTCTTCCAACCATCAGTTTGACAATCTCATCGAAGGTTGTCTCTGCAATCACTTCTGTTGAAACGTAGTTCCATCGCGAAGTACGGTGATACGCTGACAAAGGGAGAAGATTTCTTCCATCCTGTGTGAGATGTATACAAACGTAACTCCTTTTTCCTGCAAACCACGAACCACTTCAAACAACGTATCAATTTCCCTATCCGTAAGCGCCGCAGTTGGTTCATCCATAATGATAATGTCTGCATTGGTCCTTAATGCTTTTGCAATTTCAATCAGCTGCTGTTTTCCGACCGATAAACGTCCTGCTCGCTCCGTAGCTTTTACCTTAAGACCAAGTTCAGCCAACGCTTGTTCAGCTTGCCGATTCATATCCTTTGTTTTTAACCAGCCGGTTTTTCCAACCGTCTGCTCATTTCCTAAGAATAAATTCTCTGCTACTGAAAGCTCTGGCAGGATATTTAATTCTTGATGAATCACAGCAATTCCGTCCAACTCCGCATCTTTTGGATGGTTGTATGAAACCTCTCGCCCCTTTACACTCACAACGCCTTCATCCCTAGGTAGATCCCCGTTAAGATTTTCATAAGCGTTGATTTTCCTGCTCCATTCTCACCCATTAATGCATGAATTTCGCCTTTTTCAAGAGAGAATTCAACACTCTTTAATACGTTGTTTCCATTAAAAGACTTGCTTATATTGCTCATCTCAACAATCATCGCGAATCCCTCCTCTTAAAAGATCACGCCGGCTCGCAGAATGACATTGGCATACGGGGTACTTTCTCCTGTACGAATGACTGCCTTAACCTTAAGTGTTTCCGCTTTCAAATCTTCGTGGGGTAAATAGTACGTAGGAATTCCTTTGCTCTGTAATGCATGGTGCACAAAGGGATTCTTTTCTTTAGCTTCTGTTGCGGCAATCATTGCCTCTACTTCCATGTCTTCTAACACTTCTCCGAGTACCTCGACAAATGTTGGTACCCCACGTTTAATGGAAAGATCAATGCACTCCACTCCTGGAGGAATTGGTAACCCGCAGTCAGCAATGACAATATGATCTGTATGCCCGAGTGAAGCGAGCACCCGGGCGATATCACGATTTAAAATTCCTGTTTTCTTCATTGGAAACCCTCCATTGACTACTTGTTAGTGAGAAATGCCAAAACCTCTTCTGTTGTCGGCATTCCACCCTGAGCACTAAATGACTGTACAGATACAGCTGCAGCCGCATTCGCAAATGCAATGGCCTCACGTAGAGGTTGCTTGTTACCAAGAGCTACAGCAAGTGCTCCATTGAATGTGTCTCCGGCTCCAGTAGTATCAACAGGCACGAGTTGATGACCGCTACATGTTCTGTTTGTCCATTCTCAACCCAACGCACACCATTTTTGCCTTGCGTCACAATGAGCTTCTCATTTAAAACAGCATCTGCTTTGGAAAACAACTGCTCCTGTTCCGATTCATTAGGCGTAATATACGTGCTTTTCTCATACGTTTCCGGTGGGAGATCCTGCGCCGGTGCAGGATTAAGAATGACTGGAACTTGATGCTTGGCACAAAGGTCCACCGTATATATAACTGTTTGTAGTGGGATTTCTAATTGAACAAGAACGATGTCGCTTGAAGCGATTACATCCTCGTATGACGATACATAAGCTTCATCAACATAATGATTCGCCCCAGGGGTTACGATAATACGGTTGTCACGATCAGATAGAAGGATTGTCGCTACACCTGAACTACAATGTGTAACGGGTTTCACATAATCGACAGAAACCCCTTCTGCGAGTAACCCTTCCTTAAGCAACTCTCCAAACGCATCATCTCCGACTCGACCAATCATTTTCACGTCGGCCCCAAGCCTTGCACATGCGACCGCTTGATTAGCGCCTTTACCTCCAAAAACAGTTTGAAAACCCGTTCCCATGACCGTTTCACCTTGCTCTGGTACCACATCGGTCTGTGTTACCATATCCATATTAATGCTTCCGATGACTGTTACTTTAGGTTTCGTCACTTAAGCTAACCTCCTTTAGTTGTGCCTCGTATCTTTATTGTCGTCGGTAGCTCATGCCAGTATGACAACAACGGTTTTTTCTCAATTAATTGTACTAATAACTCTACTGAACGTTCACCCATCTCATAGATCGGTTGCTGAACTGTGGTCAATGAGGGAACAAGCATGTCTCCGAATAAGATTCCATCGAAACCAACAATTTGTATTTCTGACGGAATATCTCGCTTTAATGTATGAGCTGCTTTCATCGCACCTGCGGCAGTTACATCACTTCCTGCAAAAATCCCATCAACTGTAGGATGTTGCTTTAGCAAATGTTGAACCGCTTCTTCCGCTTTTTCGATCTGGAACCTGTCTCAACGATAATATGAGCAATTCCATTTGCTTCAACCACTTCCTTGAACCCTTCATATCGATCGTCGGCTGGTGCAAGACCTTTTGGTCCACGTAAATGTGCAATGAACGTACATCCTTTTTCAATTAGATGCGTCGTTGCAGCTTTTGCTCCGTTTTTGTTTTCGGAAACAACAGTTGGTATATCACTACTTACAAAGCGATCCAAAGCTACTACAGGCATGTCCAACGACTGATAGTGCTCATATGAGCCGGTTCCTGTAGCTAAAATCAGTCCATCAACGTATTTTTGCTGCAATGCCCGTACATATTGTTGCTCTTTCACAAGCTCACTGTCCGTGTTGCAAAGTACGACGGTATAGCCCTTTTTTAATGCGACATCTTCAATCGAGCGCGCGAGCTCTGGGAAGAACGGGTTAGCAATGTCTGGAACAAGCAAGCCAATCATACCCGATGTTTTATGATAAAGTGTCCTCGCAATTGCGTTTGGTTTATAATTTAATGCTTCTATTGCTGAAGTAACAGCTTTTTCTGCCTCTTTACTGACGTATCCCTTTTGGTTCAACACCCGTGAGACCGTTGCTACAGAGACGTTTGCGTATTTTGCAACATCCTTTATCGTTGTCATATCTCTTCTTCTCCTCACGATGTGTAACCGGTTACACAGAGTATACTTCCATGTTGCTTGCTTGTCAATTGGCATTTTAGACCAACCTATATTATTCGAAGACTCATTCAAGTAGAAATTCTGCATGGCTTACCCCTTTTAAACAACACCAACTACCGCCAGCATCTATGTGCTTCTAGCTAAACGATTCTAAACGCTTTTCCATCGAACGGTTGCTTCGATTATGCCTTCCTTGTATGCTTGCAAAAGGAGATTTTTTCCTTTTATTAGATCATAGAAAGGTTGTCTTTTTTGAGTAAACTACTTCTCTTATTTAGTGCCGGCTTTATCGGGTTCACACTTCGCTTCATTTTTATTGGAGAGTTCGAGCTCAACCAGCTTTTACTCTTACTCTCGTTCCCTCTTGCAGCAATTCTTATTTACTTTATTATGAAATGGCAATTCAACAAGGATCGAAATTATCATCCTGACGGGCAAACCCATGGGTTTACCTCTCGCTTTGGCGACAGGGTATCAAGTTCAATTAAGCAGATCTATTACGGCCAAACCTATTTGGGCTCATATAGACGCGAGTATACGAATAGATGGAAACGAATTGTCGCCGATATGATGAAAAATCCAGGCATTTGGTATTTAAATCTATCGTTCTCACTTACAAATGGTGATCAAATAACCTTTCAGCTAAAAGACGAAAAAAACAAACGGTCCGATTACGAATGGATTATTCACAAAAACGGCGAGCAAGTCGGCTTTGTTCAAACAAACCAAGCAATTAAAAGCAAATCTAATATGAAACCATTCATGCGGTTAACATATAGGGGCTCGATTTATGACTATGATGCGCCAATTGTTGGTGCAAGAACAGAAATCCATTATCAAGACGAAATAATCGCAGTTGGTGATCGTATAAAAGTGTCCATCCTTGGTCTCAAAGTAAGCAAGAACGTTGAACATGATGCTCTCGTTTTGTTTATGGGATACCTTTTATTTGTTTGTTACTTTGGGAAATAGCAAATTTAAATTCCATCACCCAATCAAAATTTGAACCAAGCTTGGCATCCATTTCCCATTTATTTCGAATAATGATGGGAGCTAGTTAAATCATGTTGCCTTTAAAGGGTGAATTGTCTTTGCGAACATTGAAACACCTCATAATAAAGACCCTGCAGCATAGCCGCAGGGTCATCTAACTTATTACTTAAGAAACATTTTCCTTTTGATGCACCGTAATTTGTTGGTAAGGAACCTCGACGCCTTTTTCTGCAAATGCATCTAAAATCGCACGTCTCATCTCACGTTCCACTCCCCATTGCATCACCGGTTTACAAAGTGCAATTGTTCGGATAACTGCACCTGATTCGCCAATCTCTTGTAAACCAAGCATTTCAGGTTTTTGAATCATATTCTCTTCTTTTTTGAACACTGACAGACAGGCTTCCTCAATGATTTCCTGCGTCTTTTCAATCCGATCCTGATACGAGACCCGCATATCAACAACCGCATACGCGTTTTCTTTCGAATAATTTTTCACTTCTTCAATATGGCCGTTTGGAATGATATTCACTTCTCCAGTCCAATCTTGAATCTTCGTCACACGTAAACCAAAGTCAATCACTGTTCCTGTATACTCACCCGTTGTAATGAAGTCACCTACCGAGAATTGGTCTTCATACAAGATAAAGAAACCAGTGATTACATCGCGGACTACATTCTGCGCACCAAAACCAATCGCAAGACCAAGAACTCCAGCACCAACAAGAACTGACGCGAGCGAGAAGCCAAGCTCATCAAGAACAAGTAAAATCGCAATAAAATAGATGACATTTGCCGCGATACTATGTAACAAAGAAACGAGTGTCTGACTACGTTGCTCTGATAAATTGACGTATTTTCCATCTCTCTTTTTTAGCGTCTGGCTAATTACCTTTTTCAAGAAGCCAAGAATGACTCGAGCAAGAATTAAAATAACAATAATTTTCACTACAGTACCAAGGACACTTAACCAGAAGCCTGTGTCGGATAGTAGATCATACGTTGAATTCCATAAGTCTTCGAACATCGTAACCCTCCTATTACCAAACAATCCATTATAGATAAATTGTTCTACACCAACCAATACCCACGTTGTAGACATAAAAAACCCCATAATTCTCCCAAAGTTTATATCTCTTTACGCGATTATAAATATAACCAGACAATAGATTTACAGCTATCTCTTTTTTCAAATCGTTTCGTTCTCATAAAACATGGATACACTAAAATTAGCAGTATTACACCCTCTCCCTTGCCATAAGCATGAGAAAATTAGTACGATCCTATTAACAACAAGACTTATTAAACACGTAGAACTTATATAGACGTTATACTAATAGTAGAACGTCAGCGTTCTAAAAATACGATCTTAGAACAAGTTATTTAAAACAGTTAAAAACGGAGGAAGTCTTTTGATACTCGCAATCATACTTTTGTTTATTGCTTCAAGCTTTTTTTCAGGAAGCGAGACAGCACTAACAGCAACAAATAAAATTAAGCTACAAACAAAAGCAGCAAATGGGGATAAAAAATCAGAACGTCTATTAAAGCTAGTAACAAACGCAGATGAGTTTATTCCAGGTATTCTCATTGCCAATAATGTCCCAAATATTATCCTGCCTTCATTAGTAACAATTGTTGCTCTAGATTATGGACTTAATGTCGGTATTGCCACAGGTGTCTTAACGGTTGCCATTATTATTTTTGCGGAAGTGTTACCCAAATCGGTCGCAGCGGCATTTCCAGAGCGCATCGCATATATTGTGTACCCTTTAACAAACATTCTGCTCAAGCTTTTAAAACCTTTTACTTTTCTGTTAAATGCATTCACCCGACTTGTCATAAAGCTACTTGGCAAAAATGAAATTGATCAAGCTTCGTTTTCAAAAGACGAAATGAGGGCGATGGTCGATATTGGTCATGTCGAAGGAACGTTTGAAAACGATGAGGTTAACAGATTAAAAGGAATGCTCGATTTTCACCAATTAAACGTCGCCGACGTCCTGAAACTCCACGAATTGACGTTCAAGGTATACCAGCTAATATGACATTTGCCGAAGCGAGCAAAATCTTATTAGACAACCAGTACACACGGTACCCTGTTTATGAAGAAGATATCGACCATGTCATCGGTGTCTTTCACTCTAAGTTTGTATTGTCGTGGTCAAATGAACCAGATAAACAAGCAAAGGAAATGGCAGACTTAACACCGTTATACGTCTATGAATTTCAACCAATTAATTCTGTCTTCAAAAAAATGTTACAAGAAAAAAAGCATTTTGCGATCGTACTTGATGAGTACGGGGGAACAGAAGGAATCATTACGCACGAAGACCTGATTGAAGCGATGATTGGAGAAGACATTGAAGATGAGACAGATATTGATGATGTGTTAATTGAAAAACAAACAGAATCAGAAATCATCTGCGACGGGAAAATTTCTTTACGTCGACTAAACAATGTGTTTCATACAAGAATACCTGAAGAAGAAGACAATTTAGCAGGATTTTTGCTGCATCAATTTGGCTACTTACCAAGCATTGACGAACAATTAGATTACAAGGAATTACAGTTTAAGATATTAGAAGTTGATTCAAAAAAAGTAAGCCGAGTACAAATTACTAAAAAGAATTTGAGCGAATAAAAAGCACAGCCCGCTTGGGCCGTGCTTTGCTTTTTCACATAAGCTTGTTTTTTAATCAATAGGCACAACACGGTAGTGTAAGGTTACACGCTGTTCAGACGCTGTTTTAAAATAAGATTCTACTGAGTTTATAACTTGTTTTGTCTCTTCCGAAACCATTTCAAGTTTAGCCCTCATTTCCGCTCCGTGTTTCCCAACCTCTTCACCAACCGTCTCAATAAAATCACCCTTTCCTGAATTAAGAGTGCTTTTGAGTGACTGAGTCATTGATGCTTGTAGCATATACATTTGTGTTAATTGCATTTCCAATTGAATTTGTTTGCCTTTAAATGTCACAGGCTCTTTAAACTGATGCATAAGAGATACAGCACCAGTATCTTCTATTATCATTAAAGATCCTCCTTCTTACTGACTAAGCTGAAAAATCGCAGCTACTTGATGCTCTTCATCAAAAATTAATTCAATACCTTCTCTCATTCTTTCTAACAATGAACGCTGTTTCTCCACTTGTTCTTGCAAAGCAGCAATCCAAACTTCATGTTCTGGTAGCATCAACGCCGGCATTTGTTCATGAACAACAATTCGCTCGATTAAGCTACCTGCTGGCGCATTGCTCTTCGTAAGCAAATGACGATAACTTCTAGGGTTGCTTTCCATTTCATTAAAAGCAGTTACTAACTCATTCTTTTTTGTCTCAACTTCTTCAACAATGCCAGTTTCATAGTATTCAAAGAAACGATTGATTATTTCTTTCTGTTGTTCCACAGCAGCCAATCCATTATTATATGCTTCAATCGTTGTTGTAAGATTCACACGAATTTCACCACTTCCTTCTCCAACACTGATCGTCATCTCATTATTATGATACGAAACGTTGTCATCAGCGAGTGCATTCAGCATTTCCTGAATCCCATGGCTTTCAATCATGTCACCTAATGGACCACCAAGCTCTTCAGCAAGGACATCTATATGACCATACAACTTTTCACCATGCTCCCACAACAACATAATAAACGAGATGTCACTTCCAAGAATGGCAAAACCTGTACCTTCATTTACCGGCAAGTCTTTCAAAAAATCTTCCGCATGTTCATGACCTGTGAGCGTTCGAGCTCTCAGTTAATCCATTTAGTTCCTTAATTAG
>BAXC01000019.1 GCA_001310375.1 Bacillus sp. JCM 19041 | reverse complement strand
AAAATGGCCTGGTTTTTTTATAACGTTGCAATAATTGCTTCTATCTCACCGCTTAATAACTGCTCCACAAAGGCTGTCACTTGTATGCGATGACAACTTAAATCATCACCCCACAGTTCCTCTTGCTCTAATAGGAGTTGCACTGTGTCTGCTACATTTTTCTTTTCTTGATCAAATTGTCCCCATACCTCATTCAGAATGGTCAACGTTTCCTCGTTCTCACGGATTGTATACGGTTTTCCATTTGCTTGCCCTTGCAAAAAGGCCCCTTCTTTACCTGTTGGTTTCATATAGACAAGCAGAGCGGCGAGGCTAAACAAAAGTAGGTGTGACCGCTGATTTGCTTGCAAAGCAGGCAATAGCCGCGTTTTAAATTTGTAGACCGCATTCATACCGATATCGGTTAGTTGATGAGCTAAGTATGGATTTTCAAATCGTTCAATGACACTCGCTACATAAGCTTCCTTTACTTCTTGATTCGCCCGGACAGTCGGCATCAATTCCTCTTGCATTCCTCTTTCCAGAAAACGCCTTAACACTTGGTTCTCAAGGGCCCCTTTTACCGTCGTCTCACCAGCAAGTACAGCTGCTGCAAACAAGAATGTATGAGCACCATTAAGCAAACGAACTTTTAAATCCCTGTAAGGTGCTGTCTTTTCCCACACGACATTCAAACCAGCTTTTGTAAACGGGATACACTCACTCGGCATCCGCTCCGCCTCAATGACGAATAGATGATACGGCTCTGCCACAGTTAACAATTGATCTTCGTAGCCAAGCTTAGTCGCCCACTTCGCTTCCTCTCCAAGAGGAAAACCAGTAACAATCCGGTCAACAAGGGTATTACAGAAAATAATCGCCTCATCAAGCCAGCAAAAAAATGCCTCTGGCAGCTCCCAGTCACGCGCCACTCGCTTAATTAAGCCTTTTAATACAGCTCCGTTCTCTTCAACCAATTCACACGGCACAACAACGATACCAGCTGCAAGAGAGCCATCGAATGCAAGGAAACGCTCATATAAAAAAGCAGTCGTTTTTCCTGGGAAAGTCAAAGGTGCTTCCTCCCCTGTATACGACTCATGCAGGTAGGTTAGACCCGCCTCTGTCGTGTTCGAAAATAGCCATTTCACTGCTGGCGACGCCGCAAGTGCGATGACTTTATTCCAGTCTGTATACGGATTAATTCCTCTTGAGATAGACTGAACAAGCTCTGCTTTATCAACCGTTTCACCGTCTTGTTTCCCTCTTAAAATGGTTGTATATAAACCATCCTGTGCATTTAATACAGGAACAACTTTTCCATGAGGGGTAGGCTGGATCGCAACAACGCGGCCGGAATAAACGTCTTGTTTATGAAGTTGATGAATCATCCAGTTTAAAAATCCACGAAGGAAGTTGCCTTCTCCAATTTGCACGATTGTCTCTTCACCCGTATGCTCTCTTCCATGCAAAACAGTTTTTGTTAATCGATGAACATCCGTTTCAGCCATCTTTTCCTCCTTCTTATAAGATCACGCCGTCTTTAAATAAGGCGATTTCTTTAAAGCCATTTTGTTCGTTTAATGTTGTTTCTTCACCAGAGGCTAGGCGCAACACATAGTGAAATAAGTCATTCGATAAATCGCTTATACTGGTTCCTTCTACCAATCCGCCAGCATTAAAATCAATCCAATTTTTCTTTCGTTCAGCAAGTTCCGTATTCGTTGATACTTTCACCGTTGGTACCGGCCCGCCAAACGGTGTACCCCGTCCGGTTGTAAAGAGCACAATTTGTGCACCAGAAGCTGCGAGGGCAGTAACCGAAACAAGGTCATTTCCCGGACCTTGAACAAGTGTAAGTCCTTGTTTTTTCACACGTCCTCCATACGACACGACGTCAGCTACAGGTGCAAATCCACCTTTTTGCACACAACCAAGGGACTTTTCTTCAAGCGTCGTAATGCCACCTTTTTTGTTCCCTGGAGACGGGTTCTCATACACCACTTGATTATGACGAATAAAATAATCTTTAAACCCGTTAACCATATCGACAATAGCAGTAAACACCCCTTCCGTAGCAGCTCGATTCATTAATATTGTCTCTGCCCCAAACATTTCTGGAACTTCCGTTAAGACAGTCGAGCCACCCGCACCAATCAGCTGGTCTGAAAACGCACCAACAAGAGGGTTTGCAGTAATGCCAGAAAATCCATCAGAACCGCCGCACTTTAACCCAACTTTCAGTTCGATAACGGAACTTCCTTGCGTTTATCACCTTTAACAACTTCAGCAATTTCACTTAATAAACCAAGCGCTTCCTCTAGTTCATCTCCTGCTTCTTGAACAGCGAGAAACTTTATTCGTTTCTCATTGTAAGGGCCAAGTGCTTCTTTAAATAAATCGATATAATTATTCTCACAGCCTAACCCAAGCACGAGCACTCCTGCTGCGTTTGGATGATGGACAAGGCTTGCCAACAGTGCTTGCGTACTTTTTAGATCATCACCTAGTTGTGAACAGCCAAAAGGATGGGGAAAATTGTAAACGCCATCAATATTTTGATAACTTTCAGCGTTTCCTAGCTTTGCAACTAGTTCAGCTGTCTTGTTAATACAACCAACTGTATTAATGATCCAGATCTCATTCCGAATACCAACCTCGCCATTTTCTCGCTCGTACCCTTTAAATGTCCATTCGTTTTCAATGGGCTCCTTCGTTGCCGCAGCTTGCTCTGGCTCGTAAGTATACGTCAACGTGCCATCAAGCGTCGTCTTGACGTTGTGTGTATGGACCATGCTCCTTTTGGGATCCTTTCCGTGGCGGTTCCTATTGGAAATCCATATTTTAAGATCCGTTCTCCTTGCTTAATGTCCCGCAGTGCTGCTTTATGACCTTTCTCAATTGCTTCCGTAACAATTAACTCGCCATGGACATGCTGGACAGTCTCGCCCTTATTTATATCACGTAAGGCTACAAGTACATCATCATCCGGATGGACTACGGTCGAATCCATTAGTGGATCTCCTCCTTTTTTGCAAGCAGATCACTAACGCGAATACATTGGCTCGTTTTTGCTGACTTCCAGACCGCCTCACCAACAGCAATGGAGTAAGCTCCTGCCTCCGCTCCTGCAAGTACATCAAAAGCCCGATTTTGATCTGGTCCTAAAAATAAGTCTTCCTGAATTAAAGGGTCACCACCCCCGTGGCCGCCGTCTGCTTTCACGACATGAATGATTTCTTTTGATCCAAAAAGTGGAATCAAATCAACGGTTTGTTCAGGCACATGAAATGGTGTTCGCGACGGTGAATGGTATTCTTGTGACTCAATTCGTCCCTTCGTGCCATTGATCGCCAATCGATATCCTTCATAAGGGCAGAAAAATTTATCGAATAACTAAGCAATGCTCCGCCGTCGTAGCGAACAGTGGCCGCATAGGTATCTTCAATCTCAATTTCCCCGTCAAAAATACACGCATCTGGCTATAGTTCGTATACGCACCAAGATCCTGTCCAGCGAGTAAATGATCATCTTTTGGTTCATTTGATTGGCTCCGCCCAAACCAGCGTCGGTAATAGGAACAGTCCTGCCGCTCTCCACATGTAGCACACCGTCGTCCCTCGCGCATGCTTGGGTTTAGCTCCCCGTCTTTTCCGTAATAATGGAGATCCCCAAACGCAAACACGTCTTTAGGTTGCTTTCCAATCCACCAATTGACTAGATCAAAATGGTGTGTTGATTTATGAATCGATAAACCGCCAGAATATGTGCGGTTGCGATTCCACCGTTTAAAATAGCTCGATCCATGATACGTGTCCACATACCAATTGAGATCAACAGACGTTACGCGGCCAATTCGTCCTGACTGGATCAATTCTTTTATTTTCATATGGTAAGGACTATAGCGATAATTAAATGCAACAGTCACTTTGCCAGCACTAAGTCGTTCGGCTTCAAGTACGCGCCTGGCATCTTCCGCAGTGGTCACCATTGGTTTTTCACTAATAATTGAGAGATCAAGAGCAAGTCCCCGTAGAATATAGTCAACATGGGTATCATCTCTACTCGTGACAATAACCGTTGTTGCGTTTGTCTCTTTAATCATCTGTTCAAACTCACTCGGTTCATAGAACCTGACACCCGAAAGTTCAGGAAACGACTCTAAACAAACTTCGTATCGTTTTCGGTCTGAATCGAGCAAACCAACGATTCGATTGTCTTGATTAAAACGATCCATGATCGGTTTCATGAACATAGTGAGCGCCCTGTTGCTTAGGCCGCAAACGACAATGTTTCGCATATCGCACTCCCCTTTGGCTCAAACTCACAGTTGTGTCGGAGCCTCGCTTTGTGTGTACTGTTTTTGTTTCATCGATGAAAGATACGAGCGGATACCCAGGAAAGCAAATAAGCGATACTGCCGCCGCAAAGAACAGAATCAGTCCAGGTATAAACATGTAAAGCATTTGTAATCCATAAAGACCTAGTCCCATACCCATTACATGAAGGGGGTGACCGCAAGCGATTAACAAAGCTCCACGTACCCGGTTAAGCCCTTTCAAATGAAAGCTAACGTAAGTCGGAAAGTAAAGCAAAAGCATAAAAGCAAATAAAAAAAGCAATAACTAACAAGATTCCTCGAACCACCAACATGACCAAACCACTACCGGCAAACAGCGTGAGATTCCAATACAATAAAAAACCAACTGCGAATAAAGCGATACCTGAAGCATTTGCCCGCCAAAACTCTTCTTTATATATAGACCAAAACGTTTTAAAAACTGGTACATCCCATTCTTTGTTTACCCATGCCCGAGTGACTGTAAATAACGCTACTGTTGCCGGCGCTGCACCAAAAACAATGAGGCCAAGCAGTGTAAAACCAATCCATAGTGCATTCACATAGGCTAATTTGGAAATAAAAACAGAGACCCGATAAAAGCTACCCCATAGGCCAGTAAGCTCCATTATTTGTACCCCCTTCTACAGTGATTGGCGAACCACCTTCTTTTTATTGCCACGTTTTTACGAACGCCAATGCTTCCTGTTGTTGATCGCTATAAACAGGAACAAGAAGAAGGTGCTCTTGTTCTAATTGCACGACTTCTACCAACAGCTCTTGCAAGGATAGAGCTACTGTTTCTTCCTCTTCATGAACAGGAACAGATACGCCTTCTAATTCATCTAGCTCTACCAATCCTTCTGGATCAATTGCTTCAGTCAAACTCCCGTCAACAAGTAAAAGATCTGCTTCGTGACCAACAAGCTCTACAACGAAACGTTCCAAAATAGTCGGGAAAACGGTGAATGTAACGTGATCCTTTGTAAGAAAAGGCTTTAATGCCTCTTGTTGCTCATAAAGCTCATCGGAAAACGCCATGATATGAAGCCGACGTTCTTCTTCTTTACTGCATCCCATCAAGAACAGAAAGAAGACACATAAGACAACACCGAGCCACCGCATCATTCCCCTGCCCCTTACTGCCTTAACGCTTTTTCTAACTCTGCTGTACATAGCGCAAAAGCACCTACTCCATGCAAATCATTGATGGTCGTTGGCCGGTTGATATAGTCTTGATAACGCCCAATCGATGTACCAATACAAATGTCATGTAATGAAACGGAACCATCTGTTGCTACTTCGACAGAGTGTGCAAGTATACCGTTAAATGCCTTCTCACTTTGTTGTAGTGCCTGATCATCTAAAAAGCCTAGTCGATTTCCTTTTGCCAGTGCGTAAGCAAATAAACAAGAACAAGAGCTCTCAAGCCAGTTCCCATCTTTATCTCCTTTATCAACCACTTGATACCACAGACCAGACTCTTCATCTTGATAGGCAATAAGGCGAGTCATCAGTGCTTGAAACACCTTAATAAGGGGAGCACGCTTTTGAGGCTCTTTATGGAGCAAGTCAATGAAATCAATTAATGTCATCGCATACCAACCAAGAGCTCTTCCCCATACTTCTGTTGTTTTTCCAGTTACTGGGTCACACACTTCTGCTTGTTTGCTCGCATCCCAAGCATGGACATACAAACCGGTTTGCTCATCTTTTGTTGACGTGCGCATTAACTGCTCTTGAGCTAGCACAAGATCTATTAATTCTCCTTCGTTAAATTGCTGTCCATATTGAATCGCAAATGGTCCTGCCATGTATAGACCGTCCAACCACATTTGATTCGGGTATTTGTCCTTATGCCAAAATCCACCATCACGGTTACGGTTAAGCGTATCGAGCAAACTGCGCAACTTTCGCGCCGCCTCTTTATAACGGTACTCCCCTGTATCTTTATAAAGCGGAAACAGCAACAACCCTGCTTGAATCGCATCAAGCTCGTCTCGCCGAAACAAAAAATTGCCGTCTTCGTCTACAAGTCCATCCACGTAGCCTTTAATATAGTCAAAATAAGCGTTGCTTCGTTCCAATTCCCAAATTCGATGCACACCACATAAAAACACGCCTTGATGGTAATGCCAGCGATTAGCTGGCGGCATATCGAGGGGTTTGTATTGCTCCATAACTGTTTCAACCGCTCTTTTTCCCCATTCCAACGGTGTTGCGATCTCTACACCCGTTTTATTCGCCATTTTCACTCCCCCTTATAGTCAAACCAGTTAAAGTCAGCATAAGCTGTGCTCTCTTTTCCATTACTTGTTGCATACAACCCAATATACGTTCCAACAAAGCCACCAGCACGATCTGTGCTAAGCAAACGACCATCTTGCTTTTCTGAGACAACTTGCCAATTTCCAAATCGATTACGATATAGAAACGTCAACTCTTGCAAACGAGCATCGACCTTAAGTTCAATTGGAGTTTCCGAAATAGGTTCTTCACCCACGACCTCATCCGTTGCACCTTCTCGTTTAACAACACGAACCATTGGCTGCTCTTGTACGCATATGACCTCAAACCGATAGTGATGTGTTTGACTATGAAATAAGGTTAACCCAGCCGTTTCTCCATGTTCTTTCGGAGAGAACGTTAGTTTCGTTGAAGCGTTAAATGAGAGATGCTGCTGGCGCCTTCCAACAAAACTTGGGGTACCGCAATCTGATAGAGTTTCCGCTCGAAGCTTAAGCCGTAAATATCCTGGCTTTTCTTCAAGCGAATAAAAGCGCTCTCGCGGTGTGCGAATAAAATTCCATTCCATGCCAAGCTCCGATTGATCAAACTCATCTCTAGTGGGCGGAGAAATCACCTTTTGGCGCGGAAGGTTTGGTCCTAGCATTTCCTCTTCTATTCGTCCTGTATCAGGGCAAACGACCGGCCAATCATCTTCAAATCGTACCGGTGCTAAAAAGGTTTCCCTGCCAAGATTGCGAAACATACCGCCGTATGGGCGCGATCCTAAACAAACCATCCACCAATCCCCTTCTTGCGTATCAACAAGATCACCATGACCGACATTTGTGATGGTTGCGTCCTTTCCTAGATGTCGGTGTGTCAATATAGGGTTGCGGGGATTCGCCTCATATGGACCCGTGATCACCCTACTTCGCGCGACCGTCACAGCATGAGTGAAGCCCGTACCACCTTCTGCAATAATCAAATAATAGTAACCATCTTTTTTATATAAATGTGGTGCTTCTTGCGCATGGGCAACTTTAAGCGCTCCATCCCAAATTCCTACAGGCTCACCAATTAACTTCCCTTTCTTCACATCTAGTTCTTGCAGCCATATTTCCATGTGCTTTGCATGAGTCTGACCTGTTGGCGGAACTCGATTGCCCGTGTAATAAACCCGGTTGTCATCATCAAAGAACAGAGAAGGATCAATGCCGGGTGCCCCTTTTAACCAAACTGGTTCAGACCAAGGCCCTGCTGGATCTTCAGAAGTTACGTAAAAATTCCGTCGTTCGCCGTACTGACTTTCTACAAATGTCGTAATTAAATAAAACAAGCCGTTATGATAACGAATCGTTGGCGCGTAGATGCCACGGGAATTTGGTGTGCCGTCTAAATTTAGTTGCGATGGACGATCAAGCACATGCCCAATTTGAGTCCAGTTCACTAAATCTGTGGAATGAAAAATAGGTACACCAGGAAAATATTCAAATGTTGATGTGACAAGGTAGTAATCTTGATTGACTCGGCAAATCGACGGGTCTGGATAAAATCCAGGTATGATTGGATTTTTAAATGTACCCATGTACCTCTCCTCTCTCCTGCAACTGTTTGATTAGCCATGGGATTGACTTTCTCCCGTTCACTTCATGGAAGCCTTTAAATAGATCAACGATCACGTTTACTTGTCTAGTTGCTTCCTGTACCGAGCTAGACGGAAACAACCTATCTTGATCCCCGCTTTCGATAAACAACGGCCGCGGGGAAACAAGTGCTAATAACTCTGGCATTTCACCAATGGTCAACAGACCTGGGATGTAATTATCAAGGCAATGACGCCGAGCAAGCACACTGTCTTTGAGCATCGCACCAAAACCACTTAGAACCGTTGCTTGAATGCGTTCATCTGTTGCAGCTAAAAGTAGCGCAATCAATCCACCGCCAGAGAAACCAAACACACCAATTCTACTCATTAATAATTGAGGTTGTGCGCTTAACCAATCTAAGAGACAACGAGTTTCGAATACACGTAACCCTGCCAATGTTTTGCCATAAAGCAAAAGTTCAGATGCAATAGAAAAACAACTATTCCCCTCCTGTTCATCACCAGACCTCTTTCGTGTACCAAACCCTATAAGTTCAGGAAGAGCAACAATACAGCCTTGTTCAACGAGACGTTTGGCAAAACCACGATGACTTGATCCAACTTCTAGTGCTTCCGTAGCTCCCGCACCGTGCCCATGAAGGGCAAGCACAATCGGCTGCTCTTTTAAGGCAGTATGTGGTAAAAGCAGTCGAAACGGCATTTTTAAGCCTCTGTTGTTTCCAGTTCGTACCAGTATTCACTGTAATGGTCGTGTTGACGACATGTAAATTGCGTTGCTTCACTATGAGTATTAGGAACGAATGTCCCTAGCGCTTTCTCTAAGGCAAGGATTCGCTTGCCTTTAGTCATCGTAACTGGCGGTCTTCCTTCGTAAAGCTTCCTAAGGTATTGATCAACATCAGCCATTGCTTAACCTTTCATCGAACCAATTAAGGCACCTTTTGCAAAGTACTTCTGCAAGAATGGGTAAACAAGTAGGACAGGGACAGTCGCCACAACAATAACAGCCATCTTCACACTAATTTCCGGTGGTGGCACACTTGTATACTCCGCCCCATCGTAATTAATGCCTGTTGCTAAAACGACAATTTGACGTAACAGCACTTGGACTGGCCATTTATTTGGATCATTTAAGTAAAGAATCGCATGCATGTACGTGTTCCAATACGTCACTGCATAAAACAGTGAAATGGTAGCAATTGCTGGTAATGAACACGGGATAACAATTCGAAACAACACCCCAAAGTCATTACAACCATCAATTTTTGCTGATTCTTCAAGCCCGGCCGGGAGATTCATGAAGAAGCTTCGTAAAATAATCATATTAAATGCATTAATTGTCACTGGTATAACAAGCGCTAACAACGAGTCAATTAGTCCTGTTTGTTGGACAACAAGAAAGGTTGGAATCATCCCACCATTAAAAAGCATTGTAAAAACAATAAAGAACATTAAGAAACGACGACCAACAAGATCCCTTCTTGATAAGCCATATGCGGTGAGTACAGACAACAACATGCTCCAGATCGTCCCTCCAAGCGTGACACCAATTGAAACGCCAAGAGAGCGGATAATCGTGTCTGTGGAGAAAATATAACGATACGCATCTAAGCTAAACTCGGTTGGAAACAATAAGAAACTTCTCCGAGCGATTTCTGCGCCGGTAGCAAAGGAGCTGCCAATGACATGAACGAAGGGCAGCACGCAAAGCAAGGCAATGATGCCAAGAATAATCATGTTTGTCGCATTAAAGATACGACTCGATATTGTTTTGTCGCCTACCATCTTAAGCGCCTCCCTTCATTAGTAAATGCCTTCTTCGCCATATTTTTTTGCGAGCCAATTGGCAAAGACAACAAGGATCAATCCGACAATTCCTTTAAAGAAACCAACTGCGGTACTGTAACTAAATTGTCCTTGTCTTAAACCAGCCGTATATACATACGTATCAAAGATCTCTGCTACTTCTCTGTTGGACGCATTCAAAAGCAAATAAACATGCTCAAAACCAAGCTCTAACACATCACCAATCTTTAGAATAAGTAAAACAATGATCACACTTCGAATTGCTGGTAACGTAATATGCCACATTTGGCGAATTCGGTTCGCTCCATCGATCTTCGCAGCTTCGTAAAGCTGAGGATCAACCGCGACAATGGCTGCAAGGAAAATGATTGTACCCCAACCCGCTTCACGCCAAATGATTTGAAGGATATACATTGGACGGAACCATTCAGGATTAAGTAAGAAATTGATTTGATCAAATTGCATCGATCGTAAAATGTTGTTTATAATGCCGCCATCGAGTGTCAACATCACATAACTAATAGAGACGATAACAACCCAAGACATAAAGTGAGGAATGTAGATGACCGTCTGAATTGTCCGTTGGTACGCACGGTTACGCAATTCATTTAACATGAGTGCAAGAATAATGGGCACAGGAAATGATATGCAAACTTGAAGTGCAAACAAAACCAGCGTGTTTCGGAAAATCATCCAAAAGTCAGGATCCGCAAACAAGCGTCGGAAATGGTCAAGCCCAACCCACTCACTCCCAGTAATCCCTAAGTAGTTTATAATCTTGAAATGCAATGACCAATCCGTACATAGGAATGTATTTATAAACAAAAAAATAAAGGATACCAGGGGCAATCATTAAGTATATCCATTTGTTTTTCTTAATCTTTCTCCATAATTCATTGCGGCGTTCTGCTTTAGTCAGCACCCGTTTTTTTCCTACTGCCAATGGACTTTCCATTTCACACCTCTTTTCGTTTTCCATTTGTATGTACCAAGAGCAAAGCAAAGCTCTGCTCTCGGCTTAAATCCATGCACTTATTGTTGTTCGTATGATTCATTAATTTCACTAATCACATCTTCACCGCCTTGCGTCTTCCACGTCTCTATTGCTCTCTCAAACCCTTCTAGATCTGTCTGGCCTAAGATATATTGGTACGTCGCATCATTGATAATTTGTTGCAGGCGTTCCCCGTGGGTTTGCGCTGTTGGTGAATCAAGCGTGATTGTAGGATCATGGACAAGGTATGATTCATTGTCAATTTCAAGTTCATCCGCTTTTGTCTTCGCCGCGTAATTGCTCATACCAAGATAACGTCCGTTCGTTTCAGCTTCACCGATCTCGATCGACTGATATGGCTTCACTTCACGGTCTGTTTTTTGTGTGTCTTCAATTGCCACAGCTTTATCCTCTTCTACATCGTAATGTTCTCCTTCAATTCCCCAGAAAATTAAATTGGCATTGTCTGGTTCCATCAACTGGTTATAAAAGGAGAGAATGCCTTTAACTCTTCTTCTGTTTCCACAGATGATTTAGGGAAAATAACAAGGTTTCCATATCCAGGAATGGCCCAAATGTTGTATTCACCATCAGGACCTTCAATGTAGTTATGCACATCAAATTCAAGATCAGGATTGTTTTGAGACGCGTCAGCTATAAAGAAACAACATCCCCCATCGAGCCAACATACATGCCCGCCGTTCCATTTTTCAGAAGCGCTTGTTGATCCGGTTTACTCGTTACCGGAAAATCTTGATTCATATAGCCGTTTTCATGAAGTTCTTTTAAGTAATCAAGTGTGTCAATATATTCGTCAAACATAAACTCTGGTAGAAGCTCTCCGTCCTGCTCCCCCCATCCATTTGGCGTACCGAACCAGGAAGCAACTGACTTGAACGCACCGTAAACAAGGTCATTTCGATCTGTTAAGCCAATTGTGTCATCCTTGCCGTTTCCATCTGGATCATCTTCAGTGACGCCCGCGCCATCTCCATAAATTCATCTACATTTGTTGGTGCTGCGATCCCTAAATTGTCCGCCCAATCTTTTCGGTAAATTAAACCTGAACGCGCTAAAGGCCTACCTTGGTACAAGGCGTACATTTTTCCATCGACCATTGTATTTTCAACGACTTCTGGCTTTAGATTTTTTAAGTTTTCAAATTCATCTAGATAAGGATCTAGCTCCCAAAACTGGTCATCTCGAATCGCGTCTTTAAATTGTTCATACGTTGTCTGATTCTTCATATAAACAGCTTGAGGCAGTGACCCAGTTGCAAATGCAGTATTCAGACGTTCTTCATAATTGCTGTCAGGCACCCATTGAATATCTAACTTCGTATTTGTTGCTTCTTCTAATAAGTTTTGAACATTCTTGTCTGGCACCTCGGCCGTATGCAAGTTAGCCATGATTGAAAATTCGACCGGGCCTCCATCAGCTATTGCATCCCCACCAGAGGAAGCGCTTTCATCATTTCCGTTACCATTACATCCTGTTAATGCAACTAAGCCAACTCCAATTGCAGTTATCTTGTGCCACTGCTTCCATTTCTTCATCCTTGTCCCCACCTTATTTTTAGAGAATTTTTGTCCCACTCCGTTTATCTCTATTGATTGAACTATATCGTCAAAGCGTCGTGTCTTGAATAATCATTTGCTCATAAATCATTGATTTGGCGCCATTTCCAGACTGACCTGAGGAAATGATTATTCTTGTTATAAATAGAAGAAGCAACTTTTTAAGAGCTTCTTCTCGCAAAAATGATTTCGTCGACCAGCTGTTATAATGACGAGTATTATACGATGCTTTTTCCTTTTTATCTTCGTGTCCAACATACACTTCGTTTTTTCTTGGTCACAACTGAACTGCCCCCCTTGTCGTGAAGATCCAAATACAAACAAGGAGTTATTGAGCATTTGATTCTACCAACTTTTTGTTTGTTTTGTTGCTACTCCATCCCTTTCTCTTGTCTGTATTGCCCGGGCGTCATACTGGTTGATTTTCTAAAAGAACGGATAAAATTTTGTGAGTTTTTATAGCCTAATGTTTCAGCAATCTGTTTAATAGGGATGTCTGTATCAACGAGCCATTTCTTTGCTTCACTTAACCTGTGGTCGGCTACGTAATCGCTAAACGTCATCCCCGTTCCTTTTTTAAAGACACTACTTAAATAATTCGCGTTGTAATGTAGGTCTGCTGCACACTGTTCAAGCGTAAGTACTTTGTCGTTATTTTCTTTAATATAAGCAATCATTTTCTGAGATAAATGTTGAAACTGGGATTCGCTAATCTCTTTGAACATGGCTAATAACGGATTTAATAGCCGTTTTGCAAACCAATGCTCCATCTTGTCTTGGCTGCGAAGGTTTAACCATTCTTGATAGAGAGTTGCTTCTGGCAACAGCATATGCTCTGTTCTCGTCCAACCACTTTCATGATAAAGACGGAGCAAGCGACTAATTAAGTGCATAAATGAAACATGTACCTCTCCTACCGTATGTCCTTTATCCATAACAGCGTTTAACCATTTCCCAAACAACTCTTCGGTTTTTCTCGATCGACTAATCGAATGGCAAGCAACAATTCTTCTTCCGTTTGTGATGGATGGTGATAAACAGCAACTTTTTCCTTTGCTTGAATACTTCGATAATAAATGATCACATTTTCCGTAAACTTAAAGCGATGAGTTAACGCTTCAATCCCCTGTGCAAAGGCGATGTTTGTTTCAGTAAATGCGTTAAACGGTTCACTAATACCGATACTTACCGATGTTTGCATATACTCCTGCATGTACGCTTTAATATTCTCGCTCCAATGATAAACAGCTGTCTCTGCATCAGTTGTGGCTGTTTGCTCATGTAAACCTACAACAACTGCAAGCAAGTCGTCGACCCAAACAGCAGGCAAACGGTTTTCCTCTGGAACCGTATCATCAATGATATTCCTGAGCGCAAAAGCGCGAAGCTCTCGTTCTTCTTGATCTTCTTCATGGCGAGGATGTTCCAAGTGGATAACGAGTAAGCTCATGACATTCCAACGGTTTATACGCTTATCCAATCCGTACAGTCGGAGCCTTTCTTGGCTATCAGTAGCAGATGACCGGCTTGATACACACGCATCAAAAAAAGCATTAATGATTGTTTCGTGTGGACTGTTAATTCCTGTTCCAACATCGTTTTCGAAGAAAACAAATCATGTAGTTGATCTTCAATCACTTGGAACTCAGTCCGCTTTTGCTTTTCTTCATCCCCAGTTCCCTTCTGCTGTATTGCTGCGACAAGCTTCCTAACGGGTGAATAGAGTTTGCGTGAATAGAGCCAGACGACAAGTGTCGTTAATACAACCATAGATAGAACCATATAAAAGGTGAACCAACCTATACTTCGTGACTCGCTCATTAATTCATTCATCGATGTGAGTGATACATACTTCCATCCATTCAGATCAGAGGTTGTATAAGTGAGTGCATACGACTCATTATGAAAATTCACCGTAGTTTGTCCAGACGATTCATCAGCCCATTCCGGCTCCGAAAACCCTAGTTCTAAAAACGATTTCCCCACCACTTCATCGTCGGAATGAACAATAATTTCATTATTTTCATCTAAAATCATCAACTCATCTGATATCTCATCACTAAGTATCATTTCTCTTATACTGCACATTGGGATATTCGCAAATGCTAACCCGTATTTATCGCTTAATCTCGTCGGCAATTTTTTAACTAGACTAATCGTGTGTGGACAATGGCGACGAATAATCGCCTCTTCAAATGATTCGGTTTCAAGCAGCATCCACGTTGTATTATTTGGAAGCTCAAAAAACGATATGTACCTGTCCTCATCGGGATGGGTATCAAGCCTACTAATCCCTTGATTTGTAACAATCCAATTTTGTTCATTGTTTAAAACGATCGTCTCTTCGACTTTTGTATCAAACGATTGAAGCTTGCTTAGTTCTCGACGCAAATCGCGATACAATTGAAAATCGTCGCCAAGTAAAGGCAGACGAATCGCTTCTGCCATAGTTGGTGATTCAATCGTATTATTTAGCGAATGGTGCACAGTTGTTAGCACTTGTTCAATATTCGCTTTGACTTGGCGCATTAATTCCATCTTCTCATTAGCAACGCGCTGCTCCGCGTGGTTCGTTGACTGGAAATAGGCGAATAAACCAACAATGATTACTGGAATTGTGCCAATCAACCTCCATATACAAGCAGCTTCATCCAAAGACTGCGCATTCGTTTCTCCTCCTATCTATTGAAAACGCTCAATTTTCTGATAAAGTAAATTGTATAAGTTCTGTAATTCTCCCTTTTGAAAGGAGCTTATCCATGCAAAGGCTAACCTGTTCCATTCGAAAACAAGCGATTTATGTTGATTATCGCAAGAGATGTTCTCCTCCTTATGGAATGAGTCACTATCACCTCCATAGTGACGTCGAACTCCACTGGCTTGCGGAAGGAGAACGCATGTTTTTCTGCAATGGCCAAGCTATCCCCCTTAAACAACATTCACTGTTAATTCTATCACCCCATCTCATTCATAAAATGGAACCCGCCTCTCGTCCGGTTCATGCTCGGTATGTAGTCAATGCCCATCTCTCGTCTCTTCCTGACGAATGGCGCGAGCTTACAAAACCACTATTTGCAAAAGAGTTTTCCCTGCTTGAGATTCCAGTTCATCAGCAACAGCAAATTCATTCTTTATTCAACCAACTTTTAATCGAATATAAACGTCCCATTACACAAGAAAGCTTACTATATCAACAAGTGCTCCTGTGCCAATTATTACTTGAAGCACAGCGGCAATTCCACTCTCTTAAAGAGGTTCAAACCAAGTCCTCTGCGGTTTTCTCTGGTCCTTTTGAAATCGTTGCTCATTTAATTGAATACATTGAGCATCATTTTGATGAAGCACTGGACTTAAACACGCTCGCTTCCGTTGTTCATCTAAGCCCGGCTTATACAAGCCGTATATTTAAACAAGCGACTGGCCAGGGCCTGACAGAACACCTTCAAGAAGTCCGCATCTCACAAGCCTGTAAACGGTTGGTTAAAACAAACGAACCCATTTTTCAACTCGCAAGAAGAGTTGGTTTTCAATCATCTGCTCACTTTCATCGCGTCTTTAAGCGTATCCTTGATTTATCACCTACTCAATACCGTAACAAACAACAGCGCAAAAATGGCAACATAACAAAGCAATGAAGACAAAAATGGTTACTTCTTGTTTGGTAAACTAAACACATTCCATTCAAAGGAGGCCAATTAAATGAAAGCGCTTTATTATTTATCTTCCCTTGCTACAATTAGTTTTGCTGCTTGTTTATTTGTCTTATCTCCTTCTGGACAAACTGCTGAGGCTTCTGTCATTACAGAGGCAGATCACTTACTCACATGGCAAATGGAGCATGGGGGATGGACAAAAGACATGCCAGAGATCTATACGCGCGATTGGAATGGTAATGAACCAAGGTCCGTCTGGACTTCCAATGGCCAGGAGCTTGGCACGATTGACAACGATGCGACTGTCTCTGAAATTCTTGTTGTTGCAGAAGCTTACCAAGAAACCGGTGATCCACGCTATAAAGAGAGCGTTCATGATGGGATTGATTTTCTCTTTAAGTTGCAATATCCGAGTGGTGGTTTTCGCCAAGTCTATCCACAGCGAGGTCTGACCCTTCCAGTTCCGTCTGGTATTCAAATTACGTGACATTTAATGATCATGCCATGATTAATGTCTTGCGTTTGCTAGAAGATGCAAAAGAGGGCATTGCACCATTTAATGGTGATTTAGTCGACGATAACCTTGCTTCGGATCTTGCAGATTCCATTGACGACGGGCTTAGTTTTATTTTAGCTTCACAGATTGATGCAAATGGAACGAAAACAGCTTGGGGGCAGCAACATGACCCCGTCACGCTCGCCCCACAACACGGCAGAATTTATGAGCACCCGTCAATTGCAACTGATGAGTCAGTCGGAATCGTCCAATGGCTAGAAGAGCAACCAAATCAATCGACTGACGTTCAACATGCTGTTGCTTCTGCAAGAACGTGGATGGAAGATGCTCGTGTCGCGAATACCCGCTATGAACGGCGCATCGAACCCCATTTCTTCTCTGATCCAGGTGCAGAAACGTGGTACCGATTTTACGAGATTGGAACAAATCGTCCTATCTTCTCTGGACGTGACGGCGTCATCCACCACGACATTATGAATATTGAACAAGAACGGCGTTACGGCTATGCCTGGGCCGGTTCATGGCCGACACGGTTGCGGTAATGAAAAAGAGGCCTGACTTCTGTCAGGCCTGAGGTTGTCGGGTAAAGTCGATAATCGACCCAGACTGAAAAGAAAACGCTTGTCAGACTAGGAGTGAAAACGAGGAAAGATGCCAATAGAACGTCGGTTCATGAGCGTATGACTGAGGCGAGCGACGACGTATGCGAACGTTTGTCTTCAGTCTGAGGCCTGACAGTAGTCAGGCCTCTTTACATGTGGTTAACGCTTTGCCTGAAACCCAAGATCCTCATAGGCATTCAACATACTCCACGGCTTATTCGGCCGATCAGACACCCCGTAATACGTACCAAACGATTTGTCTGTTTCGATTGCCGCTCGTACTAGATGTACGGCATCCTCGTCTTTCAGCAGCGTTCTTTTTAGTCGATCATTATTTAGAACTCGCTTTTCACGTGGTGGGACGGAAGCGATCCTTAAATTAATGACCGACACACTCCCTTCTTCGGCAAACAAAGAGCCGAGTTGTTCAGATGCGAATTTTAACACCCCATAAAGCCCTTTCGATTTCGGTACATCTTCAACTGTAATTTCTCGACCTAATAACGAGTAGCCGTTTTTTTCGTAAGCGTCTGTCACATGATTACTACTCGCATAAACAACACGACGAATTCCTTTTTTCCGTGCCACAAGCAATACATAATAGCTTGCCTGAAAGAAAACACTGGTTAGCTTATCGAAGCAGTCTTTTTCTTCAATGCCTTTTGTTGTTTCCGTTCGAAGCAAGTTGATGACGACATCTGTATCCCCTGGCATCTTTTCAAGCAAATCTTCATAATTTGTTGCATCAACTTTAATAAAATCTCCATTCCAAGAAGCTCAGTGACATCCATTATAACGACACGATAATAATCTTTAAGTCCTCTAGCTAAAACAGATCCAATTGTCCCTGATCCACCAAGCAAAACAACTTTTTTCACACGAAACCTCCTTTACAATTGAAAATACTGTTTTGCGTTGTGATAGCAAATGTTTTGTACAAGTTTGCCAAGCCATTCTTCATCTGGCGGCAATTCACCCGCTTCCACCCAACTTCCAATCAAATTGCAAAGAATACGACGGAAGTACTCATGCCTCGTATACGAAAGGAAACTACGCGAATCCGTAAGCATACCAACAAAAGCACTAAGCAGTCCGATATTCGCTAAATCCTTCATTTGCTTCTCCATGCCATCCTTCTGATCGTTGTACCACCAACCAGAACCAAATTGGATCTTCCCAACAGCATCACTTGATTGGAAATTGCCTATCGCCGATGCGATAACATCGTTATAGATTGGATTTAGCGTATATAAAATTGTTTTTGGCAGCTCATTATTACGGTCAAGCTCATTTAGAAATTGGTTTAAGTCACGTGCAACGGGAAAGTCACCGATCGAATCAAACCCTGTATCAAGTCCGAGGCGATCAAACATCCGGCTATTATTGTTGCGTAGTGCACCAAGATGAAACTGCATCGTCCAACCCAAGGAGTGATAAACTCTGCCAAGAGATAACAGCACATATGTCTGGAATTGACGTTCTTCTCCTAAAGTAACATCTTCACCGTTACGAGCTTTTGCAAAAATTGCTTCAGCTTCAGTCTCGGTGCAACTCGAGAATGGCAACGTTTCCAACCCATGGTCTGATAAACGACAGCCTCTTTCATGGAAATATGCTGCTCGATTTTTAAGTGCCCCTACTAAATCATTGCAAGAATTAATCGTTGTTCCAGCTGCTTCTGCAAGCCGTTCTATATAACTTGGATACTGAGGTGAACGCACAAACAGAGACTTATCTGGCCTGAAAGCCGGATATACGTTTGTCGCAAAGGAATCGTCATTTGCAATCGTCGCATGCGCATCAAGGGAATCGATAGGATCATCCGTTGTACAAATCACCTCTACATTCGATTGACTGATAATGCCTTGAGTCCGTAATCCCTTTGATTTCAACTGCTCCCGTGTCTTCTCCCAAATCCCTTCAGCCGTTTTCGGACTTAACAAATCATCAATATGAAAATAGCGCTTCAACTCAAGGTGCGTCCAGTGGTACAAAGGATTACCCATCGTGTATGGCACTACTTCTGCCCATTTCATAAATTTTTCCTTATCAGTCTTTCCGCCAGTAATATACTCTTCACTAACCCCCATCGTTCGCATGGCCCGCCATTTATAATGATCACCATGGAGCCATAGTTCTGTTAGATTCTCATAGCTTCGATTATTGGCAATTTCTTGTGGAGATACGTGACAATGGTAATCAATAATCGGCATGTCTTTTGCAAATTCGTGATAAAGTCTCTCTGCCGTTTTTGAGTGCAGCATAAATTGATTTGAGATAAACGTGTATCCAGTTGAAATCATTTCTTCATCTCCTTTGTTTGCATTTCTCCTTGATTACATTCACCATCTAGGTAGATATTCCTTCGTTGCATCAAACATCGACGAAAATCGTTTTTGTGTCTTCGTAAACTATTGAAGTTTGATAAAGGGGTATGAATTCGCGTTCTTATTTTGCAAACCATAGCATCTTGGTTAAATTATTGTTACTTTGTATTGAAAGCGCTTAAATCATTAGTATAAAAAGTTCGCTTCATCTTTATAATTGGTACAACAAACAAAAGCTATATTACAAAGGGGGATTTAACATGAGCCATCCATTGCTTTCCCGTTTATACAAACGAATGAGTATATACACGAAAGCCCCGGTCCACTTTGTTTCAACAAATAGGAAGCTAGAGAAAATGGCAACACTTGCCTTCAGTCAACTAAACGACTGTCTTGAAGAGAATGAAGATGGTCGCCATGTTTTGCTTGAAGGAGGTATTTACCGTGGCACGTGGCTTGAGAGCACTGGAACGATTAATGCGGAAATTGTTTCTCGTTTTTTTCCAGACGTTGCCGAAGCGACCTTTGAATTATTTGCTAAGCATCAACGTAACGATGGACTTATGCCGTATAAATGGACAACTGCTGGTCCTGCTTATCGCCAAATTCAGTTAGTCAGCCCTCTTGCCCGAAGTGTCTGGAACCACTATCTGTTAAATGGAAGAAACAAAGACTTTTTACAACGCATGTATTCAGCAATGAGTGGATATGACAAGTGGCTTGCCAGTAACCGCGACACGCGAAAAACAGGCTGCGTCGAAGCATTCTCCACTTTCGATACGGGACATGACTCATCTCCAAGATTTTGGCATGCACCAGACGTGCCTCATAGGGAAGACGCTTCTCTTTGTCACCCAGATTCGCCGATTTTACCATTTCTAGCACCAGACTTAACCGCAAATGTGTATTGTCAGCGTACCTATCTTTCTCTTGTTGCGGATGAACTAGGTGTAAAGGAAAACAATTGGATCAAACTAGCCAATAATAGCCTCACAAGCTTAATGAACCATTGCTTTGATCAAGACGACTTGTTTTTTTATGATCGTGACAAGAATGGCCAATTAGTGAAAATCCAATCGGATGTGCTTCTCCGCGTGCTTGCATGCGAGATTGGTGATGATGCTTTTTTTCAACAAGCACTGCGTAGGTATTTGCTAAACACAAGTAAGTTTTTTTCAAAATACCCATTCCCATCGATTGCATTAGATGATCCACGCTTTGATTCAACTTCAATACATGACAATAGTTGGGGTGGCGCAACTAATTTTTTAAGTTTAATTCGCGCACCACATGCTTTTGACTACCACGGACATCATGTTGAGTTCACATGGGTAATGCATCAAATCCTAACTGTTTTCTCCCACAGCAACAAGTTTCCACAAACCATCAACCCATGGACAGGAGAGGCAGGATTTACAGAGGTCTATTCCCCCTCAATTCTCTGCCTGCTCGACTTTATCGAAAGGCTTTCAGGAATTCTGCCACGACCAAATGGAGACATTTGGGCTACAGGGTTAGTGCCTTACCCGTACCAACATTCAGATGACATATGCGAGACAGCCTATAGTAGACACGTAAATGGCAAGAGCTATGAATTACTAAATACGCTAAACACTTGTATTCTCTATCAAACGGCGAAGAAATCGCTCGTTTTCCAGCAGGTGTTCGACTGATCTTTAATCCATCAAATCATGCAGTTTCGCTTGTCGGTATGGCTGTCCGCTCAATTACTGGAACGCTGTCTTATCTCGGGAAAGCGTATTCGTTTCAAATAAACGGGAATGAGGTGTTACGTGTGCAAAATGGTCAATTAAAGCAGGAAAAGAAGATTGATGTCGTTTATCCAACCTATCGCTAGACTAGTAACACTCGCTCCATCAAAACAAGGACTGCTTCCATTCAGTCCTTGTTTTGTATCATTTATGTTCAAAGTCTTGCTACTTCAAGTCTTCCATTGGCACAAAATCCATGTCTTTGAATGTATAATTTTCTCCTGCCATCGCCCAAATAAACGTATAATTGCTTGTACCAACACCCGAATGGATCGACCAAGGTGGTGAAATCACTGCTTGCTCATTCCCGACTACAAGGTGACGTGTTTCATTTGGTTGACCCATGAAATGAAATACACGGGAATCAGGCTCCATGTCAAAATACAAATACGCTTCCATCCGACGATCATGCACATGCGCAGGCATTGTATTCCACATATTGTTTGGCTCAAGCAACGTCATTCCCACCATTAGCTGACAGCTTTGAATTCCGTCCTCATGCACATACTTATAGATCGTCCGATTGTTTGATTCTGCATCAGAGCCGAGACGGTTTGGTTCTGCATCAGCTATCGGCAACAATCGAGTCGGATACTCTTTATGCGCTGTTGAAGATACGAGGTAATAGCGTGCTGGGTCATTTGCTTCACTTGACTCAAACAACACATCCTCGTTCCCTTTGCCGACATACAAACAATCGCGTTTTTGCATCGTATAGGTTTCTCCATTAACTGTAACCGTGCCTTGACCGCCAATATTGATAATCGCAATCTCCCGACGCTCTAAGAAAAATTCAGTTCTCAACACATCACCTGCATCAAGCTTTAATGCGTTTGTTGTCGGGACGGCCCCGCCAATAACAAGGCGATCATAGTGTGAGTAGCAAAACGAAAGTTCCCCACCTTGAAACAATGATTCAATCATGAATGCCTTTCGCAATTCTTCCGTTGTGTAACGCTTTCCGTCCTCTGGGTTCACTTCATATCGAATATCCATCTTTTTTATCCTCCTTTAAATTATGAACTCATCCACCGCCATCAACACAAAGCACATGGCCATTTACATAACGAGAAGCGTCCGATGCTAAAAAGACGACTGGCCCCGCCAAGTCTTCAGGTGTTCCCCATTTGCCCATTGGAATTCGCGAACTAATATAGGCAAAGCGATCTTCATCGTTTCGAATTCCTTCTGTATTGTCTGTTTCCATATAGCCTGGCGCAATCGCATTGACTCTCACACCTCTAGCGCCCCACTCATTGCCGAGCGCTTTTGTCAGTCCGGCGACGGCATGTTTGCTTGCCGTATACGCAGGGACACGCAAACCACCTTGAAAAGATAACATGGACGCAATATTAATAATTGAGCCACTACCACGTTCAAGCATATGGTTTCCGATTTGACGAGATAAAGCAAACAGCGAATCGAGGTTCACTTGAAGCACCTCACGAAAGCTTTCATCACTAAATTGTTCCGCATCCTGACGTTTAATAATTCCCGCATTATTGACCAAAATGTCAACGTTTTCAAAGTTTGCTAGGACGGAATCAGCCAGCTCATTGGCTCCTCCCTCGTCTGCTAGATCTGCTTTGAAACTGATAAAACGTCCATTTACAGCTTCGATACGTTGCTTTGTTTCTTCCATATCACTAACGCCTGCCCCAATGACTGTTGCCCCTGCTTGTGCCAACCCGACAGCCATACCTTGCCCCAATCCTCTGCTTGCTCCTGTAACAAGGGCTGTTTTTCCATGTAAAGAAAAAAGCTCTGTTTCCACTCTCCATCCCCCTAGGTTCATTATTGTTCTTTTTAGTTCGATTATGTTTGATTGTAGCACCAGTCTTCTTAATTAGCAATCATTACTCTAAATAATTGCAATTCTTTTCTGTTCACATGCATTGACATATTCAGCAGCAATTCCATCATCAGAAACGATATACTGAACATCTTCCAATTGTGCAAAAGGCATTAAGCAACCTGCCCGAATTTCGTTGAATCAGCAAGCAACACCGTTTCCTCCGCGCTTGAGATCGCTTCTTGTTTCCATTCAACATGATAACTTTGCAAGACAGAAAGTCCGTGTGTGAGCGATACACCCGTCGCACCTAAGAATAATTTTTTCACGAACATGGAAGAAAGCATCTTCGTTGTCTCTCTACTATATAAGGCAGAGGAATCACCAATTCGCGTACCCCCTAACATAACGAGCTGAACTTTCTCTTTCGGATACAACTCAAACGCGATCCGTAAATCATTTGTTAAAACCGATACAGGAAAAGAACCTAGCTCTTTAGCAAGTGCCAGTGTTGTGCTCCCTCCATCCAACAAGATAATTTCATTTTCACCGATTAAGCTAAGGGCCTTTTGGGCAATTTCCTGCTTTTTATCACCATGACTTTTTTGCCGTGTTTCTATTGGAAACAAACTTGTCGCTTTATTCTCTAGCATCGCTCCACCGTGTACACGACGCAGTAGTTTTCGCCCTTCAAGCGCTTCGAAATCAAGACGTATTGTTTTTTCCGTTACACCTAGCAACTCGCTTGCTTCTTTGACACGTACTGTTTTATGTTCATTTAAATAAGCTAATAATCGTTCATGCCGTTCCTGTGATAACACGTTCATCACTCCTCTATGGTTGTATTATGTCATATAAACGAACATAAATAAACATTATTGAACACCATAAAAAAGAATGCTCAAATGAGCACCCTTATAAAAATGGAAATATAAGTTTATCTGTTAGAAAAAGCTTGGATCAAGAAAATAGACGACCGCAAAAATACCTATGAGTAAGCAAGCGAGTATACTATAATCTCGAAACACACGCTTTGTTGTGCGTTGCTCCTTATGACGCTTCATTTGTTTGGCATTTCTTAGTTTCTTGTCTTTGCCCACAAGAATATACGAAACAATGATCTTGTATGATAATCCTCTCAAACCATCATGCAAATAAAATGGGGGAGTCTTTATCAATAACCGTAAATAAAAATACCTAAAGAAGCATGATCTCGATTCGAGAACGAGAGAGACGTTCGGCGAGTCAACGAATAAAGCAAAGACTGGTAGAGTAGACAGCTTGTTTCATGGCGGCTTCTTAGCACAAGCGTTCACTGTAATCATCATTTTCGTCTTGCTGCTGTTACTTGGCTATTGCAGAGGATAAATCACTTCATTTCACTTTACTTAATCTTGCATGAGGTATCATGGTATACCAGATTGTAAAATGGTCACCCTAGTAAAAGGGGTGGTGGTCGAATGAAAAATAAAAGTCGGGTACGACGCGTCTTTTACGATCCACACGTTGAAATAAGAAGGGAAAAAGTCATTTGCGTGACAAATCAAATTTACGAACGCAAGCGAGCAAATGATTGGCAGGGACTTCGTGAATACGTAAGCTCTCTATCTCCCCAAGAACGGAAACTGGTCGTTGATGAACTCGAGGCGCTCGTCCCCCTTTTAAAAAAGCCAGCTTCCGATTGAAACAAAAAAAGCCGTGTACACGGCTTTTTTGTTTTTCCATCATTTTCTCTGCTCGTCCTTCCTTACTACATTTATTTTGGACATGTTTTCCTTTTTTACGAGAGGGTAATAATTCACTATACCCGAGTTAAAAATAAGCGGAGGTGCTTACAATGAGAAAAGCGAAACATGTAATTGGAGCGGCTATGATCACCCTCTCTTTGGTTGGGTTTTCGACAGTCTCGACAACCACACAACAAGTAGAAGCGTCGGAGTACCAGTACTCCTATAACCTTGGTCCAGATGCCACAGTGGACATTTATGAAAATATGAATGGCGATAGCTTTGGTGGAAAAGCGATCGAAACAATTGAAGCCTTTATACCAGCATTTGGAAGCCTTATCTCTAATAATGGTATTGATACAGAGAGCCGAAAAGAGATTGAAAAAGCCTATCACTCAAACTCTGGTCTTAAAGTAACTGTAGAAGCTGGCGCATATGGTTCTTGGAACACATCCACCAGTTTCGAATCCTTGTAAATGAAAGCGATACAGAAACGCATATGCGTTTCCGTATCGCTTTCACTTTTCTTTTTGAGTGACTCTTTACAACTCGTCGACGAAACATAAACAAACTAAGCGTGCATTCTATGAATTTCACTGTTATTGTAGTATTTAATTCAATTCCTCTGCAATCTGATCAATCACTAAATCGATCGCAATTGGAGCGTAGTAACCAATCCATAATGCGGTGTTTTTGTCATACACCTGGTCAGACTGAACTGCGCTTAACCCTTGCCAAATAGACGTCTCTTGAAACGAGGCTGTTAGCTCCTCATTTGTATCATCTTGTAGCAAGAAAAGATGATCTGCCTCTAACTCTGGCATCACTTCAAGGGAAATCATTGCGCTTGTATCAGAGCTTGTTTCGGCCATTTCCGGAGGCGTCAAACCAAGATCATCATACAGAATTTGCGCTGTTCGATGTGCTGTGGTGTGGAGCCGAATCATATCATCCCTTGGACGAATTAAAGCAGCCGTCTCCTCACCTACTGTATCTGCTAAGGAAAGGGTTAACTCGTTCACTTTTTCGTTATAGCCTTTAATCAATTCATCAGCTTCATCAGGATGGTTTAAGATCATTCCAAAAGATAAAAGAACAGATTGCCAGTCTTCCATTCGATCAAACATGATTGTAGGGGCAATGCTTTCCAGTTGATTATAAATCTCTTGATGCGCGTCCGTCGCTATAATAAGATCCGGCTCTAGTGATAACGTCTCTTCCAAATCTGGTTCCAAGTATGTCCCAAGTAAAGTGACCTCTCCAGGTTCGTCTCCTAAATAATCTGGGAGACCATTGTCTGTTTCAGCATAAACAGTACCTACAGGACGCTCACCTAAAGCGAGCATATGGTCCAAATATTGAACGTCTAACACTACAATTCTTTCTGGTACAGATTCTAAAACAAACTCTCCTTGTAAATGTTCAATTGTTTCTCCATCTGTCTGATCTGTTAATTCGTTATCTTGATTTAATGTAGCTTCTCCATTCTCTTCCTGATCTGAAGAATTAGAACACGCTCCAAGTATAAGTGCTAAAAGAACGAGACTTAGAAAACCCCGGTCCTTTTTTAGATTGAGACACATGTAAATACCTACTTTCAATTGATAGTGAGAATCATAATCATCTATAATAGTATAAAGAACAGCAATAAGCGTCCATAGATATTCCAGTCATCTAATGGAAGTTAACGACTTTTCTATATACTTCAGCAAACTTGATTTTGAACAAATAATAAGGAGGTTCTTCCTTCCATGTTTACAGATGATCAGAGAACAGACGAACAAACTACTTTAACCTATCAAATCAAAAAAATTTCTTATTTTGATAATACATGCGAATTGAAACAAACACACACACTTCATGGGATTCTTTTACTAACAGACACAAAAGGGTCTTTCACTCTAAATGGAAAGGTCTATTCTGCTGAACGCGGAAAAACCATTATCGTTCATTCCAATCCAGTTCACGAGCAACAAATCGAATTTGATCAACCGACAAGTGGATATCATTTTCAATTCTATGCACTAAAAGAACAAAAGGATGGCGTATTTATGCCTTCGCGCTTATCTTGTCCAATGATGCTTTATCCTGCACATCCTTATTTACTAAACGAAAAAGCCGAAGAGATCGTAAAACATCAAAACCGTTCTTCTAGTTGGAGCAAAATGAAGGCAAATACGAGCTTTCAAGAATTCATTTATCTCTTATTTCACGAATTAAACGCAAATGAAAGTGAATCTATTCAACAATTGATTCAAAGTAGCAAGGATTACATCGACAGCAATTACCAGAGTGATATTACACGTGAGAAACTCGCACAAAAGGCAGGTCTCCATGTTGACTACTATTCGAGAAAGTTTAAAGAGTACTATCATACAACTCCTATTGCCTATTTAAATAACGTTCGAATGAATCATGCTAAGCAACTCTTACTGCAAACGCATTTAACCATTCATTCAATCGCCAAACAAGTTGGGTTTAACGATGAATTTTATTTTAGCCGTAAATTTAAAACAAAAGAAGGTTTCTCTCCTACCGTATATATCAATAAAGTAAAGCGCTCAAATAAAATTGCATCGCTCAATCATTTAGTAACTGGCCATTTAATTGCACTTGGCTTAGAACCATACGCAGCCATTATGAACCATTCATTTCCTGCTGTAAGTCGTTTGAATAAAACTCTTTCACTCGGCGAGAATGAACCTGATTTAGAGAAATTACTCTCTACCAAACCAGAATTAATCGTACGTTGTGCATCAAATAAACAGACACAATCAACCAAAGAAGGACTCTTTACTCACATTGCACCTACACTCACTCTCGATTTCCAAGAAAACTGGCGCATTCACTTAGATAAAATCGCACGCCTACTTGGACGCGAACGAGAGGCTGCTACCTTTTTAACTAAGTACACCGAAAAAGCAATTTCATTAAACAGCAATTGCATAAACAAATTGGTGGGGAGACGATTCTTATCCTTGGGATAGGCGACGGCGTACAATGCGTCTACGGTACACGAAATGTTGGAACCGTCTTATATGGTGACTTGCAACTATCCGCTCCTGCGGGAGTAGAAAACATTCCTCACTATAAAGAAATCTCTCTTAATGAGTTAGCTACCTATCAACCTGACCGTATTCTATTAACTGTTTATCGAAAAAACAACAAGTTACCAAGCAACGAGACCATTCGTAACCAAATATCAGCTTTCCAAAGCAATGCACACTGGCAATCAATTAAGGCTGTACAACAAAATAAAGTGTACTCCATTTTTGAAGGAAGGCATTTATATACAAGCTATAATCCACTCTCACATCAACTGGTGCTTGATAAAATGGAACAGTTATTGGATTAATAAAATTTATAATGTCGGATATAACCAAAAATAACTCGCTTACGTCTATGTTCACCTGCACCGAAAAACGCAATAATGGCAACGACATCAATCCTGTATGTAACGCCAGCGAGAAAAGGTGACTTATGAACATAAATGATAAAAGGCTTGAAGAATTAAAAACGTTTCGTATCCATCCTTGGCCACCCGATATTCATGTACATACATTGCAAACCTATTTGACGAGGATAACTGTCGATCATTTTTAACAACTTATATGTATGCAATAGATGCACCAAATTTAAAAGTAGCAGCCTCCTTATTTATAAAACATTATGCGAGAGTAACGGTCGCGTCAACTTTGCATCATCTCGCTCTACACAATGGGGCACTACGATTCCCACCCATGCAAATTGGTTTAAGTGAGGACAATAAAACACTTTATGTAAATAAACAAGTCGATCATTGGATAGACTGGTCAAAGGAAGAGCGGGAATGTTGGAGGACGCATATATTACATGAACTGTTCTGTCTACATATCACTCCGTTGCTTATGGCAATTAAGAAAACAACATCGATCCCTTACAACATTCTTTGGGAAAACGTATCTGTTCGCATAAATTCAATTTATCGCAAGATGCTTGCTCAACAGGTGACCGAAGAAATAGAACAACAACTTACAAATGACTTTTGTTTCTTGCAGCAGGCAGATGGACAATTATTTGGCTGTAACAAGAACCCGATTAGCCACTATTTAAATCTTGAATACCCAGAAGACTCGAAACACCCGAGGCGAACATGTTGCTTTTATTATCAAGTAGGAAATCAAGAACACTGTAACGTCTGCCCACTCGCAAAGACCGCCCTTATCAAGTGATAAGGGCGGTCTTTCATTTCCATTCTATGTATGATCGTAAACGAAACGGCCAATCCTTTAATAGATAAAAGGAGTACAATGAGTCAGGTTCTAACCATCTTTTCAATTCGATTTACGTTCCGCCAATGAACCGCTATAGTAAGGAGAGGTGATGCAGATGTTAAAAAAACTAGAAGAAAATCAGTACCCTCAATTCTATCAGCTCATGGAAGATAGTTTCCCGGTAGACGAACGACGACCATTAAAACAACAGCAGAGCTTGTTATTGCGAGAGGACTACACCGTCTATATACATGAAATTGATGGTGAGATTGCGGGGTTCTTAGCCATATGGGAAACATCCGACTTCGTGTTCCTCGAGCATTTTGCCGTCAATACAACTTTTCGAAACAGGGGACTAGGCTCTAAATTGATACAAGCACTTAGTGCACAGATAGACAAACCGATCGTCATTGAAATTGAACCATTAGAAGGTGACCTAGAAAAAAGACGAGCCGCTTTTTATGAACGAAATGGTTTTCACCTCAGCCATTACGGCTACATACAGCCACCTCTCGCACAAGGCCTCAAACCAGTTCCACTCGTGCTTATGTCTTACCCAAATCCTTTGAGCCAAGAAAACTATACCGCTTTCAATGACTGGGTTTTCAGCACCGTTTATCTAGACCTCGATTAAATGAGTGAAATCCTGGGTAGAAAAAGGTTGTCGATAAGCTAAAGCGAAAGCCACCTGACTTTCGCTTACTTTTCATTCATCAAGGTAATTAAATGTCTCCACCAATTCAAACGTCTTGTTCTCTTCATTCCATTCTAAAACAGTTACTTCTCCCCAAGATTCATGGATTATAATTTTATCGTCTCCTAATGGAAAAACATGATCCTCGTTCGAATACGTTTCAATTTGATTAGGAAATTCAGGATAATACTCTGACGAGTTGTTTCCTAATACAATTAAGATTAAACAAATTAAAATAGCAATTAAAATTCCACGATTCGAATTCTCCTTCATCTTATGCCCCTTTAAATAATGTATCTAGCTACCCATTGCTGTAATTATATACAGAAAATTACACTTATTCATTTAAAACTATATCACAAGAAAAGAAGTTAAAGAAGAAAAACAATGACAACAAGAATGAGATTTTAATTGCACCATTACGATACATTTTGTTACAGATGAAGAAGGGAAAATAATTTATTAAAGTGTAATGTAACGGACAAAGGAGAAGGGACAGATGGAACACAAAATCTATGAAACGATTATTCTCACTTCAGTTTTAATCTTATTAGTAGCAGAGATCTTATCTACTGATACGGTGATGGATCGTTAGCTTAGCCGTTTTCATCATTAGTGTGACGATCATGCAATTACTTCGTAAAAAAATGACTAAAACAAACGAAATCAGTTCGTGTTTTTCTTCCATGAAAAACGCCTTCCCTTTCTTCGATATCGCTCCTTGACCAATTAAATATGGTAAAGGTAAACTAAACTAAATCGATTATTCCCACTAGGAGGACAAGTCATGTTCAACCAAGCCACCCAACCTCTTGCTCATCTATCCATGTACCAGATTACAGCGCGGTTATTAACACATGTCCATCGTTCTATTGTTGCTTCTTTTGGTGAAAAAGCGCTACCTCTTTTTGCGACAGGCGTGCAAGATTTTGGGTACGAGCGCACATACCTAATTGCCTGCAACGCAAGCGCCGAAGGGGAAGAGCACATTCTGTACAACTTTCTTCCAAAAGACTTTCACGTAGAAGAACCAGAAACAGAACCAGAGATTTATCCATGGATGGCCCAATTATTTGCCCATGTCACAAAACAAGTAGTTGATCGCTACGGTGAACCAGGAAAAAATGCGATTCGTGAAGGTGTTCGGACATTTGGAGAGTCGCGAGGGAACGGCATTGCAGAACGAGCAGCCCACTTAGGTTATGAAAATACAATTGAACATTACCTTTCCAATTATGATATGGGGCGTAGTGAGTTATTTGAGTTCGAAACGCTCCATTCTTCAGAACGAATTGAACAAACATTTACGAGATGTCCATTTGGTGAGCAGTGGGCAAAAGACGATATGCATGAGTATGGTATTCTGTATTGTGAGATGATTGACCCGTCAATTGCCAAAGGCTACAATCCTCAATTTGATGTTGAACATGACCAATATGTCCTTAAAGAAGGCGTCTGCCATTTTCATTTCAACTTAAAAAAGGACTAGTAATCACAGGAAATAAACCGAGAAGCTAAACATCTCGGTTTATTCACCGTTATGCCCCTATAAAAGCACCAATCGCGTCAACTAAGCTATAAATGCCTAGCCCCGTACAGATCAAGACCACAATGCCACCTAGAATGTTCATCTTAACTGAATTGACGTAGTTACCTAAACGATTTTTATTGTTCATCACAATAAGCAGCATGATTGATACAAAAGGCAACAATAAGCCATTTAATGCTTGTGCTGTAAGAAGCACATCAAGTGGTTCAAAGCCAAGACTTGATGTAACGATACCGATGACGATGACGAGTGCAAACACGAGTTTAAAACGAATATTTTTCATTCCGCCTTTCCATTTTAATACACTGCTTGCTGTAATCGCCGCACCGAGTGCCGAAGCCAAAGCGGATGAAAACCCTGCCGCAAATAAGCCAATACTTGTGAAAACCAACGCCCAACTACCGAGTAGTGGTTCAAGTTGAATCGACATATCCGCAACATTCCCAATTTCCATTCCTTGAATCATCGTTGCTGCCGTAATTAAGATTGCCGCCGTAATAAAACCACCAATACTGATTGAAATGATAATATCCCAGCGGGAATCAGCTAAATGTCTTGGGCTGTTCCAACGTTCAATGACGTTTTCCGAATGTAGAAACAAGTTATATGGAACGACCGTTGTTCCGATTAAGGCAACAACCATAATAATTGAGGAATCTGGGATGGTAGGTATAAAAGCCCCTTGAAACACGGCCCCTAAATCGGGCTTCGCAACCAGCATCGTTGTGATAAACGCTACGCTCATAATGACAATAAACCCGATCATCAATTTTTCAATGATTTTGTAGCTTCCAGTTAAGCCAATCGCTAAGATGATGACTCCAAACATAGGAGCTAGCAAATTGGGAGACAGTCCAGTCAGCGTTGATATCCCAAGAGATGTTCCAATCAAATCACCAGCCATGTAAGCAGAACACCCAACCAATATAGCGACCATTACAAGTGACATTGAAGCATATTTAAATATCGGATTTGTAAAATGATCACGTATCGCAGCTCCAAGGCCTTTTTGCGTCATAATACCAAGCCGAGCACTCATTTCCTGCAACACAATCGTTGCAAGAATCGAAAAAATGACTGCCCATAAAAGCGCAGTTCCAAAGGTCGCCCCTGCCCTACTTGCTGTTGTTACTGTTCCTGGTCCAACAAATGAAGCTGTTACAATGGCTCCTGGACCAATCACATTTAATCGCTCTCTAAAGGTCCTCTTTCTCGGACTCGATGTTTCCCGATGCTGTTCCATCTTCCCCTCTTTTCTGGCGTCATTCTGTATCCGCCTCTTATTCGTTATCCCTATGTAAACCAGTTACTCGCTTTATGAATTCATACCCTTATTCTGAATGTTGAATCATTTGAATGACGTTTACCTTATTGTGGCTTTCCTATCTAGATAAGGGTGTGAATTTTTGACTCTCCCCATGAAAAGACTTTAGACTAAACACCAACCACTTAGGATCATGCCTCTTTTGGGTATCAAGCAGCACGTCATCACGCTCCCCCTAGTGAATAGAAAACCGTTCATAACAGGCCCTATTAGGGGATTGTTCTTAAGGAACATCATTGAACATCACAGTAAAGGAGAGAGATCATGGAAAACGACATTTATAAAGTAGAGGCAGCGAGATGGCTATATAGAGATTTCTAAAGAAACTAGATGAAAAAAAGTGAGCGAAAAATGCGGTGTCCCTTAAATGTGAAGAATGGCGTAGGTTATGCGGAGATTCTATCTTTGAATGTGGAGATTCAATGCGAAAAGCGGAGATTCGAGCACCCATTGTGGAGATTCGACCTTTGCATGTGGAGATTAGCGCAGGTTATGTGGAGATTCACTCGTGAATGTAGAAATTTAATGCGAAAGTCGGTGTAAATTGGAGTTGGAGAGTGCTTCAGTGAAATCATCTCCACCTAGCGTACTGCACACATGTAGACTCCAGCGGAAAAGTAGACGAAAATGAGACTTTCAGCGTAGCTGTGAGGCTCATCCGTGGACCGCGGAAAGCGAAGTGTATGCCGGAATCGAGGACAAAACGGAAAATCCATCGTCGATTCACTTAACAGTAGAAAGCTTGTCGACTGTCTCGATTTATCAAGGCTTTGTCGACAAGCTAAGCCAAACAGATAAGATCTGTTTGGCTTTTTCTTATTTAATCCCCGACATCGTAAATCCGTCAACAATGTATTTTTGAAAAATCGCAAATACGATTAAAATCGGCACAACCATGACGGCTGAACCAGCATCTGCAGGCATAGTCTTCCCCTGCCTGCCCTTGGAGCAAAGCAAGACCAACTGATAACGTGTATAAATCTTGCGAATTCGCCACGATGAGCGGCCATAAGAAGCTGTTCCACGCCCCGATAAAAGCAAGAATTCCTTGAACCGCTAGAATCGATTTCGCCATTGGAAGTACTAGTTTAAAAAAGATATAGAATTCGCCAGCCCCGTCTAAACGCGCAGCTTCAAGCAAAGCATCTGGAATCGTAGACATAAACTGTTTAAACAAGAAAATGCTGAAAGCAGCCACAAGACCAGGTAGCACAATCCCAGGCATTGTGTTGGTCAGCCCCATCTCATTTAAAATCAAATAGACTGGAATCATCGTCACTTGCCCCGGGATCATCATCGTCGCGAGAACAAGGAAAAAGAGGATACGGTTGCCAGTAAAATCAAATTTTGCAAAACTGTATCCAGCCATTGCATTAAAGAAAAGGCCAATCATCCCACAAGCAACTAGGATCATTGTATTGCGTAAGTACGTGCCGAAGTTCATCTCTGTGAACAGACGGACGAAATTTTCAATTGTCCACGTCTGCGGGAGAATGCGGACAGGAATTTGAATTAATTCTGCATTTGGTTTAAATGCAGAGAGAAGCATCCATAGAAACGGAATTGACATGACGAGACCAACTAGAATAAGGAGCCCTGCCACTAGTCCCCTTTCCGTTTTTGATCGTTGCTGAACAGCCATTACATAGCCTCCTTACAAGTCCCCTTGTTTTTTACGTAGCTTAAATTGAATGAGCGTCGCCAGTATGATAACGAGAAACAGCACAAACGATGCCGCTGCGGCATAACCAAAGTTGCTATAACTAAAGCCAGCCTGGTAAATAAAGAGCGCGATTGAAATCGTGCCATCCAGCGGTCCACCTTCAGTCATCACAAACGGTTCCTCGAAAAACTGCAACCAGCCAATTAGTGTCGTGACCGTAATAAAAAACGTCGCGAACCCTAGGAGCGGAAAAGTAATCTTAAAGAACTGCTGTATCCGACTAGCTCCGTCAATCGTTGCTGCTTCATAATAATCTTTCGGGATTGATTGCAAGGCAGCTAAATAGATCAGCATATTGATACCAATGCCTTTCCAGACCGCAAGCAAGATAAGCGACAGCTTTGCGATTGTTGGGTCTTCTAGCCAAGGAATTGGTCCAGCATTTAAAAACGAAAGGATCTGATTAAACAGCCCGTAGGAAACATTGTATAAAAATCCCCAGATAACAGCGATCGCAATGATATTCGTAATCGCTGGCATGTAGTAGATGACGCGGAAGAAACGAAACAACTTCGTCGATCCGTAATTAAGTAATAGCGCTGCACCAAGCGAGCACATAATGACAAGCGGCACACCAATGACGACATAGAAAAAGGTATTGTACATCGATACCCAAAAAATCGGATCTGATAAGAGAACACGGTAATTCTCCAACCGATAAACGAGATGTTTGACCAATTGGAAATGCCACGCAAATCCATATCTGTGAAGCTAATACCAAGTGCAATCACAATCGGCAAAACAGCAAACAATACAAGTAGAATGACCGCTGGAGCAATAAACAGATATGGTTCAGGTCTCCGTTTCTGCTTGCTCGTCTGAGACTTTGGTTGAATCAATCGTTTACGCGACATTTCCAATTATGCTCTCCTCCTTATTCATCATCTGTCACCATCATCGGCTCAATCCGAGAACGGAAGTCAGCTACTTCTTCCGCGATGTCGTAACCTGCTCGCGTAATTCGTTGTTCCGAGCGCTTCCATTCATCATTGATGCGATTCCAATTTAGTACTTGCGGTTGTGCTCTTGAATGTTGAAGCTGCTCATAGTACGTAAAGAGACGTTCGTCTTCACGCAAAGCTGGGTCCTCCCACGCATCGACGCGAGGTGGCAAAACACGGACATCTTTAAAGTAGTTAATTTGTGTGTCCACATCGCTTAAATAGGAGATGAATTCAACTGCCTCATCTGGGTGTTCTGTCCATTCAAACACCGCCATGTTTGATCCACCGATTACGGATATATTGTTTTCCTTTGCTGGCATCATAACCGTATCCCATTCATTAAAATCTGGGTATTGGTCAACCAACTGTTGATAGCGAAACGGCGGTTCCAGTGTCATTGGCTGAATTCCGTCCACAAACGACTGCATTGGGTCAAGCCCTAAGCCAACAGGGGCAATGCCTTCGCGAATAAAGCGCGTATAATATTCAACTGATTCCACAAATGCCGGATCTGAAAAATCAACACCCTTGTCTTCCGTTTCAAATTCAACACCATTTTGCCACGCAAAAATGTACGGGAGCGTATCATCATTTTCAGGCAAGGTCATTCCGTATAATCCATCGCCTCGATCATTCAATTGTCGCGCAGCATCGTATAACTCTTCCCACGTTGCAGGTCCATCGGGATATCCGATCTCTGCAAGTAAATCAGTTCGGTAAAAAAGCACACGTGTCTCAACATACCACGGAATCGCGACAAGCTCATCGTTATAAATTGCTGAGTCTACCGCTCCATCAAAAAAGTGGTCCGGATTCAAATTTGGATAGTCTTCAACGTAATCATCAAGGGGCAAAAAAGCACCTGTGCTTGCAAAGTCTGCCATATAAGAAGTCCCAATTTGCACCACTCTGGACCGTTTCCAGACGCTACTGCAGTTAACAAATTATCGTAAATATTCCCCCATGGGATTGCCTGCAAGTTCACTTTTACTCCAGGGTTCTCTTCTTCAAACGCCTTGACATATCCCTCGTTTACTAGCTGTTCTGCTTCCCAACCAATTGCCCACACATCAAGCGTAACACCTTCTTCATCGCTCTCTGAACAGCCACTTAGTAGTGCGACCAATCCAAACGTCGCTAAACCAATTCGCTTTTTCATGACCCTGCCCCCTGAAAATTTTCTTTCCAATGCTAAATAAGCTTGAACGACTTTCCCTCACGGATATCGCTGCAACCACTTACAAAAACAGTAAATTTGCCAGAATCACTAGTGAAACGTAAATCAATGTGGTGGTAACGCAACATCGTTTCATCAATTTCAAACGAAACCGTCTTCGACTCACCTGGTGCCAATTTCACTTTGTTGAACCCTTTTAGCTCTTTGATTGGCCGCACAACTTCTGCCGCAATATCTTGAATATAGAGCTGGACAATTTCTTCTCCTTCTACTTCACTCGTATTTTTCACTTCAATTTCAGCAACAATCTGCTTTCCTTCTTCGAGCACATCGTCACTTAGACGCAACTCGCTGTATTCAAATGTTGCATAGCTCAAACCATAGCCAAACGGGTAAAGTGGATCGTTTGGTAGATCGATGTAACGGGAGAAGAATCGTTCTTCACTTCCCGCTGGCAAAGGCCGACCCGTTTTGTATGCATTGTAATAAACAGGTATTTGTCCAGTTGCCTCGGGAATGACATTGTCAGCTTGCCAGTTGGATTCGCCTTACCAAACAACAGATTCGCCGCCGCTTGTCCACCTTCTGAACCTGGATGCCAACATTCTAAGATCGCATCAGCCAATGGTTCAAGTTCTGTCAGATCAAGAGGGCGAGCATTAAAGAGAACAACAACTAATGGTTTATTAAGCTGTTTAAGTGCCTTCGCTAACTCAATTTGAGCTGGAGCCAAGGTGATGTTTGATCTGCTCCGCCCTTCTCCACTCCGATCGCGCCTTCACCTAATGCAAGAACGATCTGTTCAGCTTGTTTAGCAACAGAAACAGCTTCCTCGAGTAATGCTTCATTTCGTTCGTACTGATCAGAGCCTTGTGCATAGCTAAGGGAAGAAGCAATCGTTGCCATTCCCGCTTTTAATGTAGCGGTTTTTTCAGGTTTTCCGAAAATAGACCATTCTCCAAGTAAATCTGCGTTGTTAGCATATGGTCCAATTAAAGCAATTTTTGCGTTGTCCTCCAATGGAAGGACAGCTTCGTTTTTCAACAGAACAGCGCTTTTTTCCGCCGCTTCAAGAGCTAGTTTGTGATGTTGCTCACATCCAACTACTTTATTCTCTTTTTCCTCACTAGCGCCGCGATATGGATCTTCAAAAAGACCAAGTACATTTTTTAAATCAAGTACGCGCTCGACGGCTTCATCAAGCAGTGCCTCATCCACTTTTTTTGCTTTAATAAGCTGCGTCAATTCATCTGTATAACATAAGCTCATCATATCAATATCAACCCGGCAGACAGTGCCTTTGAAGCGGCCTCTGCTTGGTCCTCGGCAACACCATGAGGGATAAGTTCTTGCACAGCACCATAATCAGAGATGACAACACCGTCAAAACCAATTTCATCCCGTAACATCGTCCGCATTAACTTCTCATTTCCTGTCGCTGGAACGGAATCGACCGTATTAAAAGCAGTCATCACAAGTTTTGCGCCAGCTTTAATTGCCGCTTCATAAGCAGGTAAATGCATTTGTCTGAGCTCTCGTTCTGATAAATCAACCGTATTATAATCTCGACCACCTTCAGCCGCTCCGTACGCTGCAAAGTGCTTTACACATGCCGCAATTCGGTCATTGTCATTGGTCAGGTCCGTTCCTTGCATACCACGGACCGTCGCCTCTGCAAACAGACCGTTTAAATATGGGTCTTCTCCAGTTGACTCCATCACTCTACCCAGCGAGGATCCCTTACTAAATCAGCCATTGGCGCAAAACTAACATGAAGGCCAGCGCTAGCAGCCTCTCTTGCTGCAACCGCTTGCAAATCTTCTACTAGTTTTGGCTCCCATGTTGCACCGAGACCGAGTGGTATCGGAAAAATCGTCCGAAATCCATTGATGACATCTGCCATAAATAAAAGGGGAATACCGAGTCTACTTGTTTTCAAGTGCTCACTTTGAATCCCTATTAGCTTCTTTGCTCCGGCTACGCCAAGTACAGATCCACTTATTTCAATCGCTTCTTTCTTTACTGGAAAATCCACTGGACCTGTAACCGGCGTATCATCAGCATGAGTTGAATAAAAAAGACCCGCAAATTGCGTAAGCTGTCCGACCTTTTCCTCCAATGTCATTTCTCCCACTAATGCACTTATCCGCTCTTTCTCCATCGTGACACTCCTATCTCTAGATGAGGTGAAACGTTTCACTTTATAAGTAAAAAAATATGTAAAATAACTAATTAATCATTATGTTTTTAAGATGAAACGTTTCACCAATTGATTTGCTTTCAGTATACGTCCACCTATAAATTAATTGCAAGTAAAAATCCAAAAAAGGATTCTGCAAAAAGCATTAGCCACTTGTCGAATCCCTTTCCATCAATGACGTCGGAATCAGTACATTCTCGACTTCTTCGTCTACAATTAGCTGTAATAGCACCCTTGCCGCTTCCGTTCCCCACACTTTTGACGAATAATTAATTGTTGTTAACGGTGGCGTTATATACTGGCTAAGCAAGTCATTATCAAACCCAGCGATGCGAATGTCCGTCCCGATCTGATAACCTTTCTCCTGAAAATAACGCTGCATGCCCACTGCTATACTATCAGATAACGCAAAGACATTCACCGGTCCTCCACTCCACTGTTGGTCAATGATTTCCGCAGCTTCCAATCCACCACCAAGATGAAATACTCCTTCAATCACTTGGACATCAACAGTTGGTGCGTTTTCCGCATACGCATCTAGTGCGCTTTTTAATCTTTTTTGGCTATCAAAGTTTTTATGGCTACCAGTAACGATGTATGTTTTTTCTGCATCATATTTTGCTAAATGCTCCACCATTTGCCTTGCGCCTTTTTCATTATCAATCAGAACTTGCCGCACGTGTTTATGGTAAAACGTCCTGTCCAGCACAACAATTTTCCGTCCACTATCAGCAAGCTGTGTGATCTCTTCTGACGTAATAAGAGGATCCATAATCAACCCGCCATCAACGGAGCCATCCGCAAGATGATCAGATGCATTTGCCCCAACGCAAACAACTGTGTCATAGCCTTCCTTTGCACACATCTCAATGACCCCTGCAAGGATCTCACCAAAGAAAATACCGCCGCCACTTTCACGGATAAAAATGCCAATCTTTTTCGTTCGGCGTGCTTTTAATGTACGGGCCGCCGCATTGGGTCGGTAGTTCAGTTCTTCTGCAATTCGCTTAATATGCTCAGTCGTTTTTCTTGAAACTTTTGGATTGCCATTAAGCGCGTACGAGACAGACGTCACTGAGACGCCCGCTTTTTTAGCAATATCGCGAATACTAACCATCAATCGTTCCTCCTTGTTCCATGTATTCATCATGTTACAGAAGTTTTGTCCGATGTCAATTCTGGCCAGCCATTTGACTACTAAAAAAGAACATGAGCTAAGGTAGCCCATGTTCTGTATGAAGCGATCATCGGTCTTTTTTATATCCACCTTCGGCCTTTTCTTTCACTTCTTCTAGGGAGAGACCAAGCCCTGCGCTAATTGTTGCGACATAACCTGCTTCGATTAGCGGCGCGTCCGAAATGGCAATTGTGTAGTTCGGAAACATCTCAACGACCATTTCCGCATTCATTTTTGCGCTACCGATATCATAAAAAATAAGAATCTCTTGTTCTTCTGGAATTTCCTCTAGCACCGTATGAATGCGGTCAATGCTTGTGCCAATTTCTCCTGCTCCAAGTCCACCACTCGCAAACACATCTACTTCTGAATTGGCTTGCCGGAATAAACGAGCCGCTCCATCTGCTAGTTCTTCAACATGGGACAAAACCAGTATTGCAACGTTCGCCATTACCTATCATCTCCTTTCATAACAAGTGCTAGTGCATGAAACAAGTAGTAGCTCGACACCGCCCCTGGATCTAGATGTCCTACAGAACGCTCTTCTAGCAGAGCACCACGTCCACGCTTCACAACGAATTCCTTCGTTTGTTCCATTCCTGTTTTAGCGATCCTTTCCATTTCCGACCAATCTAAACCTTTTTCTTCTACACTTTTGGCAACAGGGTCAAATACATCGAGTAGTGTACCGTCACCAGGAGAGGCTTTTCCTCGTTTAGCAATACCTTCAACCGCATTGTTTAGTCCATCTTTCCAAGCATTTTCATCTTCTTTAAAGGCGACACTCATGCGCATGAATGCTGTTCCAAATAAAGGTCCAGAAGCGCCGCCAACTTTGGAGACGAGAGTCGTGCCAATTTTTTGCAGTGTAGCAGACACCGAATCCTCTTTCCATTCAGCCAACCCGTCAACCACAGCTTTGAACCCACGGTCCATATTCACTCCATGGTCTCCATCTCCAACCACATGATCCAGTTCCGATAATTCTTCTTTATGTTCGTTAATCAATTGATACGTTTTTTTCATCCATGCACTTAACTGTTCTTTATTCATTTGAACCACCTTCCGTCCATTGAATCGTTGTTGCCTCTGCGTCTAGATAACCTTCAAGTTCTTCATCAAGCGCGAGTAATGTTAAAGAAATCCCCGCCATATCAAGACTTGTCATATAATCACCGACAAGCATCTTTTTAATCATCCGGTCCTTATCATCGAGCAAACGCTTCACATCTCCTGCAAAAACGTATTGCTCTAGTAGAGGCGTGCTACCCATCCCATTAACAAGCACAAGCAGAGGTGCGTTCTCGTCAACTTCTTTTATTAGATGCCCAAGCAATAGGTCCGCTGTTTCTGCTGACGTCATTACGTCGCGGCGATGCATGCCTTGTTCGCCGTGGATACCAATACCAACTTCCATTTCATTCTCATTAAGTTGAAAGCTCGGTTTCCCCGCCGCCGGAAGTGTACAAGAAGACAGCGCCACGCTCATGCTTCGAATTCGCTTAATCACCTTTTCAGCGATCGCTTTAACATCTGTTAAAGAAGTACCTGCTTCCGCCGCAGCACCTGCAATCTTATGGACAAGTACAGTGCCGCAATGCCTCGGCGCTGATCAGGATTTATTACAGCAACATCATCATTAATGATCACAATTTCAACCGCTATCCCTTCCGCATCAGCCATTTCTTGTGCCATCTCAGCGTTCATTACATCCCCATTGTAGTTCTTGATGAGCATTAATACGCCACTTCCTTGATCTGCCTCTTGAATAGCCGTTAAAAATTGATCAGCTCCTGGAGATGTGAATACTTCTCCAGCAACGGCTGCATCCAACATCCCTTTTCCGACATATCCAGCATGGGCAGGTTCATGTCCGCTACCTCCACCACTAACGAGACCAACTTTGTTTTTCGTCAGACTCTGACGAACAATAATATCTGTGCCTTCCACGCGCCTAATCAGATCAGAATGGGCGGCAATCAGACCATCTAGAAATTGGTTCACAATTTGGTTAGGATCGTTCATCAGTTTTTTCACGAAAAGGCTCTCCCCTTCAAACGTTTTGACTGTCCCTTATCTCATTCCTCAAACGAAATTGGTTTAAACTCCTGAGTCTCCGATTTTCCTTATGACCTATGTAAAACTATTTATTCCCTTTAACGATTCAACCCTTACGCTTATTCAGAAGAATCGGTAGTATTACTACTTCACATGCCGTACTCTGTGGATAACTCGGGATTATTTCATTTCTCCCTTTAGCATGCTGTTGATAAACACAGACTATCCCCTGTTTTCTGTTTATAAATTAGCATTGATGTGGATATTCTGTTTGTTTAGTCTTTTTAAAAATATATACCCCGTATACTTGTGATGAATCGTTTTAATTGTCCACTCTTCAACTGAAAAGACGGGCGCCCTCGTTGGCAGCCCGTCCATTCATTATTATCAGTATAATTTATACAGCTTCCTGCTTCTCTTCTTCTTTTTCTCCCCCTTGTAAACGTTGTTCTCGTTTGTCCTTTGTTTTTTGGATAAGGAAGTAGAGGACAATCCCAACGATCAATCCTGGTGCCGCACCGTACACAGCTAATACAATTGCCATGACACCTGCCACACCCATTTCTGTTTCATTTTTAATCTGTTGCATCCCAACCGTAATGCACAAATAGCCGGTTAAGATTAATGTCAACGCAAGCGCAATCGGCAAAAACGGTTGAAAGAATGTGACAATCGGCAATAGAAAAATTCCTAATGAGAACGCAATGGATAACGAATTCATTCCAGAGAAAATTGAATCCATTGATTTTCTGCCGTTTGTGTAACGTTCTGCCACTGATGCCGTACCTGCTGTGAAGATCGGTCCTGCCATCCCGGGGTGTGGAACAAAAAATGCATTGACGATACTCCGATAAAACGTCAGCATATGTACTTGTTTAAAGGTATAGTGGATTTTTTCATCTGGTCGTTGTTCCCGCACACGGTCAATTAAGCGATCACCGACAATAATATCGCCATAAGCAATCACATAGCCAAGCAGTGCAATTGGAATCGCACCAATAAACATTTCAAGCGTCGGAAAGCCAATGACAAATGGCGTGACTTCCCATACAGCAGCAAATGATGGGATCGTAATACCCCATTCCACGTTTGGCGTTGGTATTCACCAACGATCCAACCAATAAAGACCGCAAAAAAAATAGCTGGCACAATCCCGTAGCTTGCAATTAAGCCGACGATACGGCTTCGTTTCGCTAACCGTTTAAACGAAAGAGAGAACATCATATATAAACAAAGCAATGCACCAACTGTAATCGCAATCGGCGTCGCTGGTAAACGCCCTCCAGGCTGAATCTCAGCCATAATTGCTGTAATCCCAGCTCCGATTAAAATCCCTGCTTTAAGAGAGGCAGGTAAGTTTTTCACAAGCTTTTCACCCATACTCGTCAATCCAAAAAGCAAAAAGATGACTGCCATTACGATTTGCACAGCAATGACCGCTTGAATCGTCTCTGGTCCAGGGTCATAGCCGTTTAAGAATAAGATCAGGACCGGTATTAATGCGGTCACAAACCCACCAACAAACGGTACACCCATTAAGGAAGGAACAAGCATTAGAAATTGATTTAAAATCGTGATAGTGAGCGCTGCTTCATAAGAGAGGCCCATCACGCTCGTCATAATTTCAACCATACTAAGGCCAACGGTGAAGATAACCATCCCTTGTATAATCTCTGGTGCTTCTAGTTTGTGATGGATGAAGGGCAACCGTACTTTATACTGACCGAATTTCCAATACGGTTGTTCTTCTCCATCTTTACGCTTATATAAAGACATTATTTATAAGTATCCCCTTCACTCTTATTGAAATCGCTTACATAACAGGTTGAAAGAAAAGGCTTGTAAAGAAACACATTTTTCACAAGCTTTTCTTCTATTGTTCTACTTAAACGTTGTCGAAACTTGACCTAGTTCTGTAAATTCACACGTAATCTGATCTCCGCTTTTCACTTCAACCGCTGCAGATAAAGCGCCTGATAAAATCACTTCTCCAGCACGAAGCGTCACATCATACTGTGCTAATTGATTAGCAAGCCAGGCGACACACTTCCCAGGATGCCCAAGTACATCTGCTCCAGTTCCTTCGTTTATCAGCTGTTTGTTTTGATAGAGCTTCATGGCAATTGACGGCATATCAATTAAGGTTGGATTCACTTTTTGATTACCCAAAACAAATAAACCGCATGATGCATTGTCGGCAATCGTGTCAGGCAATTTGATTTTCCAATCTTTAATTCGACTGTCGACGATTTCTAATGCAGGGACAATGTAATCAGTTGCTGCCAAGACATCTTCCACGGTTACATTTGGTCCTTTTAACTCCTGCTTTAAGACAAAAGCAATTTCTCCTTCAATCTTTGGTTGAAAAAGGGCTTCCCGTTCAATCGCTTCGCCTTCCTTGACTTCCATCTGTGACAATAGATGGCCATAATCAGGCTCATCAACACCGAGTAGTTTCTGCATCGCAAAAGAAGTGAGACCGATCTTTTTCCCAACAACCCGCTCACCATCATTTACTTTTTTGTTAATAAACTTCATTTGCACGTCATAAGCCATTGCTACGTCAAGCGTCGTAAATGTTTCTGTTAACGGCGCAATTGACTCATGCTTATGATAAGCATGAGTCAATTCGGCGTAGGCTTGTTCAATCGTCGCTTGATTGCTCAATTGTATTCGCCTCCTTACACGTAACCCTTTTCAGTAAAATAGTTGATGATCACATCATTAAAGGCATCAACTTGTTCCCACTGTGGCCAGTGTCCTGCATTTTCAATCACTGTTAGTTCACTACCTGGAATCATTTCTTTAATTGGTTTCGCTTGTTCAACAGTCGATGTTGGATCATGATCCGTCCAGGCAAGCAATGTTGGTGCTTCAATCTTTGAGCACATGATGGATCCCAAATGTATTTCTTGCGTGGTTCAATCTCCTGCAAGTGTACGATATTGTATACGGCACGTTGGTACTCGGGTTGAGTATAGATCTTATAACGCGCTTCAATTAATTCATCCGTTACTTGACTCTTGTCATACATAAGCCATTCTAAACGTGTTTTCACATTTTCATAATTTGCTTCAACAACCGCTTTAATTGTTGAGTCGCGTAACCCTTTCATAATCTTCGGGTCACTATTGACATTACCTGGTGTGTTTAAGACCATCGCTTTTACGTATTCAGGATGATGGGCCGCAAACCAGCCAGCTACCCATCCACCAAGCGATTCGCCTGAAAGGAGTACTTCTTTTAGTCCTAGCGCTTTAATGACAGCGAGTAAATGATCACTGTAAAAGTCGATGCCATAAGGTTGATCGGGCTTATCCGTGTAGCCGTGACCAACCATATCGATACAGATCACACGGAACTTCTCACTTAACCCTTTTATATTGCGGCCATACGCTTCGATATGACCACCTGTACCATGAAGTAGAATTAATGGTTCTCCTTGACCTGCTTCAAGTACACGCGTTTTAATTCCGTCAGCATCAAGGTAATACAGGCTATATTGTAAATCTTGCATCTCTGTCCATAAAGTCATCGTTGCATCCTCCTAACAATCTGTTTTATTTCGTGACAGTGTCTTTCATCCATTCCTTATTAATAGGTGTTGTTTCAACAAAGCTTTCCGGTACAGATGGCCCCCACCATAGTCTTCCTTTTTCTAAATACTGTTCTTTTGTCCAACCGATTGGTGGTAGATCCTGATCGCGGTTGTAATCACCTGAATAAATTTCGATTCGATGTCCGTCTGGATCTTTAATGTATAAGAAGAACGCATTTGTCACGCCATGACGTCCCGGACCGTACTCAACAGAATCACGGTAACCAGCATCTGCAAGTAAATCAGCCGTACGTACAACCGCAGCAACACCATCAACAACATAAGCAATATGGTGCAACGAAGCCGTATCATGCTTCACAAGTGCGACATCATGTGTCGATGTTTTTGCACGCGTCCATGCCGCATACTTTTCATTCTCATCTTGCACATACTCTGAAATTGAAAAGCCAATTTCTTGCCAATAGTCTAGCGCTTTATCGACGCTTGGCACTCGAATGTTCATATGATCGATTCGTACTGGTGGAATCCCGTTTTGCAAGTGTGTATGACGCATTGGCAATGCATCTACCCCTACCACACCTTGTCCAACTTTGATTTGTTCCATGTCATGATAAAATTCTACTGGGTGACCATTTGGTTCAGCAACACGTAAGACAGGACCTTTACCTGGGTGAATGTTCTCTTCCACATACTCAGTTCGGATCCCCATTTCCTCGTGTTGCTTTTGTAAGAATTCAAGGTGCTCTGGCGACGAAACACGCAAGCCAAAGCTTCCCAGTGCCGCTTCTTCTTTCTCAGTTAGAATGAGCGTGTACCGATCAAACTCGTCTGTTGCTTTCAAATACAAGCTTTGCGCCGTACGCTCTACTTCCGTAAAACCAAGTACATCTACATAAAAATGCTTTGAGCGGTCAAGATTCGTTACAAACAATTCAATTTGTCCAAGTCGTAGTATCATCGTGCATCATTCCTTTTTCTATAGTCTATTAATCGTTTCACTTAACTCACTTGTTCGTGCCATTCAATAAATAGGTTGTGCTGTTGACTAAACTGTTGGCTTTCTTGTCTATTCATTTCGATTTGCCCATGTAAATCGACAGCGACCGTTGTCGTTAACGAGCGTTCACTGCACGTCATCTTGACACGGTAGCGTCCAGGTTTTGGCATTATATAATTAGCTTTAGGAACAAAGCGACTACCTTCACGAACAAACTCGCTATGATATGGCTGTCCTAGCAAATGGATAACTTCTCCAATATCCCCTTGCGCTAAACAGGTGCGAATTAAGGTCGAGCTTATTTTTTCTCCGCCATGAGAAACTTTCGCCACTTCAGTAACACTAATTTCTGGACGGCGCAAAGCCATTGCTTTTAACGTACCAGCCCTTTAAATCCATACTTATAATCAAACCCAGCAACAACATGGTTTGCGCCTACTCCTAGCAAATAGTCAACTTCGAATTGCTCTGGTAACAAACGCGCAAAGTCTAACGTAAACTCAACAATGTAGAAGTAATCGACACCTAATGCAGCTAGTTTCTCTTCCTTTTCATGCAACGGCATTAAATAATGAAAGGCATTTTGTTGCTTGTTTAAAACCGTCCGTGGATGAGGTGAAAAACTCATCACCCCAAGCGGTAATCCTTTTTCTTTAGCAAGAGCAAGGCCTGTTTCAATGACTTTTGAATGTCCGAGATGAAGGCCATCAAAATTCCCAAGCGCAACCACTTTCTTTATGTCGCTTTCAACGTTTCGTATGGTTTCATTTGTAAGAAAGATGGACTCCATCTCAACCTCTCCTTGTCTTTATTTTTGGATGACTGCTTCTCCCTCTTGGAGCGAGCGATATTTGCCACTATAAAAAACAAGCGGCTCTTCATCTTCTAAGTTCAAATCAAGCACCTTACCAACAAATAATGTGTGATCGCCCTCAATGTATTCCGATGAAACATCACAAGCGATGGAAACGACTGCTTTCGGAATGACTGGCACACTTTCAAGATAACCAAAGTCAACTTGGCGTGTTTCTTTTAGCTGTCCAGCAAACAGCATCGATAAATCTTGCTGATTCTTCGACAAAATATTGACCGAAAACTTTCCACTTTTCTGGATCTTTTCTTTAATTTTTGCATTGTGTCCGACAGAAATTAAGATCATTTTCGGATCTAACGACACGGACATAAACGCATTTGCTGTCATTCCAAAAACATTTTCCTCTGTCTCTGTCGCAATAACCGTTACACCAGTTGTAAATTGTCCCATTGCTTTACGGAACTTAAGATCATCCATTTAAATTCACCTCTTTTTATAATTGCTTGTATTATCCTCGTACACCACTGTCAAAACCGAATAACTCTTGTCCATAAGCCGCAACTGAGTCTTCGTAAAGCGACGTCTTATGTGTAGCAACTGCTAAAATATCACGGAAGAATAATTCAATTGGTCCACCTTTATAAAGAGCTCCGCCACCAAGAGTCAGCAAGATGCGCAAGCCAATTTCGCTACATGTTTTAATAATTTTTGTACGGATTGCAAAGAATTCGGATGCTGGAGTTATTTCTCCATTTTTTTCATAATCAACTAATAAATCAATGTATTGATCCATTAACGCTTCTGCCGCTTTGAACTCCATTGTGATCTCTGCAAGAACACGTTGGCTACGCGGTGATTCACTTTCCGTCACACCATCCATTAAGCGCACACGTTTTTCTGTCATTTTCTTAAATTCGTTAATAATGCGTTCCGTTCCACCTAATGCAATTTCTGGGAAACCGAAATAAAAAGCTGGAAACATTGGAACGTGATACAGTGGATAGTCTTTGTCGTAATTCTGATCCTCTGGGCGTCTTGAATCTTGGAAATTCTCAAAACGGAAAATACGTTCCATTGGGACATAGACATCATCCACGACGATTTGGTTGCTTCCACTTCCCCGTAAACCAAATGTGTCCCAATTCTCTACAATTTGAACTTCCGATGTTCTTAGAATCGGTAAGCATGTTTCCGGCTTATCGCTATCAGGCATTTGCAATTTCACACCTACACCGACCCAACCACTGTGATTGACGCCACTAACGAAGTTCCATGTACCGCTAACACGGTAGCCATTGCCATCACGCTTGGCTGTGCCAACTGCGGCGAAAATATCACTAATTAAGCCACCGTCTTGTATAATTTCTTCTTGCCCTTCTTTAGGCAAGTAAGAAGGCAACATATTATGAAGCGGGTAAAGATAAGCTAGCCACGCTGCTGAGATATTGTAATTCGCAATCGTTCGGATGACTTTCCCAAATGTCTTAATGCTTACTTTTGGTCCATCATATTCTTGTGGTAGCATCATTTTCGTAAGACCGGTTTGCTTTAGTAACTCGATCACTTTTGGAGAAACATTTGCGTTTGCTTCAGCAAATACCGCTTCTTCTTCTGCCAACTTCCCAACTTGATGTGCATATTCCAATAACTCTTCTTCTACTGATGTATAGGCTTCTTTCACACTAAGCTCACTCATATTCCGCACTCCTTTTATGAATTTTCTCTGTTTCTCTTTTGTTTGCGCTTTCATTTATTAATTCATAATTTATCGCAGTGAAAGCGATTACGTAAGAACAAACTTTGTTGAACTCCCACGAAAAAATGAACAAACTTTGTTCATTAAAGAAAAAAGAAACCATGCAGAGCGCCGGCGCTCTGCATGGTTTTAGCTTAGATCCAATTCTTTTAAGACGACCATAATTTGCAACATTAAAAACAATTGATGGGCTTGCTTCGGATTTCTTAGGTCTTTTTCAAGTAGCTCTTCTAATTTTAATACCCGGTGCCTAAGTCCACTCATCGATAGTGCCAAGTCACGCTTTGTTTGTTCGAGATTCCCTCCATTTTCAAGAAAATAATACAAGGTTTTTAATAACTCATTTCGTTTTTCTTCCTTCAACTCATCCAAGCCACCAAGTTCTTGCTTCATCACCATTTGAATTCCTTGTACTTGTTCAGTATTAAGAAGAACGCCAACAATCCCTAAATCAACATATGAAATGATTGGTTTCTTAATCGCTAGTCTTAGCGCAAGTGTTGCTTCCTTGTATCGATCAAGAACATGTCCAATATGTTCACCAGTTTGGCTGATACCCATCCGGATTTCAGTATTTGGATAGTCCTCCTCAAGCTTTTTGTAAAAGGACCGCATCACTTTTTCTACTTGCTTGTCTGATAAACCCGACAAGTAAATCGTCACTTTCCCTTCGCGAAGCGCTGTTAAAACTGAAACCCGTTCTTTATTAAAAAAGTGAAAGGTCGATTCCATTATATGTTCATTAAAGGCGAATTCCTCTTCAACAGAATCCATCGTATTTTTATAATCAATGACCGCAATATGGAACGATGTATTTAGGTTTAAGCCAATATACTTTCCTTTATTTATAAATTCCGTATCCGAATACTTTTGTTCCAGAATTTGTTCAAAGAAGTTCCCTTTCATCCGTTCATTTGAATCAAAACGCGTTTTTCATTTAACAAAATTAAGGCAACTGCATTTGCTAAATGTTCAACAAAGAAATAATGTTCATTTGTATGGTAATTCTCTTCCTCTGTTAACAAAGTCGAGCAATAGCCAAGAATTTCATTCTCCACTAAAATCGGAACAATGTAACGAAATCCCTTGCTTAATTCCATCACTTTTTTTCGGAATGGCACTGCATACTTTTTCCGGTTTTTCACAACATATCCTGGAAGCTTTTTCTTGCTCTCTTCATTAATGCTTTTAATTCGTTCCTCTGAAACACCGGCAAACGAGATCGAGTCTAAGTTCAAATCATCAATAATGATCGGAACTTTTAAAATCTCATAGGCCCGATTCGTTACCGACTGCAAATCACTTCCATCAACAATCTCCTGCGTTAACCGCTTTTGGAAAGACGAAAGTTTTGTCACAAGATTGGTTTGTTCAAGCAGCTGGTCATACGTAAACTCTAATTCTTGTAAGATCGGCGAATGGTTTTCTTGATAAATATCATCATGCATATCTTGATGCCAATCTTCTTTTAATTTAATGACCCAACGGCATTCAGCATGACCCGCCCCTGTACACGTCAACTCTCGAGCCAACAACTCACGCCCGAATATTGTTGACATAAAACCGCTTGAATAGCCAAGTAGCGTGTGGCATACAGGAGCATCCGCTTGTCCAATTCGTTTCTTATGTTCATACGCTTCATATGAACCAACCCACTTTCCTTGTCCAACAACGGAAACGACTTGCCCATCCACACCATATTCAACCACACATTTATGTTCAAAATCTCGTATCTGTCCACTTTTCACATGCCATTTCGGCCCATCTTTAATCAATTGTTCGATTGATTTTTCCCGCTCCATCGCTTGTTTGGCGGCATTGACACCCATATCATAACCAAAATGGAACAAGAAACCGCCAATCCGTTTAATACCAATGTTTTGAACAAGCTTCTCACGTAAAATCCCTAAGGAAGAGGACGAAGACACAATAATCCGCTCGCTATTGACACTAGTAGGGTCATTCTTATAGCTTTTTTCTTGGATGACAAACCCCATCGAATCTCTCCTTCAATAGTATGCTAGTGTTCTTACTTTATAATGAAAGCGGAAACATACGCAACTGGCAAAAAAAAAGTCTAGGCTCTACGCCTAGACTCATGAAGCAAAAAACATAATTCAACTCTACACCCACCACATTTCTCCAGCAGCATTCACTACAATGGAATCTTTCAAGAAGGCAATGGCTTTATTAAGACCTTCTTCATTGGTCATTAACCCATCTTCATGTTCGATACTAATAGCTCCTTTGTACCCAACTAATTGCAAGGCACTAATTATATCGCGCCACACTTCTTCGTTATGTCCATATCCGACCGTTCGAAAAACCCATGAGCGGTTTGCCATATCTCGGTAAGGTTTCATATCAAGAACGCCGTTGCGTTCGGCATTAATGCGCTCCACTTTCGTGTCCTTCGCGTGAAAGTGATAAATGGCCTCTCCCAGCTCACGTATGCAGACAGCTGGATCCATGCCTTGCCAAAAGTAATGACTAGGATCAAAGTTCGCACCAATCTGAACCCCACACTCCTGTCGTAAGCGAAGCAACGTCTCGTTATTGTAGACTACAAAACCAGGATGTGGTTCGATAGCCACTCGTACGTCATACTTTTTAAGCAGCTCATTTTTCTTCCGCCAATATGGAATCACTTTTTCGTCCCACTGCCACTTTAGCACTTCCGAGAAATCATGTGGCCAAGGACATGTATTCCAAACCGGGTATTTGGAATGCTCTGATTCTCCCGGGCATCCAGAAAATGTGACAACTGTATCGACGCCAAGCTTTGCTGCTAGTTCGACTGTGGCATCAAAGATTCGGTCATGATCGTCACCTACATCCCGATTTGGATGAAGTCCATTTCCGTGACAGCTTAGTGCGCTGATCGTGATGCCCCGTTGTTCAAACATTTGTTTAAAGGTCGAGAGCTTCTGTTCATCTTGGAGCAATTCCAATGGTTTACAATGGGCGTCTCCAATATAACCTCCTGCGCCAATTTCGACTGTATCAAGCCCTTTTGATTGTATATGATCAAGCATCTCTTCGAGTGTTTTTTTTCCGTATAAGACTGCAAAAACACCTAATTTCATTGTTAAAACCCTCCAGTTATTATTTCATTGATCCAGATGCAATTCCTTCGACAATATGCTTTTGGAAGAAAATAAATATCAAAATGATTGGAATGACCGCAACGAATGAAACGGCCATTAAACTGTTCCAATCGGTCCCGTATTGACCGATAAATGTAAACAGATAAAGTGTTAGTGGACGAATACTTTCGTCTGTCGTTAAAATGAGCGCAAATAACAAGTCACCCCAAGCAAACAAGAAAGCAAATAAACCCACTGTCAGCAAGCCTGGTTTAGCAAGTGGCAAAATGATCCGGACAAAGGTGAAGAACCGATTGCTCCCATCAATAGCGGCTGCTTCTTCTAACCCTTTTGGAATCGACATAAAGAATGGACGGAGCACTAATATCGCAAAAGGCATCGCTGTTGTTGTATTTGCCAAGATGAGTGCAGGAAAGCTATTTAATAAACCTAACGCTGAAAACAACAAGAAAAACGGCAACGCCAGCATAATACTTGGTAACATTTGTGTCACCAACATGATCCCAATGATCGGTCCCTTTCCTTTTATATCAAGTCTTGCCAAGCATAGGCGATTGGTGCGGCAAGCAACAGAGTCAAAATTAGAGTCCCTCCCGCAATGATGAGGCTATTTAAGAAAAAACCAAGCAAATCAGGGTTTTTAAGAATGTTTTCTGTATACGCCTCTGCGGTTACATTTGATGGAACCAATTCCGGTGGAACAGAAAAAATAGATGACATCGGCTTAATCGACGTTGTAAACATCCAATAAACAGGAAACAAAAAGAGCATCGTCGAGAAGAGCGCAATGATGGTTGCAACAGATTGGCTTTGCCAAAATCGATTTTTCATTCTGTTTCCTCCTTATTAACAAAGTACAAGTAAACAAGCGAGACGACGATTAACATAAACAACATGATGGTTGTAATCGTAGCGCCAATACTGAAGTTGTAATGGATGAAGGCTTGTTCATAAGCATAAAACGGAACAACTGTCGACGAGTAAACCGGTCCTCCCTGTGTCATTATTAAAATAATGTCAAACACTTTAAAGGTGTATATGATCCCGAGCATAACGAGGATAAACAAGGTTGGTTTTAACAATGGCAGCGTAATCGAAAACAGCTGCCTTGCTTTAGATGCACCATCCACTCGCGCTGCTTCATAAACTTCAACTGGCAACGATTGAAGTGCCGCAAGCAGAATAACCATATTAAACGGAATCCCGATCCAAATATTTGCAATAATGGTGCTATAAAGAGCCGTATCTTCATTTGACACCCAATAAATCGGCTCTTGAATAAAACCGATCCACATGAGGAAATGATTAATAATGCCGTACTCCCCAGCAAACATCCATTGAAATAGATTTCCTGTGATGACAAGCGGAATCATCCATGCCATTAAAATAAGAGAACGCATAATGCCTCTACCCGGAAATTTCCGATTAAAGAACAAGGCCAACGCGAGTCCAATCATAAATTGAAACACAAGACAGAGCCCCGTAAAAATGACAGAATTCCCAATCGAGGACAAAAAAATCGGATCCGTTAATACCGTTAAATAATTTTCAAACCAGATAAAATCAGATCCTGACATAATATTGAATACGGTTACATTTTTAAAGGTTAAAAACACATTGTATGCAATTGGAAACAACATAAACACGCTTAGAAACAACAACCCCGGTAATACAAACAAGTAATTGCCGTAAGCTTTAAAGATACTTTTTTTTCTTCGAACCGATTGCGTGCCCCATTCAACTTTGCTCGGCTGCATCATCCCACCC